>JANMLW010000152.1:0-2968 GCA_031372765.1 Hyphomicrobiales bacterium
ATGATGCGCGTCACCTCGTCGTTGCAGATCGGTGCAATGGAAAGCTGCTCATGCTCAGGCACCCAGGGCACATCCAATGTCTTGATGGTGAGGATGATGTTGCGCTGGTGCAGCACCTTGTTGTGTTTGAGGTTGTGCAGCAAGGCGCCCGGCGCATTGTCCGGATCACTGGTCAGGAACACCGCCGTGCCTTTGACCCGCACGGGCTGGGACTTCTCCAGCATGCGGAACAGATCAGCGGCAGGCAGGCTGTCCTTGCGCTCCTTGGCATAGACGATGCGGCTGCCCCGTACCCATGTCCACATCAGCAAAATCAGCACCGCGCCGAAAATGAGCGGCATGTAGGCACCATCAAACAACTTCAGCAGATTGGCGCCGAAGAACACGGCATCCACAATCAAGAAAGGTACAACAACCAGTGTCGACTGCCAGGGCTTCCAGCCCCAGACCTTCCATGTGACGAAGAAAAACAAACCGGCATCCGCCAGCATCGCGCCCGTGACCGCGATTCCGTAAGCGTTGGCCAGCGACGACGAACTGCGGAATATCACCACAAGCACCAGAACACCGATCATCAGCAGCCAATTGATCTGTGGCAGGTAAATCTGACCCCGCTGCGTTTCCGAGGTATGGCGGATTTCAAGACGCGGTAGCAATCCAAGCTGCACGGCCTGCTGGGTCAGCGAGAAGGCGCCTGTTATGACGGCCTGACTGGCGATGACGGTGGCAACAAGAGCCAGCACAATGAACGGTATGAGAGCCCACTCAGGTGCCAGCGCATAAAAGGGGCTGAAATTCTTGTCAGCCATGGCGGTTGGATTCTTCAGGACAAGCGCACCCTGACCGAGATAGTTCAGGACCAGTGCCGGAAAAACCAACGCCAGCCAGGCCGCGCGGATCGGATTGCGGCCAAAATGGCCCATATCGGCGTAGAGGGCTTCAGCGCCCGTAACGGCCAGAAAAACGGAACCCAAGACAATGAGGCCGATCATGCCGTGATTGGCCAGAAAATAGGCGGCATAATAGGGGTTGAAAGCATTCACGATGCGCCAGTCATCGCTGATATGGAGCATGCCCAGCACGGCCAGCGTCAGAAACCAGACCAGCATGATGGGGCCAAAGAAGGTCGCCACCTTGCCTGTTCCCCGGCTTTGCACCGCAAACAGCCCGATCAGCACGATCACTGCGAAGATGACAATATAGCGATCAGAAGCAATCCATGTATCCTTCAAGGACTCGATCTGCTTCAGCCCCTCCACTGCAGAAAGCACTGAAATGGCAGGCGTGATGATCGAATCACCGTAAAACAGTGCAGCCCCAATGACCCCCAGAAAGAACACCGGTCCCATGTTCCGACCCATCTTCGCCTGCGCCAGCGCCATCAGCGAAAGGGTGCCACCCTCGCCTTTGTTGTCAGCACGCATGATAAAAACCACGTATTTCAGCGTCACAACGATGACCAGTGCCCAGATGAGCAGAGATACGACACCGATTACCTCCGTGGCGTTGACCAGGCCATCCTTGGCGGTGTGATGCAGCGATTCCTTGAGCGCGTAGAGCGGACTGGTGCCGATATCACCATAAACCACACCGACTGAACCAAGTGCCAGACCGGTGAAACCCGCCTTGCTGTGGTTTTCTTGTCCGTGGCTATCGTGGCTATTGCCGGAACCGGGTGCTGCAACACCCTGCGGTGGCGTATGTGTGTCTGTACTCATGGGATGGATCAGATGCTCTGCCGTTCGGGTTCAAAACGAACCGGCGGTTCGGCCTTTGGGAGCCGTCGGATTGAGGCTCTATACACCAGCCTTTCGTCTCTTCAAAGAGGCAGCGCTGCGACGAATTTAGCCTTGGGCTGCATGGCAGAGTTGCATCCAGCGTCGGTTTGCCGTTATTGACCTTATCGATTTTACAGCCAACACACTTTTCCTCACGAGGACGCCATGCAATCCCGCGCTCAGCAACCCCGCACACTTTATGACAAGGTTTGGGACGATCATCTGGTTGATGAACAGGCCGATGGCACCTGCCTGCTCTATATCGATCGACATCTTGTGCATGAAGTGACTTCACCACAGGCTTTTGAAGGCTTGCGCATGACCGGACGCAAGGTTCACCAACCATCCAAGACACTGGCTGTCGTCGACCACAATGTTCCAACAACCGACCGCACCAAGGGCATCGCGGATGAGGAAAGCCGCATTCAGGTCGAGACACTCGCCAGGAACGCCGCTGAATTCAACATCGAGTATTTCAACGAGACCGACAAGCGTCAGGGAATCGTCCACGTTGTCGGTCCCGAGCAGGGCTTTACACTGCCGGGCACAACCATCGTCTGCGGCGACAGCCACACCTCCACCCATGGTGCCTTCGGTGCGCTGGCCCACGGTATCGGCACCTCCGAGGTCGAGCATGTGCTTGCAACACAAACCTTGATTCAGAAAAAGGCCAAAAACTTTCTGATCGAGGTGGATGGCTCACTCGAAAAAGGCGTGACCGCGAAGGACATCGTGCTCGCCATCATCGGTGAGATCGGCACCGCCGGCGGCACGGGCAGCGTCATCGAGTTTGCAGGCTCCGCCATTCGCTCACTGTCGATGGAAGGCCGGATGACCGTCTGCAACATGACAATCGAGGGCGGCGCACGCGCTGGCATGATTGCGCCAGATGAAAAGGCTTACGCCTATCTGAAGGACCGGCCCCGTGCGCCCAAGGGGGCGGCATGGGATGCGGCACGGCGTTACTGGGAGACGCTCTATTCCGACAAAAGCGCACATTTTGACCGGACATTGATCCTCAATGCCAACGACTTGCCCCCTATCGTTTCCTGGGGCACAAGCCCGGAAGATGTGGTTTCGGTAGCTGGTCTGGTGCCTGATCCGGCGATGATCGGCGATGAAACCAAGCGCCAGTCGAAACAGCGGGCACTCGATTACATGGGCCTCAAGGCCGGCACGAAGGTCACAGA
>JANMLW010000106.1:0-2038 GCA_031372765.1 Hyphomicrobiales bacterium
CGCAATGAAATTGAACATGATGGTGGTGATGACCACATGGCTACCGCGCTTGGCTTGCAGATAGCCCGGAATGAAAGCCCAGAGTGCGCCTGCCAATGCGGCCCCCAGCACACCCAGTGGCACGAGCAGAAAGCCGGGCAGGCCCTCGAAGGTAAAGCAGAACAGCACAGCGCCCAATCCGCCGAGCGTCGCCTGCCCCTCACCGCCGATGTTGAACAGCCCGGCCTGGAAGGCGATGGCCACGGCAAGCCCGGTGAAGATGAAGCTGGTGGTGTAATACAGTGTATAGCCCCAGCCAGCCTTGCTGCCGAGCGCCCCCTTGAACAGGATGGTCATGGCCTGCAGTGGGTTTTCGCCAATCGCCAGCACAACAAGGCCGGACACGGCGAAGGCCGTGATCACGGTCAGCAGCGGGACAAGGGCGACATCGGCCCAGCGCGGAAGTTCGACGGGGGCGCTCATGGTGGAATCATTTTACCGCATCGCTGCGATACTTTGCGTCCTTCGAGGCTCGCCTTTGGCTCGCACCTCAGGATAAGGAGATTTGTGCACAACATGGACTTCATCATCAAGAGGTGCTTTGCGCAGCAAAGCCTCGAAGGACGCACCCTGCACAGGCAGCGCTCCATCACGCCGCCTCCGCCGAGACACCGGCCATCAACAGGCCCAGTTCGCGCTCGTTAGTCAACGCGGGCAAGCGCTCACCTGTGATGATGCCGCCACAAATGGCGATGATGCGATCTGACAGGCTCATGATTTCTTCCAGTTCCACGGATACCAGCAAGATGGCGCAGCCCGCATCCCGCATGGCGATAATGCGCTTGTGGATGAACTCGATGGCGCCGATGTCCACGCCGCGTGTGGGCTGGCCTATAAGCAGCACCAAAGGATCGCGCTCCATTTCCCGCGCCAGCACGATCTTCTGCTGGTTGCCGCCGGAGAATTTTGCCGTGCGCAGATCCGGCAAGGGCGGACGGACATCATAAGCCGCCATTTTGGCAGCCTGATCATTGGCAACGATGGCGTGATCGAGCAAAAGGCCACGCTGGAAACGCCCGTCGCCATGGTGACCGAGAATGCCGCTTTCAGCAGCCTCAAACGGCAACACCAGACCGCATCGGTGCCTGTCCTCGGGCACATGAAACAGTCTGAGCGTCCGCATCAGACGCGGATCAGGCTTGGCGGGATCAACCGCTTTACCGTCGATCACAATGCTGCCGCTGGCAACGCGCATTCCTGAAAGCGCCTCCAGCAATTCGCTCTGGCCGTTGCCGGAGACTGCAGCGATGCCCAGAATTTCGCCTGCCCTTATCTGAAATGTTGCACGATCCAACCGCGTCACGCCCTTGCCGTCGCGAACCGTCAAATCCTTGACATCAAGCAACACGCGCCCCGGATTGGACGGCCCCTTGGCGACCTTGAGCAGCACACGCCGCCCCACCATCGCCTCGGCAATATCGGCTGGTGTGGTTTTTGCCGTCTCCAGTGTCGCTACCAATTCCCCCCTGCGCATCACCGAGACATGATCGGTGGCATGCATGATCTCGCGCAGTTTATGCGTGATCAGGATGACGGTCTTACCCTGCCCTTTCAGCGCTTTGGTGAGCTCGAACAACTGGTCTGCCTCGGCAGGTGTCAGCACCGCCGTCGGTTCGTCCAGAATGAGGATATCAGCACCCCGATACAGGGCCTTGATGATCTCGACGCGCTGCTGCAGACCCACCGTCAGTTCGCCCACGATGGCATCGGGATCGACGGTGAGGCCGTAGCGCGCCCCAAGTTCTTTCAAGACAGCACGGGCCTTGTCTTCGCCCCTGGCGAGCAAAGCTCCCCCTTCGGCCCCGAGGATGACATTTTCGAGCACCGTCATGGTTTCCACCAGCATGAAGTGCTGATGCACCATGCCGATGCCATGACTGATCGCATCCTGCGAGGAGCGGATGCGGACGGGTTTGCCCTTGATCTTGATCGAGCCGGAATCCGCCTCGTAGAAGCCATAGACAATCGACATCAGGGTCGATTTGCCAGCACCATTCTC
>JANMLW010000112.1:0-1938 GCA_031372765.1 Hyphomicrobiales bacterium
GCACAATCCTGGCGACGGGCGGCTATGGCCGCGCCTAATTCTCCTGAACGACGGCTCACACCTGCACCGGCGACGGCAACGCCATGGTGCTGCGCGCAGGCCTGCCGCTCCAGGACATGGAGTTCGTGCAGTTCCATCCAACCGGCATTTACGGTGCAGGAGTGCTCATCACCGAAGGCGCGCGCGGCGAAGGCGGCTATCTTACGAACGGCAAGGGCGAACGCTTTATGGAGCGCTATGCGCCCCACGCCAAAGATCTTGCTTCACGTGACGTCGTTTCACGTTCGATGACCATTGAAATCCGCGAAGGTCGCGGCGTTGGTGCCGAAGCCGATCATATCTATCTGCACCTCGATCATCTCGATCCGAAGATTTTGCACGAGCGCCTGCCAGGCATCACCGAGAGTGCCAAGGTTTTTGCCAATGTCGATTTGCGCCGCCAGCCAATTCCCGTCCTTCCCACCGTGCATTACAACATGGGTGGCATCCCGACGAACTATCACGGGGAGGTGCTGTCGTTGAAAGACGGCAACCCTGACACGGTTGTGCCTGGACTTATGGCCATCGGCGAAGCCGCGTGCGTATCTGTGCATGGGGCGAACCGTTTGGGATCAAACTCACTCATCGATCTTGTGGTGTTTGGCCGGGCCTCTGCCTTGCGCTGCGCCGATACGGTTGAAAAGCGCGCCAGTCAGCCGGACTTCTTGGAGCGGTCTTCGGATCAAGCGATGGCACGGCTTGACCGCTTCCGCTATGCCAATGGGTCAACGCCAACGTCCGCGCTTCGCTTGCGCATGCAAAAAGTGATGCAGACAAATTGCGCCGTGTTCCGCGATGGCCCCGTGCTCAAGGAGGGCGTTGAGAAGATTTCCAGCATCTGGCGCGAGTCGGCCGACATCCGCGTCACCGACCGTTCGCTGATTTGGAATTCAGATCTGATCGAGACGCTCGAATACGACAACTTGATTGCGCAAGCGGCCGTGACGGTTGTGAGCGCTGAAAACCGCAAGGAAAGCCGCGGGGCGCACGCACGCGAAGATTTCAGCGCCCGCGACGACAAGAATTGGATGAAGCACACGCTGGCGTTCAGTGACGATGCCAAGAATGCGGTGCATCTCGACTACCGCCCCGTGCACACACGCACCATGACCAACGACATCAGTTACATCGAACCCAAGGCGCGGGTGTATTAACGGGTATGACACCGGACATGAAAAAACCCGGGTGGCTTTCGCCATCCGGGTTTTTTGTTTTGCGAAGCTGTAAAACGGTTGTCCTGATCAGGCCGCACGGTTTTGTGTAGATTGAACCGCTTCCTGCGCGCGCTCCATCATCAGCTGGCGGGCTTCCCGGAAGGATACGAGGCGTTTCTGCCCCTCATCCCACAGCCGCAGTCTCAAGCAAGAGAGACTGTCGCGCAGTGTCATGCGCTTCACCTCAGCGAGCTGCGGATGATCCTTCAGAATTTCCTGCAGGCGATAGTAGGGAATTACGCTGCTCAGGTGATGCACATGATGCACGCCGATGTTGGCGGTCATCCAGCGCAGCCAGCCGGGCAGGTCATAGTGAGAGCTGCCGTAGAGGGCTGCATCGTGCCGGTCCCACTCGGGCGGCACTTCCCAAACAGTCTCTTCAAACTGGTGTTGAACGTAGAACAGCCAAACGCCAATCGTCGCTGCCAGCACAACAACTGGGATCTGGACGGTGAGAAATGCTTGCCATCCGATAAGCTGTGCCAACGCGAAGGCGACGGCAAAGATACCGGCGTTGGTGCCTAAGGCACTGACCCACGCCCAGCCTGCGGCTTTGAAGTATCCGGTCGGAAGCCGGTTGCGGAACAGGAAGACGAATGCTGGACCAAACCCGAGCATGATCATTGGATTGCGATAGAGCCGGTAGCGCAGCTGCATGATCGGCGTCAGCGCTTCATATTCGCGC
>JANMLW010000143.1:0-17715 GCA_031372765.1 Hyphomicrobiales bacterium
CAGGCAACACCGGTCGAAGAACTCAACGCTGAGGTTATCGCTTCCGAAATGAAGAACGCGGAAGAAGACCTGCGCGATGCCAAGACCGATGAGGCAAAACGCCTTGCATCCGAAAAGCTGGGACAGCTCAAGGATGTGATGGCGGTTATCCGCAACTGATATCTTTCACTCTGGATTTTACGAAGGCGGCTCATCAGCCGCCTTTTTTATTGAATGGGATCGGCTTGCAAAAAGTCAGCTGATCGAATGCCATGCATGCGTTGTCCGCCGCAAAGGCGGGAGAGATGACACTCTTAAAACTGTGTTGTCAGTTCTGTCAGCCATGCCGGTGACGCATTGACCAGAGCCCCCTCGATAACCTTGTCAAATCCTGTGATCACCAGAACACCCGCCGCCACCAGAACGCCGCCAAAGAGCATCTTGCCGCGTCCACCTGCTGACATCAGTTTGTTGCGCCATTTCATCAGGGCCTCCCGTGACAGGAAGCCGAGCAGCACCAGGGGCAACCCCGCCCCAATGCCGAAAGTCAGCATGGTGAGCATCACCTGCCCCAGGTTTTCGCCCTTGGACGCCAGCACGGATGCCGCACCAAGGGTTGGTCCGACGCAGGGGCTCCAGACAGCACCCAGCAGCAACCCCACCGCGAACTGGCCACCAAGGCCACTGGTGGAGAAGCCGCCAAAGCGCTGCTCCACCCAGTTTCCCGCCGGTCCGCCTGCCGCCGCGAGCTGCATTGAAAACTGCGGCACCAGCAGAACCATGCCGATAATGATCATCAGCACAGCGGCAGCAATGCGAAAGACATCACCCGTCAAGCCAATGGAAAACCCGACGGTGGCGATGAACATACCGATGATGACGAAGGACAATGCCAATCCGGCCGCGAGAGCCAGCGGCCCCAGCTTGTGCTCGGTCGCCGCTGTCCCAAGCACAATAGGCAGGATGGGAAGAACACAAGGACTGAGTGTGGAAAGAACGCCGGCGAGACCGGCAAGGGCAAGGGTTGTCAGCATGATGCTATCAAATCGCAGATTTGAACAATTTTTCAATCTCGACGGCTTTGGTTTCCCCAACCGAACGCGCGGTTTCGGTCTTGCCCTTGAAAGCAATCAGAGTGCTTTGCATTTGTACCTTCAGTTTCTGCAGCACATCCTTCTGGCTGTCAAAATCGACCTCAAGCACGGTAACGCCGCTGAACTCGGGCTTTGTCTTCATGCTCTTGATGATAGGAGCCTGTGCCTTGCATGTAGGGCACCAGGGCGCTGAGACCTCGACAATCACGGATTTTCCCGCAGCCTGAGCGGCATCAAAGGCAGCTTGTGTGAACTTAGGTGTCGGAGTTGCTGCAGACTGGGCAAGAGCGCCGCTGGCAGCGATAACAAAAACACCAACCAAAAGCGTGCGGCGCGTGACTGGATTGATCATTTCTATCTCCTTGTAAACCGGAACGTCCTGTGTTTGACGCACTTGATCTGTCTCCGCATTACACGAAGCAGCGATGTATATTCACAATACCGTCAGCAGGATATGACGCAGGATTTGACGAAAGCGACGCTTCGCGTCAAAGAGACGGCAGAAAGTAAGGTTTGATGTCGCACAATACCTTTGGTCATCTTTTCCGCTTCACTACCTTTGGTGAAAGCCATGGACCAGCCATCGGCGCAGTGGTGGACGGCTGCCCGGCTGGCATTGCGTTGACCGTAGCAGATATCCAGCACGATCTTGACAGGCGGCGTCCCGGCCAGAGCCGTTTCACCACCCAGCGCCGTGAGCCGGACGAGGTTAAAATCCTTTCAGGAGTCTTCCCCGACGACAAGGGCCAGCAGGTAACAACAGGCACATCCATCGGTCTGCTGATCGAAAATGTTGACCAGAGGTCAAAGGACTACGGCGACATCAAGGACAAGTATCGCCCAGGCCATGCCGATTATACTTACGATGCGAAGTACGGCGTCAGGGACCATCGTGGTGGCGGACGTTCGTCGGCACGCGAAACCGCGATGCGCGTGGCTGCCGGTGCCATCGCCCGCAAGGTCGTTCCGGGCGTTACCATCCGTGCAGCCCTCGTGCAGATGGGGCCGCACCTGATTGACCGGAGCCGCTGGGACTGGAACCAGATTGGCGAAAACCCGTTCTTCTGCCCGGATGCAGAGATGGCGGCCTTTTACGAGACCTATCTGGATGACATCCGCAAGGATGGATCATCGGTTGGTGCCGTGATCGAGGTTGTGGCGGATGGTGTGCCCGCTGGCTGGGGCGCACCGGTTTATGGCAAGCTCGATACGGATATTGCGGCTGCCATGATGTCGATCAATGCTGTCAAGGGCGTCGAGATCGGCGCTGGCATGGGTGCCGCCGCCCTGCGGGGTGAGGATAACGCCGACGAAATGCGCCTTGGCAACAACGGCGATATCCACTTTTCCAACAACCATGCCGGTGGCATTCTAGGTGGCATATCCAGTGGCCAGCCCATCGTTGCACGCTTTGCGGTCAAGCCGACCTCCTCGATCCTGACGCCCCGCGCCACGGTTGACCGATTTGGAAACGAAACGGATATCCTGACCAAGGGCCGCCATGATCCCTGCGTGGGCATTCGCGCCGTGCCGGTGGGGGAGGCCATGATGGCGCTGGTGCTGGCCGATCATTTCCTGCGCCATCGCGGCCAGATGGGACCCTGAAACCAGCAATACATATGCGGACGCTATACCGCATTGGCCTTTTACCGCTCATAAGCTAGAAAAAGTCCTTAATCAGTTTGCATGACGTATTATCTGCACAGGAGGCCGCAATGACACGGCTGGTCACGGTTTTTGGCGGTTCGGGATTTGTAGGTCGCCATGTGGTGCGTGCGCTTGCCAAGCGTGGCTGGCGGGTGCGGGTTGCCGTTCGCAGGCCGGATTTGGCTGGTCATTTGCAGCCCATGGGTAGTGTGGGCCAGATCATGCCGGTCCAGGCCAACTTGCGATATCCTGACTCGGTCATGCGCGCTGTGCAAGGCGCCGATGCCGTGGTCAATCTGGTGGGGATCCTGTTTGAAACCGGCCGCCAGAGTTTCAGCGCCGTTCAATCGGAAGGAGCGCGCACCATTGCCAAGGCAGCCGCACGGGCTGGCATCACCAACATCGTGCATCTCTCGGCTATTGGCGCTGATGCCGATAGCCCAGCCTTTTATGCCCGCACCAAGGCCCTTGGTGAGATGGCCATGCGGGCGGAAGCCCCGTCAACCGTCATCATGCGGCCATCCATCGTTTTTGGCCCAGAGGACAACTTCTTCAACCAGTTTGCCAATCTGGCACGGTTTCTTCCATTCCTGCCATTGATTGGCGGGGGTGCAACAAAGTTCCAGCCCGTGTTTGTGGGCAATGTGGCTGAAGCCGTGGCACAGGCAATTGACGGCAAGGCCAAGGCAGGCGCGACCTATGAATTGGGCGGCCCTGAAGTGAAGAGTTTCAAGGAGATACTCAGTTATATCCTGACTGTGACAGGCCGCAATTGCGCCCTTGTGCCCGTGCCTTTCGCGCTCGCAGAATTGCAGGGCCGCATCCTTCAGGTGCTGCCAAAACCCTTACTGACACGCGATCAGGTGCTGATGCTGAAGACTGACAACACTGTTTCAGACATCGCAATCAACGAGGAGCGCACGTTGCAGGGTCTGGGCATCGTGCCTGATTCCATCGAGGCCATTGTGCCGGGCTATCTTTACCGCTTTCGCAAGGCCGGACAATTCGACCGCGAGAAAGCGGCATAATCCTGTCAAACGATTCCGGCACTTCAGATACTCTCAGGACTGTAAACCCATGACAGCTACTGACGTGATCGTTGTTGGAGCAGGCCCGGCCGGGCTTGCCGCTGCCATTGCCCTGACGCAATCGGGATTATCCGTGGTCCATCTGGAGGCCCGCGACCGCATTGGTGGACGCACGCATACCATGACGATTGGCCCGTATGACGGCATTGATGTTGGCGCACACTGGCTGCATGCCAAGCATGTCAATCCGCTAGCCCGAGAGGCCAAACGTCTCGATGTCGATCTCAATTCCGCCGATAACTGGCCCATCGTCATCGACGGCGAGGACAGATTGGGCACTTGGGGTCAAATGAAGCTCTGGCGCGCATGGCGCAAGATCGACAAGGGTATCGTGCGTCTGGCCAACCGATATCCTGATGTCTCAGCTGATCTGGCTTGCGACACCTCGGATCGCTGGCAGGTTCTTGCTGGTGAACTGCATGGTACACATGCCTGTGGCACGGCCCTCATCAATGTGAGCGTTGAGGATTTTTCCAATGCCGTCGACAGTGAGGACAGCTTTGTTGAGGGCGGGTTTGGCGCGCTGGTTGCATCAGCGGGTGCGACTGCCAATCCGCAACTGGGCGTAAAAGTCCTTCGCGTATCGCGCACCGAAACGGGCGTCGCGGTGGATACGACAGGGGGGGTGTTCAAGGCGCGGGCGATAATCATGACAGTCCCGGCACCGCTGATTGCCAATGACAGCATCGCCTTTGAGCCGCCTTTGCCTGAGCGACACAGACAAGCCGCCCGTGATCTGCCCCACGGGGCTTACGAGCGATTGGTTTTCACGCTTGGGGATGATCCATTCTCCGAAGATGTCGACCGGGCGGTAATCCTGCTCAACAGCGCCAACAAATCCTTCTACATGCTGGCCGGTGGCGGTGGCCGCGGTGTGCACTTTGCCGATTTTGGCGGCGAAGAAGCCCGTACGCTGGCCGCGAAAGGCATGGATACCATGGCCGATGTGGTGCGCGACTGGCTCGACAGGCATGTTGATCCCGCCGTTGCCCGTAGCCTGAAGCCGCTGCATGCCAGTGCCTGGAGCATAGACCCGTTGAGTCTGGGCAGTTGGTCCGTGGCGAAACCGGGCCGGGCAGCCGCGCGGCGGGAATTGCGCGTGCCCATCGATGGACGCATCTGGATTACCGGTGAGGCCACGAGCATCGAGCAATGGGGCACAGCGGGCGGCGCCTGGGCAGAGGGTTTGCGCGCCGCTGGCGAAGTGCGCCGCGTGTTGCAAAATCAAATATCAGCCGACCGGCTGGTCTCCGTTGAAGAACCCAGACGCCGGGTAGCAAAATCACGCCCGCGCAACCTGACCTGACATCGCCATGATATCCCTGCCACACCCCTGCCTTGTGGCGGATATTGGCGGGACCAACGCCCGCTTTGCCAGCATTGCATATCCCGGCGCGCCTCTCTCACACATGATCACGCTTGCCAGCGGGACGTATACGGATTTTGCTGACACCATACGTCAGGCCATAGCCAAAGCCGGATTTTCTGAGATCAGATCGTTGCTGGCGGCTGTCGCGGGGCCGGTTCAGGGCCGCACAGCCACACTGACCAATGCCGTGACCCCGGGCGGGAACCTCACCCTTGATGGACCGAAACTGGCGCAGGCGCTCAAATTGGAACAGGGCCTTTTACTGAATGATTTCGAGGCACTCAGTCTCGCCTTGCCGGTTCTCGCCGGAGAAACTCTTTTGCAGCTTGGCACCGTCACCGATACAACGGGGGGCCCGATGCTGGTGGTTGGTCCGGGCACCGGATTGGGCGTGGCAGCACTTCTGATGGACAAAGGCGCATTCCTCCCCGTTGCCAGTGAAGCTGGACACATGGCATTCGGACCGGAAACGCCCGAAGATCTTGCCCTCTGGCCTCATCTTGGCGGTGGCCCGGTTTCGTTCGAGGACCTGCTGTCAGGCCGCGGACTGGTGCGGCTATACGCGGCGCATGCCAGCAAACAGAGACAACCTGAAAAATCGATCAGCGCCAGTGAGGTAACCGCGGGCGCATTGGGTAATACGGACAGGATTGCCGTGGAAGCCGTGCGGCATTTTCTGGCCATTCTCGGGCGGTTCGCCGGAGATATGGCCCTGAGCTTTGGTGCCACTGGCGGCGTTTTCATTGGCGGAGGCATAACCCCGCGATTGAGCAGCCTGATTGTACAATCCACCTTTCGCGTCGCTTTCGAGCGCAAAAGCCGTGCGTCAGGCTTTTTGCAACCCATAGGGACACATCTCATCATGGCTTCAAATGCAACATTGCAGGGCCTGGCAGCCGTTGGGGCACATCCAGAGCACTACAGATTGGCCTATGCTGAACGGTTTTGGATGACGTGAACCGTCAGTCAGGCAGCTTTTGATGTCTCGGAGGACTGTGTCAGCAAGGCGTGAATGACCACAGCATCCCGCGTTGCACGCAACTGCGTCGTGATGCTGGCGTTACGCAACATGCGGGCCACGCGCGACAGACCCTTGAGATGATCGGCGCCCGCACCTTCCGGTGCAAGTAGCACGAACAGGAGGTCAACCGGCTCGCCATCAAGTGATTCGAAATCGATCGGTTTTTCCATGCGAATGAAGAGCCCGACCAGACGATCAAGCCCCTCGAACTTGCCGTGGGGGATGGCGATGCCCGCACCGATTCCGGTCGAACCAAGGCGTTCGCGCTGCAAAAGTGTCTCGAAAACCAGCCGCTCAGGCAGAGACGCAACGCGGGATGCCTGCTCGGCAATCACTTCCAGTAATATCTTCTTTGTCGCGGCACGTGCCGATGGAATGACTCCATCGGGTGCAAGAATGTCGATCAACGGCATGATGTTCTCTATGTCTCCCGCGCGTATTGCCTGTAGACCATGCAAGTCATGGTCCAACTGCCTGCGCTTTTCGTCAGACTAAACCCCGTTTGCTCTGCCCACTGATTCTAGGACAGATTTTTCTCTGCCACATCAATCCAGCCAATCGAACCATCCGTTCGATCTTGCAGGATATTGATACGGTCTGTCCCCATATTGCGGAACACATAGCTCGACAACGCGCTTTTTTCCATCCTGTTTATGGCATCCTCAAGGGATATCCGGTCCAGCCCGTCCACGCGTTCAGCCACAATGGGGCGTGCATCGCCCATATTCTGCGCAATTTCAATGGATTTGATAGCCTGATCCCGCACAATATCGGGCTCCGACTGCTCATTGAAATCAAGCACACGGCCATTGCTGTGGGCCGTGCGTTTGCGCTTGTCACGCCGCATTTGCTTGCCGATACGCTCCACCACCTGACTGACACTGGCATAGGCATCATGGGCGGACCCTGAAACACGCATCAGCGCGCCTGTATCAAGATGTACGGTGCAATCGGTGCGAAAGCCCGTGCCCTCCTTTTCAACCGTCACACGGCAGGAAAAGCCCCCCTCGAAATACTTGGCCACTGCCTCGCTGATACGCTCTTGTGCCTGCTCTCGAAGAGATTGACCAATATCCAGATTTTTTCCAGAAACACGAACGTCCGAGACGCGATGCAGCATAGACAATCTCCTCCGAGTGGCCAGCCGCCCCAAAGTGCGACAGCAGCTGGGATGACCAAAGCTAGGAGCCTAACTGCGTCATGTCAACGCACAGCATGTCAACGCGGTGAGAGAGCCTTCTTTTCCCGCCGCCGCATCGCTGAAGAGGGAATGCGCATGGCCTCCCGGTATTTGGCGACGGTGCGCCGGGCGATATCCACCCCTTGTGTCTTCAAGGCCCCCACCAGCGCATCATCAGACAGCACTGCGCCCGGACTTTCGTTCTCGATCAATTGCCTGATGCGGAAGCGTACGGCCTCGGACGAATGTGAATCCTCGCCCTGCGCTCCAGCGATGGCGGCAGTGAAAAAGTATTTCATGTCAAACATGCCACGCGGCGTCGCCATGTGTTTGTTCGAAGTCACGCGGGAGATTGTGGATTCATGCAGGCTGACAGCCTCGGCGATGGTCTTGAGGTTCAGCGGCTTGAGATACTGGACACCGTACATGAAGAATGAATCCTGCTGACGGACAATTTCGGTCGCAACCTTGAGAATGGTCTTGGCACGCTGTTCGAGGCTGCGTGTCAACCAGTTGGCGGTGGCCCAGGCCTCATCAATGAAGCTCTTGCCTTCCACATCCTTGGTTTTTGAAATACGGGCGTAGTAACTCTTGTTGGCAATGACGCGCGGCAAGGCATCACTGTTAAGTTCAATCGCCCAGCCGCCATCAGCGGCGGCGCGGATGAACACGTCGGGAATAACCGACTGTGTCGGTTCTGAACCAAAGACCAGACCCGGTTTGGGATTCAGCCGTCTAATTTCACTGACCATATCGGCCAGATCCTCGTCATCCACCCGGCAAAGCCGTTTCAACTGCTGAAAATCGCGCTTGGCCAACAATTCCAGATTGGCCACCAGCATCTGCATCGCGGGATCAAACCGGTCCATTTCCTTGAGTTGCAGCGCCAGGCATTCGGACAGGGTGCGGGCACCGATGCCCGCCGGCTCGCACTGCTGGATAACGTGCAGCACGCATTCCACATCCTCGATGTCCGCGCCAAGCCGCAGAGCGATATCCTGAACGGGCTCGGTCACATAGCCGGTTTCATCGATACTTTCGATCAAGGCTTGAGCGATACCCCTGTCCGCCACCGTCACGAGAATGGCCAAGGTCTGGTTTTGCAGATGATCCTGCAAGGACAGACCACTGGCGATATAGCTTTCAAGGTTTGAATCATCGTCCTCGAAGGAGCCGCCCTTGGCGCTGCGTCCACCCCCATCGAGAGAGGGCAGGGTCGGCCCCTCTGTGGCGCGGATTGACGGCGTTGCCGCCATCGCGGCATCATCGGGAAAAGCATTGGAAAGATCAGTACCCAACTCGCCTTCGATGCCCTGCCTGTCGACACGCATCTCGTCGCTGGCCCAGTCGCCTTCCACGGGTTCGCCACCACCCGTTTCAGGCTCCGGCGTGGCAAAGGGCGCATCATCCAGGCTTGTCTGGCGCTCAAGCAGAGGATTGCGTTCCAGCTCCTCCTCGACATAGCTTGCCAGTTCGACCGTTGACAGCTGCAACAGCTTGATCGCCTGCAGAAGCTGCGGCGTCATGACCAGCGATTGTGTCTGGCGAAATTCGAGGCGCGGTCCGAACGCCATGGAGGTTCAGGCTTCCTGGGTGAGACAAGGGTGATTGTGCCTCATAAGCATGCGGCACGTTCCTTGCATACACTTTCCTTTATCCGCTGTAAAAAGACATTGGCGGACTTGGTTTCCTGTTGTTCAACATACCTGATCTTCAAGACCAAGACCTGATCTGCAAGACCAAGACCTGATCTTCAAGACCATGCCGGATCGGCTCTTTTCAACAGCACTTGCCTCCTGCACGGGTTGCGCCTAGTTTGCCGACAATCCGTGGAGCGACCAGTCTTTGTTTCAGTCCGACCGCCAGCCTTCCGTCAAGTCACGTCCAAAGAAGGATATCGATCTTGATGACGAAGCGCGATTCCTCAAATCATGGTTTGAAAACCCGCTGAAAACCGGCGCTGTGGCACCATCGGGCAAGGCTTTGGCCACACGCATGGCCGCTTCAGTTGATCCGGTTGTGCAGGGACCTATCGTTGAACTGGGACCCGGCACAGGCCCGGTGACGCAAGCCTTGCTGGCCCGGGGTATTGCGCCCGAACGCCTGTTCCTGATCGAATACAGCAAGGACTTTGCCCGGCTGCTGGAACAGCGCTTTCCGCAAGTCACCGTCATACAGGGGGATGCCTATACCCTGCCCGCGACGCTGGCCAAGCATATACATGAGCCGATTGCAGCCATTGTTTCAAGCCTGCCGCTGCTGACACGACCGGATCGGCAGCGCTCGGCCTTGCTGCATGATGCATTCAACATGATGCTTCCTGGCAGCCCATTTGTGCAGTTCACGTACATGAACGCTTCACCCATCCCGCTGGAACCGGGCATTGAGGGTGTCGTGTCCCGCAGAATCTGGAAGAATCTGCCGCCCGCCCGTGTCTGGACATACCGCAGACCCACTGTCTGACGGGTTCCATTGCTCATCAGGCCGCAAATCGCTTCGCATCTGTCCCGTAGTAATTGATGTACTTCGGGTCAATGTCGGCAACCCGAAGGATGATCAGCACATCCGTCGTGCCGAACTGGTGGTCGATCACGGCGCCATCGCCGATTCTGGCACCCAGACGCAGATAGGCCTTGATCAGGGGCGGCAGCGACACAAGTGCCCGCCTGGCATCGACACCCTCTTTCGCCATGCAGTTCATCGAGACGTATCGGCGTGGCAAGGCGCTGGCCTGCCATGCTTCCTCGGGTGGTGCAAAGTGGTGCATGAAGCTGAGTTCCTGCCGCATGCTGTCAGGACTGGTGCCCTCAAGACTGGCACAACCGAACATCACATCGACACGATGGTGGAGAACATAGGCCCAGATCCCTTGCCAGAGCAGTTCAACCGTTTTCTTGGTACGATACTCGGGCAGCACGCAGGAGCGGCCAAGCTCCAGAAAGCGCTGCCCTGGATGGCGGGCAATCAGCGAATCAACATCAAACTCGCTTGAGGTGTAAAAACCGAAGTTCACATCCGCCGTTTCCTGCCTCAGCAGGCGGTAGGTGCCCACAACCTTGGGCTTCTTGCGACGCAAGGGACCACCCACAAATTCATGGTCAATGACCAGTAGGTGATCACAGACACGATCAAACGCATCCTTGTCCCGGCGGATCAGCCGAGTGGTCGAATCAGGCGTGGCGGACATCTCGCTGTAGAAAACCTTGAAGCGCAGGCGCTGGGCGCGGCGGATTTCCTTGCGCGTCGTAGCCAGACGCACTTCAAGCGAACCAAGACGGCCCAGAACCACCGGCAAGCCCATGGTATCGCGGACAAGGGTGTTTTTGCGAGGAATTTTGCCGAAGAATTGACCTTGAGGTAACAGTATGGGGCGCATCTTGGCGAAAACCTTGGCCTCAAAGACCTTCCGGACACTTGCTGAAACAATATCCTGCATTGACTACCCCTGACGCAGCTTGATTTCAAACTGTCAGGAAGCCTTTTCCATCAGAATTGTGACAATCGCATGAGTGCCCTCAGGCTGCAACGCAACGGGAGTCGGCCGCTACGGTTTTCGCGTTCAGGAATTGCGCCATGGCTTCACGGTTCAAGGGTTTGGGGATGAAGGCATCAAAGCCGCTATCGAGACAGGCTGCCCTGTCTTCGGCGAAGGCATTGGCCGTGATTGCCGCAAGACGCATCGGATTGCCCGCTACCGTGCGCTCCACCGCCCGGATGTGGGAAACAACCGTCTTGCCATCCATTCCGGGCATGCGCACATCCAGAAAAGCAGCATCAAACCGTGTTCCGGTGTTGTGAATGGAGGCGAGAGCCAGAGAAAGCGCCGCTGTGCCATCCTTGGCCCATGTCACCTTTGCGCCCAACCGCTCCAGAGTGCGGGTTGCCAGCAGGGCATTGATGTCGTTATCTTCTGCCAGAAGCACACTGAACGACCGGCCCGCAGCAATGCCACCTACCGCAGGAGCGGCCAAGCTGCTCAAGGGAGAAACGGGTGCTGGGGCCAAACGTGCATACAGCGAACGCGGGCGAACGGGCTTCACCAGATAGCCGTCAAAACCAGCCTCGGCCGGTGAACCAAAACTGCGACGCTCATAGGGCGACAGCAAGACGAGCGCCTGCGAATTGGCGGCAGACCGGACGGCAGCGCCCAGTTTGCGGGTTTCTTCCGGGCCAAACCTGCAATCGATAATTGCAAGATCAAACCGGGTCTGTGCAATCTCGTCAAGCGCGGTGTGGATATGGTTGACCAGATGCACCTCAGCGCCCCGCTCCGACAGACGCTGGAAAAGAAACCGCCCCTCATAAGGGCCATTGGTGGCAAGAAGCACCGTCTGACCTGTGAGATCAAGCGCGGGCGGTGCATCCGGCGCACCGCCAACAGCCACGCGCAAGGGCAACTGGATTACAAAACTGGAACCGACACCCGTCTCGCTCTGAACGGCAATCGAGCCGCCCATGCGTTCGACCAGTCGTCTTGAGATGGCAAGGCCAAGGCCTGTGCCTTCGTTGCGGCGGACACCGGAACCATCCGCCTGCTCGAACTCGGCGAAGATCGCCTCAAGCCTATCAGCGGCGATGCCTGGGCCTGTATCCATGACATTGATGCTGATGCCCTGCACATCGGCGCTCACAGCGACACCAACCCCCCCGCTCTCGGTGAATTTGACCGCATTACCGGTAAGATTGAGTAGAATTTGCCGCACCCGCGCACCATCTCCCACGACAAGCCGCGGGGTGCCAGGTTCAATGGACAGGGCAATCTCGATATCCTTGCCCTGCGCACGCGGGGCCAGCAACTCGATCACACCTTCAGCCACCTGATGCAGATCGAATGCATCGGATGCAATATCGGCTTTGCCTGCCTCTATCTTCGAGAAATCGAGGATTTCATCAATCAACGACAATAAGGCCTCACCCGAGGTCTTGATGGCGCTCACATAGGTCGCTTGTTCCGGCTCAAGGGTTGTGTCGAGCAACAGGTCTGCCATGCCCAGCACCCCGTTGAGAGGCGTACGTACCTCATGGCTGACGGTGGCGAGGAAGCGTGATTTCGCCACGCTGGCAGCCTCAGCCCGGCGACGCTCGGTGATATCGCGGCCGACAGCATAATGTTCGATCAGGCTGCCCTCGCGGTCCTTGACTGGTATGACCGACCAGGCAAACCAGCGCTCGCCTGTGGCAACGCGAAGAGCCTGATCAAAGCGCTCGGTCAGATGATCAGCGCCAGGTGCCGCCTCGCGCTTGCCGGAAAAATCGAACCGCGTACCGCAGAGCTGTTCAAGCGGTTTCATGGCGGCCTGCGCATAGGCGGCATTGGCCATGGTGATGATGCCCGAAAGATCGCGGCGCACCACCAGATCGCCCTGATTCTCGATGAGTTGGCGTTGCCTCTCAAGGCTTTCCGCTGCCGCAAACAACCGGTCGGACAAATCCTCAGCGCGGTTTTCAGCGGTTTTGAGCGCGCGCTCCGCACGGATGGTATCGCGAAGCAGCCAAACAGTGCAGACCACGGCGAGCGCAGTCACCGCAATCATCGCAAAACTGAACGCCCCCAACTCGGAAATGAATGACACTTTTCCACACAACAGCTGCTGCACCTGCCAATGACAGTGCGCCCAATGCGTTGACAGATCATGGACAGGGTGTGTCCTGCAGGCCACAACTGGCGTTCAAGCCGGATAATTCCCGCAGGCTTCTCTCCGGATGGTTTCGCAAACCTTGCGGAATTATGAGCTATTGCGCGAGCAATCCGGCCGGACGCACATCCCCCACATGAAGACCGTTCCAGTTCTTCATGGGCTGAATATGCCACTTTGCCATGGCTGCGAGATCAGCCTCGGGCAGGGCAAGCGTGCGCTTGATAATAGCCGCCATCATCACTTCCGCCGCCCGCGTGGTGCCATCATCGCATTTGAGAGCCACACCAAAACCCTGATCCGGGAAACTGGCACAATAGACTCCCTCGGCCCCGACTTTGAGAAACGCACGGGCACCCAGCACCTGCATCACCTCCGTATCGAACCGCTCGGTACCCGCCACGAAGAACGGTTCCTTCGCAACAGCCGAACGGATGCGGGCTGTCGCTTTCTGGCGTTCGTGACCCAATTTTGCGCCCGCGCCAAAGCGGGCAAAGCCCAAGGCCAAGGCGCGCAGGGGAATCGCGAATGCAGGGATGGAGCAACCATCAGTGCCCGCAACAGCATCCGACAGGGTATGGCCTGTCATCGAGGCTACGGCTTCAGTCACCATCCGCATGGTGGGATGACCGGCCTTGATATACCCGGCTGGGTCATCCCCGTTGGCGCATGCCGTACAGACAAAACCCGCATGCTTGCCCGAGCAATTGTTATGAAGGGCCGTCGGCTTTTCACCGCCAAGCACCAGAGGGTGCTGCGCAACAGCCCGCATCGGCCACTGCGTACCGCATTCCAGCACCGCGATACCAAGTCCGGCTTTGGCCAACATACCGAGCGCCGTGTTGGCGTGACGCGCCTCGCCGTTATGCGAGGCACAGGCGAGTGCGATTTCAGCATCCGTGAAGTGATACCTGTCCGCTGCACCGCTTTCCAGCAGGGGAATGGCCTGCAGGCCCTTGATGGCGGAACGGGGAAAGATCGGCCGGTCGATATCACCGATGGACAACACCAATTTGCCGTCGGCATCCACTATAGCCACAGCGCCGCGATGGGCCGATTCAACGATTCCACCGCGCATGACTTCAACGAGGACAGGATTGGTCATGGCCGGTTTCCTTCAGGCAAAGACGGTTTCTCGTGATGCTTCAAGCGACCATAGGCAAAAAAACCGAATACGCCCAGCAGCGTCAAGGCAAAGCCGAACCAGGTTACGGCATAGTGCAGATGGTTGTTTGGAATGCGGGCGATCATCTCGTTGGCATTGATGCCAACGGGTGGACGCACATCATCAGGCAATCGCTCGGCGTCGATGAAGAAGTTGACCACGTTGTGTACGGAAACCGCACGCGCCATGACCTGAGGATCGCGCACGAAATACTCACCCTTTTCAGGGATATCCGCTGGCGTGAATGCCTGTCCCTTTTCGGGCAGGCGAATGAGACCTGTGATCGTCTGCAACCCTTCCGGAGTGGCAATCGCCGGGGCTTTCCAGCCCATGCCTGAGGGCACGAACCCGCGGTTTATAAAGACCACGGGGCCATTCTCGACCTGCAGCGGTGTCATCCAGAAATAGCCAATGCCACCTGCAACACCGCCCTTGCTGGATGTGGGGAGCGTCGCACGCACAGGCACACTGCGGGCTGTGGCATAACGGCCTGTCACCGTGACACGCGCCAGTTCCGGAAGCATCGGGGGATTGATACCTCTCTTAGCTGTCGGCACCACCTGAACTGTCGTCAGAACAAACCCGTTGCCGCCAAGGGTAATCGGCACTGCTGATAGCGAGGCCGCAAGGGCAGACAGCATCGCCTCTTTTTCATGCTTGCGATTGAGCTGCCAGGCCCCAAGCGAAAGCAGGATGATCAGCGCACCCAATGTTGCCAGCGCAGGCCACATGATGATCCTGAACCAGCTCATTTCTCTATCCGGCCTTCGGCCGCCCGTGTGGTGTATTGGCGATGAATAGTCAGCGCCTTGAGCGGACGCAGCAATGCCAGACAAACAACGATCGCCAACGGAATAAAGATGGCAAAATGCAGCCAGAGCGGCGGCGTGTAGGTAATTTCGGTCCATAGCGCACTGCCAACCACCAACGCGCCCGCTCCCAGGATGATGAACACAGCGGCACCGTCATCAGAATCCGCAAAAGCATAGCTCAAGCCGCAGGATTCGCAGGAAGGCCTTACTTTCAGAAAACCGTCGAACAGTTTGCCGTTGCCGCAGCGCGGGCATCGATTTCCAGATGGCATTGAAGGCTCCAATTGAAAAAGGCGACTTTCGCCGCCTTTTCGAAATCAATGGGCTGCTGCCATGCCCCAGTGCGAACCCCAAAGGTAAATTGCGGCAAACAGGAAGAGCCAGACCACGTCAACGAAGTGCCAGTACCAGGCAGCAAACTCGAAGCCGAGATGTTGCTGGGTTGTGAAATGTTCCTTGTAGGCACGGTAAAGGCAGACCGCGAGGAAGATGGTGCCAATCAGCACATGGAAGCCATGAAAGCCGGTCGCCATGAAGAAAGTGGCCCCGTAGATATGACCCGAGAAGCTGAAAGCCGCATGCCCATATTCATACATCTGAACCGCAGTGAACAACGCGCCAAGCGCAACCGTTACCCACAGAGCCAATTTAAGGCCCTTGCGATCATTGTTGAGGAGCGCATGATGCGCCCAGGTGACCGTAGTACCCGAAGTCAACAGGATAAGGGTATTGAGCAGTGGCAAATGCCAGGGATTGAAAACCTCGATACCCTTGGGAGGCCATGTTCCGCCCAGTTTTTCGACGCGGGCATACTGAATGGCTTCGTTGGAATAGATCGAGGCATCGAAATAGGCCCAGAACCAGGCAACGAAGAACATGATCTCCGAAGCGATGAACATGATCATGCCATAACGGTGGTGAATTTGCACCACACGGGTGTGGTCGCCCTGGTGGGCTTCCATGATCACGTCCTTCCACCAGGCAAACATGACATAAAGAACGCCCAGGAAACCCGCACCCAGCAAATAGGGGCCGAGCTTGAGGCCCAGGAAAGCCAGGCTCTTCATCGTCATCACGGCACCAATCGCCATGATGAAGGCCGAAACAGAAGCCACAAACGGCCACGGACTAGGATCAACAAGGTGATAATCGTGGTTCTTGGTATGGGCTCCAGCCATGGTTTCCCTCGTCCCGTCTCTCAGTTGATCTATTGTGCCACAGCGCGCAAGTCAGTCGCAAGAGCAGCCACAGGCTTGAGCGGTGTCTTGGACGGAAAGAACGTATATGACAAGGTGATGGTGTTGATGTGCTTCAGATCCGTATCTTTTTCCAGATCCGGATCGATGAAAAACACGACGGCCTCATCCCGGCTTTCGCCCGGCTTCAAGACCTGATCGGTGAAACAGAAACAGGCAATCTTGCTGAAAAAGCCGCCGGTGCGCTCTGGTGTGACACCATAGGAAGCAATGCCCACCGTCTCGCGGTCAGTGATGTTGGTCAGGCGGTAGTAGACCGTCTTCACTTCACCGGGAACAACCTTGATCGAAGTGACTTCCGGCGTGAATTTCCAGCCCAGTGTGTTTGAGACATTGGCATCAAAACGCACTGTCATCTCGCGCACTCCTGTGCGGGCAGGCGCTTGCCTGGCCACCATCGTGGTACCACCATATCCTGTTGTGCGGCAGAACCAGTCATACAGCGGCACAGCGGCAAAGGCTGCCCCCAGCATGGTGAGCGCGATGCTTCCGGCAAAGGCCGCAACCCTGATATCGGATGCCTTGTTGCGGGGTGGCAAAACGGTGTTCATGTTCACATTGCCCTGTTCAGCACGGCACCACCAAGTTTGAAGATGGTGATGAGATAGAACAGGATGACGAGGAAAACCAAACCGATTGCGATGGCAGTCGAGCGGGCCTTTCTTCGATTGCCTGCTGGCGGCAAAACGACTTGTGGCAAGACAGACGGGATTGCTTCTTCGGGTTTGACCATGGCGATCACCACAGGCCCGCGCGCATGGCGAGCTTGTCCAGCAAGATCATCAGGAACAGCCCAAAAAGATAGACCATGGATTTCCCAAACATCCGCCAGCAGGCCTTGGACGCTGCAAGCCCTTCACGGTGACGCAGGATATCGTAGGCGAGCCACAGCATCCAGACACCGCCAAGCGCTGCAACAGCCAGATAAACGAGGCTGTTGAAACCAAGCAGAGCCGGCGCACAACCGATAATGGCCGTCGCAACCGTATAAGCCATGATGTGACGGCGGGTCGCATCATCGCCGACCACATTGGGGAGCATTGGCACGCCAACCTTGCCGTAATCAGCCTTTTTCACCAGTGCCAACGCCCAGAAATGCGGCGGGGTCCAGATGAAAATGATGGCAAACATCACCAGGCTCTCAAGACTGAACCCACCGGTCACGGCCGCCCAGCCGATCATTGGTGGAAAGGCCCCTGCTGCACCACCAATAACGATATTCTGCGATGTCCGACGCTTCAACCACATGGTGTAGACAACCACGTAGAAGAAAATCGTGAAGGCGAGCAAGCCGGCTGCAAACCAGTTTGTTGCCATGCCTAGCGTGATAACGGACAGCACCGAGAGAAACAGGCCGAAGCCCAGCGCCTCCCCCGGCAGTATTTTGCCACTGGGAATGGGCCGGGCTGCCGTGCGGGCCATCACCGCATCAATATCGGCATCATACCACATGTTGAGCGCTCCCGAT
>JANMLW010000198.1:0-24882 GCA_031372765.1 Hyphomicrobiales bacterium
CGCCGCTTCGGCTCCACACAGGTGCGGGCACAGGGCACAGTTGGCGGCAACATCGCCAATGGCTCTCCGATTGGGGACTGGGCGCCAGCCTTCATCGCACTGGATGCAACGGTCACACTCTCAAGACTGGACGGTGAAAAGGCTATTGTTCAAAGACAGTTGCCGCTGGAGCGCTACTTCATCGCCTACGGCAAGCAGGACCGGCAACCAGGTGAGATCGTCTCGGCCTTGCACATACCCGATGCAGCAGCGCACGAGCATTTCCGTTGCCTGAAAATCTCAAAACGGTTTGACGAGGATATTTCGGCCCTGATGGGGGCTTTCCGGATTACTGTGGATGGTTCGCGTATCACCGCTGCACGGATCGCGTTCGGAGGCATGGCGGCCATGCCCAAACGGGCATCGATGGCGGAAGCTGCACTTGTCGGGGCTTCATTGCTGGATCAGTTATCATGGCAGGATGCGCTTGCAGCACTCGATCAGGACTACCAGCCGATTGATGATATGCGTGCCTCCGCCCGCTACCGGCAGGAAACGGCAAAAGCCTTGCTGACGAAGGCCTTGCTGGAAATGGGTGGCGGCACCAGCACGCGAGTTCGTGAGCCGCAAATGACGGAAGCAGTCCATGCGCATTGAAAGCTTCGGCATCCAGCAGCCTGTGGCAAGCTACGACAAGCCTGAACACGCCCTGTCGGTGGTGCGCAAGCCCCTGGCGCATGACTCAGCCGCGCTGCATGTGCAGGGGCGGGCACACTACATCGATGATATTCCCGAACCGGCAGGTTGTCTGCATGTGGCCATTGGCGGCTCCCCAAAGGCTGCGGGCAGGCTTGTTTCGCTTGATCTGTCTGCCGTCGAATCCTATCCCGGTGTTGTTGCCGTGATCACCGCAAAGGACGTCCCCGGTCGCAATGACATCTCGCCGGTGGCGGGCGATGAGCCTGCGCTGTGTGATGGCGACATCCTGTTTCACCAGCAGCCGCTGTTTGCCGTGGTGGCCAGCACCCGTGATGCGGCAAGGCGCGCCGCCAGACTGGCAAAGATCAAGATTGCGGATGGTGTTCCGTTGGTCACTGTGGCCGATGCCATTGCAGCAAACAGCATGGTTCAGCCTGATTATGCCTTCACGCGGGAGGATTCTTCGGCGGCAGTGATGGCGGCGAAGCATCGTGTAGCATCAATTTTTCATATCGGCGGGCAAGAGCATTTCTACCTTGAGGGTCAGGCCGCATTGGCTGTTCCGGGCGAGGGCGGCGATATGCACGTTTTTTCCTCCACACAGCACCCCACCGAGATTCAACATGTGGTTGCCCGTGTGCTGGGAACACCCGACAATGCCATCGTGGCGGAGGTACGCCGCATGGGCGGGGGTTTTGGCGGAAAGGAAAGCCAGGCGACGCAATGGGCTGCCATTGCAGCAGTGGCGGCACGCAAGACCGGCCAACCCTGCAAATTGCGCCTCGACCGTGATGACGATATGGCGATGACCGGCAAGCGGCACGATTTCCGCCTGGATTATGATGTCGGCTTTAGCGATGACGGGCGCATCACAGGCATGAGTGCCACCTATAATGCACGGGCAGGCTGTTCTCTTGATCTCTCCTCCGGAGTGGTCGATCGCACCATGTTCCATGCCGACAACGCCTACTGGCTGCCTGCTCTCAGCATTGCCTCGAGACGCCTGAAGACCAATACAGTGTCCAACACAGCGTTTAGGGGTTTTGGTGGTCCGCAAGGTATGCTGGGCATGGAACGCATCATCGACAGTATCGCCTGGGCAACAGGGCAGGATCCGCTGGATGTGCGCAAGACCAATTTTTATACGCCGGGGCAGGACATCACCCCCTATGGCCAGAAGGTTGAGGACAATATCATCCTGCCACTGGTCGAAACACTGGAGCGGACGTCGGATTACCGACAGCGCCGCAACGACATCGCCACCTTCAATAGGGATAGCCCCATCCTGAAAAAGGGTCTTGCGCTCACACCTGTCAAGTTCGGGATTTCATTCACGCTCAGTCATCTCAACCAGGCAGGAGCCTTGGTGCATGTCTACCAGGATGGGTCTATCGCACTGAACCACGGTGGCACGGAAATGGGACAAGGCCTGTTCCTGAAAGTGGCGCAGGTGGTGGCGGAAGAGTTTGGCGTAGGCATCGAGCGGGTGAAGATAACCGCGACCACCACCGCCAAGGTGCCCAACACGGCACCCACTGCCGCTTCTGCCGGATCAGACCTCAACGGCATGGCCGCGCGCAATGCAGCCCGCACGATCAAGGAACGCCTTACAGAGTTTGCAGCCCAGATTTACGGCGTGGATGCGGCCCGGGTGCGCTTCCGCAATGGCGTGGTGTTTGTGGGGGATTTCAGCCTGCCTTTTGGAGAACTGACGAAAAAGGCCGTACTGGCGCGGATTTCCCTGTCGTCAACCGGCTTCTACCGCACGCCCGATATTACCTGGGACAGGGCCAGGGCCACAGGTAATCCCTTCTATTATTTTGCTTACGGTGCGGCCTGCTCGGAAGTGCTGATCGACTGCATGACCGGCGAAAACCGAGTGACCCGTGTCGATATCCTGCATGATGTCGGCCGTTCGCTGAACCCGGCCATCGATATCGGCCAGATCGAGGGCGGCTTCGTGCAGGGCATGGGATGGCTGACGACGGAAGAGCTTGTTTATGACACGGAAGGGCGGTTGCGCACCCATGCGCCATCCACCTACAAGATCCCCGTTGCCTCTGATATTCCAGAGGATTTCCGTGTTGCACTGTGGGACGGCGCCAACCAGCGCGATACCATTTACGCCTCCAAGGCGGTGGGCGAACCACCGGTAATGTTGGCGATTTCGGTATTCAACGCCATGGCCGATGCCGTTGAATCAGCCCAGAAGGGCGCAGGGTTGCGCCTGCATGCACCCGCCACACCCGAAGCGATCCTGCGGGCCATCAAGAACTGGTAGTCTTACTTTGCCTGCAAAAGCTGCCACATCTCGATGTCGCGTTTGTCGGTCCAGATGCGCGGATGATCAATGCCGCAAGCTTCGTCATAAGCGCGTGATACATTGAAAGGCAGGCAGTGCTCATAGATCGCATATTTGCCGAACGATTTGTCCATCGCCTTGCGTACGGCTGCGAAACTGGCTTTGAGGTCATCACCGCGCCGCACGGATTTTTTCACGGTGCCATAGAGTGCGGTCAGAAAGTCCGTTGTGCCTTCCATGGCGGCATTGACCTTGGCACGGCCAACCAATGCATCACCCCGACCGGGAACCAATGCCTTGGGGTCAAAGGACTTCAGTTTTTTCAAGGTTTGAGGCCAATCGGCAAGATGTGCATCGCCGCAATAGCAGGCAGACTTGTACTCCACGAGATCGCCGGAGAACATCACCTCGGCATCCGGCAAAAAGGCTATGGTGTCTCCCGCTGTGTGGCCGCGTCCGGGATGACTGAGTCGGACCTCGCGCTTACCGAGCCAGATTGTCAGTTCGCCCTCAAACGTCACCGTAGGCCAGGTCAATCCAGGGATGGTTTCCTGCCCCTGGAACAGGCGCGGAAAGCGACCGATCTCGCTGGCCATGTCCTGCGCTCCGCGCTCCACGATCAGTTGCCGCGTGCCCTGCGACGCTATGATCATCTTCGCATCCTTGTAGGCGGATGCCCCCAGCACGCGCACGGCATGATAATGCGACAGCAGCACATGGGTGATGGGTTTGTCAGTGACGCCGCGAACGCGCTCGATGACAGCCTGCGCCATGGCGGGTGTAGCCTGTGCGTCGACGATCATCACGCCGTCGTCCCCTATGATGATTCCCGTGTTGGGATCGCCCTGGGCCGTGAAAGCATAGAGATCCTTGCCAATCTCATCAAAGCTGATTTTTTTATCTGTCAGATCGTTGGTCGAGGCAAAGTTTGCCATGGGTTTATCCTTGTATTGGAATAGTTGCGTATGAAACGATTAAGCGCAAATGCAAGCGAAGATTCAGACTGCCCAGTCGCCAACCGCGAGCTGCACGGCGACAAGGGCGGCCACCGCCGCCGTATCTGCCCGCAGGATACGGGGCCCAAGCGCGATGGAGATGGATGACGGATAGGCATTCAGCATGCGGCGCTCGCTCTCGTCAAAACCCCCTTCCGGACCCAGGACGATGGCGACCGACGCGCCTACGGGCAGTGAACGCAGTGCCCCGACCGGATTGGTCACTTCGGCAAACTCATCGCAGAATATCACGGTGCGCGTATCATCAAGCAGGATATGCAGTTTTTCCAACCTGATTTCGGATGTGACAGGCGGCACGGACAGCAGGCCACATTGCTCGCTTGCCTCAATTGCATTGGCGCGCATGCGGTCATGGTTGAGGCGCTGTACCTGCGTGCGGTTGGTAATGATGGGGATCAGACGAGACGCCCCCATTTCGACCGCTTTCTCGATCAGGAAATCCAGCCGGGAAGATTTGATTGGCGCAAAGCATAGCCAGATGTCGGGGGATGACATCTGCTCCCTTGTCCGGCTTTCAAGGGTAAGCAGCGCCGCCTTTTTGTCAGCTTTGGTCAGTGTCGCGCGCCATTCGCCATCCAGTCCATTGAAGATAAGCAATGCTTGCCCTTCGCGCATACGCAGCACATTGACGAGATAATTCGACTGCATCCTGTCGAGCGTCAGATTTTCACCCCCCTGCATCGGCTGGTCGACAAAGAGCCGCTGGGCTGCAAAATCGATCCGTGGCGGCATGGGATGTCAGGTGCCCGCACGGGGGTTGATCGGCACGCTGTTCTTGATGCCCAGAATATCTTCCAGAAGTTTGGCTCCCGCAAACATCCGTGCCTCGGCACGCGGCGGGGCTACCACCTGCAAGCCGATGGGCAGGCCTTCACGGGTGAAGCCCGCGGGAAGGGAAAGAGCTGGAGCACCCAGCAGTGTGATGCCGTAAACGATGGCCAACCAGCCGACATAGTTGTCAAATGGCACACCGTTGCAACTTTCCAGATAGCGCTGTTCCACGGGAAACGCCGGAACGATGGTGGCTGGGCACAGCAGCAGATCGTAGGTCTCAAAGAAGGTGAAGGCCCTCTTGATCATTGTGGCACGTGCCACTTCAGCACGGATGATCTCTTCCGCGGTCAGATTGAGGCCCTTCTCGATATTCCAGATGACCTCCGGCTTGAGTTGAGCGCGGTGGGTTTCGAGAAGGTTCTTGCGGGAAACAGCAAATCCGAGCGCCCGCAGTGTCTGAAAACAGTCATGCGCCTCGGAAAGATCAGGATGCGCTTCCTCGACGATGACGCCCGCCTCTGACAGGCGGTTGGCCGCGGCACGCGTGATTTCGGCCACCTCGGGATCAACCGGCGTGATGCCCAGATCAGCAGAATATGCCACCTTGAGCGGCTTCCAGCCGGACCGTGCCGCTGACAGGAAGCTGGCACCCGGTGCCGGCAATGACACCGCATCACGCGGGTCCTCTCCCACCATGGCATCCAGCATCAGGGCAGTATCCTCGACAGTGCGGCCCATTGGCCCCTCTACCGACAGGCGACTATCAATCTTCAATCCGGGCGTATGGGCCACCCGGCCCGGCGTGGGTCGCAAGCCGACAATCCCGCAAAAACTGGCCGGATTGCGGAGGGAGCCGCCAAGATCGGAGCCATGCGCCAGCCAGGCCATCCCTGTGGCCAATGCGACAGCCGCGCCACCCGAGGACCCTGCAGCCGAACGGCTGGTATTCCACGGGTTGCGCGTTGCGCCAAAAACCTCGTTGAATGTATTGGCTCCAGCGCCAAACTCAGGCGTGTTGGATTTGGCATAGATCACGGCGCCGCTGTCTTCCAGATGCTCGACCAGAATATCCGAGAAGGAGGATATATTGTCAGCGAAGATGGGCGAGCCATGAGTGGTGCGCACGCCTTTGACTTCGGTCAGATCCTTGATGGCAACCGGCAATCCAGCCAGAATTCCGCGCTCGGAAACCGGCTTTTTCATCAATGCATCAGCAGCCTTGCGCGCCCGCTCAAAACAAAGTGTCGGCAAGGCATTGACCTTGGGGTCAACCTCGACGATGCGCGAAGCCAGCGCATCAAGGCAATCATGGGGTGTTATGGCACCGATACGCAAAAGTTCGACGGTCTCGACAGCGGTCTGCCTGATCAACGGGTTTTCGCCGGGCATGTCAGACCCCAACCCTGTTGCGTTGCAAATCAAAAACCGGACCCGTCGGTGTGATGCGCATCTTGACTCCAAGACGGTCCTGTGGACCCAGCACGCCCAGTTCGCTCTCGCCATCAGGCATGACGACCGTGGCGCGGTTGCCGTTCAGCACGATGACAAGCTGTTCGCGCGGCATCATGGCGCGGGCCCAGTGCCGGAACTGCTCATGGTAGGGTTTTTCACGCCAGGCTTTGGGACTGCCGGGGTCAACCTGCACCAGCATGTATTTGCTGATCGGATCGATTGTCATGACGAATTTGGCGATTTCCGGCTTCCATTCCGGCCCCAGCCAATCCGCCGTCATCCACATGCAGAAGAACGAGCGGCAATGATCCGGGCGCGTCTCATGGATTCCGCAGCCTTTACCCGGGGTGCAATGGTTGCACCATTTACCCGCCGGTTTGTTGAGCGATGGCACCTCAAACACCTTGCAGCACAGCGTGCAGGTGCCGCAATCGCGGCCGGATGCGGCGATATTGACATACTTGGCGGGGTTCAGGGCAGTTGCGTTGGGTTCCATGGCTCTGTTTTCGCGGGGCTGGGAGTGGAAATCAAGCTGCAAGCGCAAAGTAACTTGATTTAACCCTTACAAGGCCAGTTTATAGCCTTCATGGCTTTGCGAGAAGCCGAGCCGTTCATAGAATCTGTGGGCATCCTTGCGGGTCTTGTTGGTCGTGAGTTGAACGGATTTGCAGCCCCGTTCACGGCACTGCTCTACCGCCCAGCCGATCATGGTGGCTCCGATGCCCTTGCTGCGATAGGCAGAAGCGACTCGTACGGATTCCAGCTGACCGCGCCATGCCCCTTTGTTGGAGAGGCCGGGCAAGAACGATAGCTGTATTGTTCCGATGACGGTCGTGCCGTCCAGAACGACAATCAAACGCTGGTTTGGAGAAGCCGCTACTGCCTCAAAAGCAGCGATATATCCCTGGTTTAGCGGCAGACTGGAATCCTCCCGCGTCTTTCCGAGTGGATCATCCGCCAGCATTGAGACGATAAAGGGCACGTCATGCAGCGTGGCATCGCGAAAGGTCAGGTCAGCCATAAGTGTTGTTCCAGCCATGAGAATTCATCGGAAGAGTTCATCGGAAGAGTTCATCGAGAGAGTTCATCGGGTTTCAGGATCAGATTTGGACAGCCTCGCCAGGCTTGGCCTTTGCCGCTGGCTCGACATGGATGGTGACCACTGCACCTTCGACATCATGCCGGATTGCGGCCTCCAACCGGTCGCAGATCTCATGAGACCGCGAAACGGTCATTTGACCAGGTACGACGAGATGAAATTCGATGAATGTGGCATTGCCAGCCACGCGGCTTCTTAGGTCGTGCGCTTCAAGAGCGCCTTCGCCATGAGCAGCAATGGCTTCCTTTATGCTCGCCATGACACCGGGATGAGCCGCCTCATCCATCAGGCCGCTGACCGAATCCTGAATAAGGCGAAGTCCAGACCAGACGATATTGAGGGCAACGATACAGGCCAGCACCGGATCAAGCCACGACAAACCTGTCGCTATTGCAAGGGAAAGTCCCAGCAACACGCCGAATGATGATACCACATCGGTCCATAGATGGCGCCCATCCGCAATGAGAGCCGGTGAACGCAGCTTGCGTCCCTGCTTCAGCAGAACAGCGCACCAGCCAGCATTGATGCAACCGGCAACAAGATTAAGCGCCATGCCTTGCCACGGCGCATCAATCAGCCGTGGGGACAGGTAGGCTTTCCACGCAGCAGACAGGATTGCCACTGCGGCAACAAGGATGAGTGTGCCTTCCAGCACCGCGGCAAAATATTCAGCCTTGTGATGACCATAGGGATGCTCACGGTCTGGCGGCTTTTGTGCGAGATTGACGGCATAAAGTGCCGCAATGGCCGCAACAACATTGATGATGCTCTCGATCGCATCCGAATAGAGCGCGACCGAGCCGGTCAGCCACCAGGCCAGCCACTTCAATGCAAAGACAACGGCACCAACACCAATGCTGCCGGTGGCGAGTTTTGTGGCAGGGCTCATGACCGTATTGCCCGGGTCCTTATGCCCGGTTTTTCAGATTGGCGACTTCCGCGCGCAGCGCAGTCAATTCCGCCAGTATTCTCTCGTCGTAGGGGCCGACACCGGCCAGTTTCGGTTTGCCATCGCTCGTCACCTCGTCAAGCGCCGTGACCACGACACCGATGAACAGGTTCAGCACCATGAAGGCCGAGATGATCATGAAAATCATGATGAAGGCCCAGGCATAAGGATGGTCCTTTTCCATCAGCGGCTTGACGATGCCCGTTGACCAGTCATCGAAAGTCATGGCCTGAAACAGGGTATAGGCCGACGCTCCCAGATGTCCGAACAGTTCTGGATTGGTCTCCCCGAACAGCTTGCTGGCCATGACAGCAAAAACGTAGAACACGATCAGCAGCAGAAGGGCGATGGAGCCCATTCCCGGCAAGGCACCCACAAGGCCGGCAACAACCTTGCGCAGTGAGGGCACAACGGTAACCAGACGCAAGACCCGCAAGATTCTCAGGGCACGCAACACGGACAGTGAACCCGTCGACGGCAAAAGGGCTATGGTGATGACGAAGAGATCGAACAGGCTCCAGGGGTCCTTGAAGAACGCCAGGCGGTTGACGGCGATGCGAAGCACCAGCTCAATGACGAAAATCCACAGGATAACCTGATCAATGATGTGAAGCAGGGTGCCGAAACTGTCCATCGCGGTTTTGCTGGTTTCAAGGCCAAGGGTGATGGCATTGACAATGATCAGCGTGATGATGAACCGCTCGGTGAAAGGATGCGTGATCAGGTGACGAAGTTTTTCCATTGTGACCTCTCGAAGTGATATTGTGTCCATCACTGGCAAACAGCAGCGTTGGGCGCAACCGCTGTGTGACAGCTTTGCGGTCCAGAAGGCTTTCTTAAAAGCATAAATCAGGCTAGACAGCGCGATCTCAGGCCTCACAGCCATCCGAAATGGAAAGACGTTCGCCACCCATGCGTGCCTATCTCGATTTTGAAAAACCGGTTGCGGAGCTTGAAGCCAAGATCGAGGAATTGCGCAAGCTGTCAGCCAATGGCGAGCAGCAGACGCTGGGGGATGACATCGCAAGGCTTGAGGCAAAGGCCAAACAGGCGCTCAAGGACCTTTATGCCAATCTGACACCCTGGCAGAAGACGCAGGTTGCCCGCCACCCCGAGCGCCCGCATTTGAGCCAATACCTCAGTCATCTGATCGAGGATTTCACCCCCTTGGCAGGCGACCGATATTTCGGTGAGGATGAAGCCATATTGGGCGGATTTGGCCGTTTCAGGGGGCAGAGCGTCTGCGTCATGGGACAGGAAAAGGGTATCGATACGGAATCCCGCCTGCGGCACAACTTCGGCATGGCCAAACCGGAGGGTTATCGCAAGGCTGTCCGTCTGATGGAGCTCGCGGACAAGTTTGGCATTCCCGTCCTTTGCCTGGTCGATACCGCCGGCGCCTATCCCGGAATTGGTGCCGAGGAGCGCGGGCAGGCCGAGGCCATCGCCCGCTCGACCGCCAAGGGCATGGAAATCGGTGTGGCCAGTGTTTCCGTAGTGATAGGCGAGGGCGGCTCGGGTGGCGCAGTGGCGATTGCCACCTCTAACCGCGTGCTGATGCTGGAACACTCCATCTACACCGTGGCCTCCCCCGAGGCTTCCGCATCAATCCTCTGGCGGGATTCCGCTAGGGCGCAGGATGCGGCCACCAACATGAAAATCACGGCACAGGATCTGCTGCGGTTTGGGGTGATCGACAGCATCATCACTGAGCCGAATGGTGGCGCGCACCGTGATGCCGACAGCGCCATCAGACAAGTCGGCAATGCGGTTGAAAAGGCCTTTTCCGATTTCGCGAGCATGAGCCGCGATGAAATCCGTCAGGCCCGGGCTGACAAGTTTCTCGCCATCGGTCGAAAACTCTGAAGTCTGCGGGTGAAACAGAGACCCTCTCCAAATATCAAAATTCATCTCTCTTGGCGCTTTACGAAGATGGTTAATCAATCGTAAACATAGGTCATGAGCACGCAAACAATCCGCATCCGTGTCGCGGAACCTGCTGACGCCAACGGCGTGGCAGCGGTGCATGACTGTGCCTGGCCTGAAGCCTATCGCGGCATTATCCCCGGACCACAGCTTGAGCAGATGGTGCAGAGGCGCGGTGCCAAATGGTGGCAGAACGCCTTGATGCGGGGCAGCCGTCTCGCTGTGTTTGATTTTGATGGCGCTATTGCAGGTTATGCCAGTTATGGCCGGAACCGCGCTGTGTCGCTGCCATACAAGGGTGAGATCTTTGAACTCTACCTCAAGCCGGAGTTTCAGGGACTCGGTTTTGGCAAGCGCCTGTTCAGTGCCGCCCAGCGTGAACTTGCGCATCATGGTCTGGGCACCAGCGTAGTCTGGTGTCTGGCGGATAATGAACGGGCTATCGCATTCTATGAGGCGCAGGGCGGACTGCTGATCGGGCGGGCACATGAACTTTTTGGCGACAAGAAGCTGGAACGGTTGGCTTACGGCTGGCGGTAGAAGATCATTTTCCACCAGATGTTTCGAGCCATCTGGTTTGTGAGGCTACCGACATAACCTGCGGTTGAGCTTAAGCAAATTGTGCACATCAAAATTTCGAGTATTGAAGCGAATAGGTGGCAGTGTGGGAATGCTGATGCCATTGATGGGACGGTTCATGCGTTGCTCACGGACAGGTTTGCGTCCGTTGCCCGCATAAGCCTTGTCTCTTCATGGGCTTCTGATTGATGGCTGCTATCCTATCCCTTTCGAAAGCCCGCAAAATCAAGGCCCGTACGGCCAGGCAACAGCAGGCAACCGAGAACCGTATCGTCTTTGGCCGCACCAAAGACGAGAAGGCGAAGCAGTCAGCTGATACAGCACGCGCAATTGCCCGGATTGATGGCCACAAGCTGAGCCCCAAAGACACATCTGATGGTTGAGCGGCGCGACGGGGTGATCAAGCGCTCGATCGTCATTGCGGGACATCGGACCAGTGTGTCAATCGAGGAGCCGTTCTGGGAGCAACTCAAGCAGATTGCGATCCGCGAAGGTTTCAGTGTCGCCGGGTTGATCGCTGACATTGATGGCAAGCGGAATCGCCAGAACCTCTCGTCAGCCATCCGCCTGCATGTGCTGGCAGACGCGCTGTCGCGGTGATCATAAGCGCGGTAATTAGGGCCTTGCGGCAGGTGGTGTGATTACCAAAGGTTGACTGGATGTGCCTGTTGTGGAGGGGGGTGCGGAGCGAATGACCTCATCAATCCGCTGCCGCAGTGTCTCCTGCTTGAGTGTCTCCTGTTTCAACAGTTCCTGCCTTGCCGCCTCAGTTTTTGCTGCCGCCTGCCGGCGTTGTTCCTCGATCAAAACCCTTTGGGCTGTCTCCTGTGCCCGGCGCTCATCCTCGGCGGCACGCAGCCGTCGATTGAACTGTGTCCGCTCGCGCTGATCCTGTTCAAGTGCGTCAATGCGCTCTGTCTCGCGCTGGATAGCGATAGCCGTAAGGCCATTGGCCAATGCAGTTGTGTCTATGCTGGGCTGCACCTGCCCCAGCGGCCCTTTCCATGTCAGGCGCGCTCTTGGATTAGGCCCGGACCAGCCTTTTGGGGCCTGCCGCGCAATGTGGTCGACTTCGCCAGTGACGGCCAGAGTGCGCAGATCAAGGGCAACATTGCCGCGGATATCCTCATCCTTGCTCAGCAGGGACAACGGTCCGGCCCGCAGAACGCCGCCAGCCAGATTGATGGGAAGCTGTATTGCCGAAAGGGGTACGCGTCCGGTCAAACGGTCGAGTAGCGTTCTGGCCAGTTGCTCGCCGGTTACTGCGTCAGGCGCGCTCTGTTGCCTGGCAATGACGCTGTCAAGTGCGCCACTGTCCAGACTGCGCACTTCAGCCTGCCTGATATCCATGCGGCCGGCCCCGGCCAGTGCTCCGATGACAGCATAGGGGCTGTCGCCAATCGCGCTGAATGTCAGTTGGCTGGAGCCTGAGCCATTGACATCACTTCCGGGTAGCTGGCTGATCTGCATCTGGTCCAGCGTCATCCGTCCCGCCAGATTAACGGTTGGTCCATTGCGCCGGAGTGTTGCCTGTCCACTCAGCGGGTTGCCGTTCCATCTCGCTGCCACATGCTCAAGATAGATGATGCCGTTCTCGAAGCGAACGACGAATGTTGGCTTTTCCAGCACGATATTGCCTATCAATCCCACTTTATCTGCCTGTATCCACAGATCCCCAGGCAGGGTCATGGCTGCCGCAGGCGCAAAGCGTTCCTTGCTCCAGATATCACTTGGCAGGGGCTGTTGCGCCGTTCCAAAGATCAAGGGTGCAAGGCTGGCCGCATCAAGCGAGCCGGTTTTCAGCTGCCCGGCTATGCGCCCGAACTCTGCCAGGTTAAAGGCAATCTCACCGGTCACCTGTGTCCCGCCTGCGTTCATGTTCACCTCCCGCAGCGTGATCTTGTACCCGCGGAGGTCAAGGCCCGCTTTCAGGTCAAATGGCATGCCGACTGGGATCGTCGGGACTGTCACAAGCAGCGTTTGCGCGAGGGGAGCAAGGTCCCGACTGTGCAACGCGAGGGTGCCCTCAAACGGTTGCGTTGCATCGCGGGTTTGTTGACCGGATAGCTCAACGGTCAAATTTCCAAGATTGCCAGCCATTGACCATGTGGCCCCGGCTGCTCCCGGCACAAGTCCATTTCCACGCAAATTCAATCTGGCACCCCCTGCTCCGGCCAGCGGAATAGTCTCCAGCCCGATCTGCTGAATGAAATGCGCCACGCGGGGCGAGGTCAGATCAACGGACAGACCATCAGCTCCAGCCAGTTGACCATCAGGTTGCAGGCGCAACCGTGCGTCAATACCGGTATCGGCAAGCGTTCCGGCTATATGGATTGTCTGCTCCCGCGCGCCTTTGTCGAGCGCCGTCGTCGCCTTGAGGGAAATCCGGGCAGGAGCCAGCAAAGGCGCACGCCGCCGCAGGTGCTGGGCATGGGCTTGCGGCAAAAACTTGTCAGCAAGTTCGGTTAGCGCCGCCAGTTGGGTAGCTTCAAGTTTCAGCTGAAAATCCTGATAGTCAGGAGAGAAAGCCCCAGTGGCCTGCACGTTGGCGCCGCCGACATCCGTGATATCAAGCTGATCAATCATCAGACTATTGCCGGTTCTACGCAGGCGGCCCACGATGCTGCCAGCCCCAATGCCGAGATAACGCACCCTGCGCGCATTGACCGTCATGTCGAGGTCAATATCAGAACGACCCTCTGCGTCGCCCATATCAGGCAGTTTGGCGATATCCAGCTGATCCGCTTCCAGGTTCAGTGTCAGCTTTGGTCCGCTTTGCATCTGTTCGAGACGTATAGCACCGCTCATTACCATGTCGTCTGCCTGCACTTTGGCGTCACGCAATCCAATGCCTGTATCCAGCACTTGCATCACGCCATCCATTTTCAGCTGGCGAATGGCTTGGGCGCGCGATGGTCTGCCGTGGAACCAGCCATTCAGGCGCGCAATATCTCCACTGGTTACTTGCAACCGAGCCGTTTCGTCAGTGCCGTCCGCGCCTTGCACCGGGAAGATTTGAACCCTGGTCTGGCCGGGCAGGACGGCTTCGGCACTGCGAAGCACGGGCAGTTCTTTTGCGCCGACAGCCACAACAACCCTCGGTGTCATTATCGCCTCTCCGCCCAGCATCAGGCTGGCAAAGGAGAGATCAAGCTCTCCCTGCAGCCAGTCAGGCTTGCTGAAGCCGCGACCATCCCCTTTCGCATGCTGCAACAGCAAAAGCGGCGTCGAGGTGCGTTTTCCATCTTCTCCCGCGAGTAGACGATCAAGATCGGCCTGCTTGCCCGCAAGGGCGGCACGAACGGACACCGTGTTGGCGATAGCGATGTCCGCCATGCCTGTCAGGACAATCTGCCGGTCGCCATTGCCAAGGCCGATTTCGATCTTGTCCAGTTTGCCCGCATTGCCCCGAAAGGCCAGTTTTCCACCTGCCCGCCAGATGACCTGTGCATAGCCAGTGCCGACCGGAATGGCCGCATTGCCGCTGCCGGCAATCTGGCCACTGATGGACAACTGGCCGTCCACAATCTGGATATCGCCATCAAACTCACTGCGGGCCGCTGCACTCTCATTCTCTGAGAGCGCCTTTATCCGCAGGCCATCGGCACCTATCTGCCCCGTTGAAAATCGCAAGTTGCGTCGTTGGTTATCTGAATCGAAATGCAGGTTGCCGCGATAAGGACCCGTGAGGGTGCTTACTTCAAAAGAACCATCAATGCGCTTGAACGTCATTGTCGATGCGCCCGATGCATCGAGCAATTCGATCTCGCCATCAACGATGTTCAGACGATCAAAGCCGATCCGGGGCAAGTCTTGTCTGTCCGGCTGGATTGGCGGGGTAGTTACGGCGATCCGTTTTGGCTGAACCAAGATACGGGCGCTGTGAAGGACGGCATCGGTAATCCGTATTTCACCACGCAACAGCGGCGGAATGGCCATGTGCAATTTGAAGCGGCCAACGGACATGCGAACTGGCCCGTTGCCGCCGATCTCGACTATGGAGAGCTTAAGGCTTGGTGTTGGCAGCAGTTCAAGGCCAATCGGCCCGTTGATGCGCACGGGCTCACCAATCGTCTTTGATAATTGCGCGGCAATCGCATCGCGTCGGCTGTCCCAATCAATCAGGTGGGGAGCGATCAATGCCCCTGTCAGGCACAGGATCAGCACGACAGCTATTCCTGTGAGTAGATCACGCAATACGGGTATCCTCTATGCAGGCTCTGGCTTGCACCGACGCTCGTGTCAGCAATGTGACCATTTCCTGTTCTTTTATTACGGTCAAATCACGACATGCTGTGTTGGTATCACAGCGCAACGATCTTGCCTGGGTTCATGATGTTATCAGGGTCAAGCGCGCGTTTGATCAATCGCATCATATCAAGCGCGGGCGCTCCCAGCTCTTTTTCCAGATATTTCATCTTGCCCTGGCCAACGCCGTGTTCACCTGTGCAGGTACCGCCCATTTCGAGAGCACGCTCGACCAGCCGCCCGACGTATTGTTTGCCCTTTTCGATCTCTTCTGGATTATCCATGTCGATCAGTGGCAATACGTGAAAATTGCCATCGCCAACATGGCCAACAACTGTACCGATCAGCCCGGTTTCGGCCAAATCCTTCAGCGATTCCTCAACACATTCAGCAAGACGCGAAATCGGCACACACACGTCCGTTGAGATGCCCTTGGCGCCGGGACGTAATGCCATGGATGACCAATAGGCATCATGACGGGCTTGCCAGAGTTTTGTCCGCTCCTCCGGCTTGGTGGTCCAGTGAAAATTGCTGCTGCCAAAGCTCTCGGCAATCTCGCCGAACCGCTCCGCCTGTTCCTTGACCGAAGCCTCGGTGCCGTGAAATTCGACCAGGAGCATAGGTGATTCTGGCAGAGTGAGCTTGGAGTACATATTGGCGGCCTTGACTGCGAGCGTGTCCAGCAATTCCACCCGTGCAATGGGAATGCCGCTCTGGATTGTCAGAATGGCCGTGTCGCAGGCATCCTTGATGCTGGTGAAGGAACAGATGGCCGCTGAAATCGCCTCCGGTATGCCCTGCAACCGCAGGGTGATTTCCGTGATGATGCCCAGCGTACCCTCGGAGCCCACAAACAGGCGCGTCAAGTCATATCCCGCGGAGGTTTTCTTGGCGCGTCGGGATGTGGTGACGATATCGCCATTGGCCATGACCACCTTGAGGGACAGCACACAGTCCTTCATTGTCCCGTAGCGCACGGCATTTGTGCCTGAAGCCCGTGTGGCTGTCATGCCACCAAGCGATGCATCTGCACCCGGGTCAATCGGGAAAAACAGGCCCTGATCGCGCAGGTACTCGTTAAGCTGCTTGCGGGTCACACCCGGCTCGATGACACAGTCAAGATCCTCGGCGTTCACGGCGATAATGGCTTTCATCATCGAGGTATCGACTGATACGCCTCCAATGGGTGCATTCACATGTCCCTCGAAGGACGAACCCGTGCCAAAGGGAATGATGGGAACCTTGAGGCTGGCGCAGAGCTTCACCACATCCACAATCTCTTCGGTTGTCATGGGATAGACGACCACATCCGGCGGCTGGTTGGGGGTCCATGTCAATGTGTTGGCATGCTGCTCGCGCACCGCCTGCGATGTGACACAGCGGTTACCGAACGAAAGGGTCAAGGAAGCGATCACGCTCTTGATGACTTCAGGAGCAGGGCGCTGCGGTTGAACTCTCGACTGTGCGTTCATGATCGGCTTTCTCCCTGTGATCGTTTAATGATCCATTCACAAAACAGATGCGTAAAATGGTGTGAGACAGTCGTTGATCCGTATCGAGAAGGTCAATGTTACTGACATAATAAACATAAATTGCTCCCTTCGTATACATCATGCTGTATGGGACGGGATGCAAGACAATACGGGCTGTTCCTGAGAGATCGAAATGCTGCCAGGCAATCTAGAGACCGAAATTGAGCGTCGGCCCGAAGCCACGACGCTTTTCTTCGCGCCCTTTGTCTCGTCCTGCCTCTCGCTCAAACCGGAATGGATTGATTACAACGGCCATCTCAACATGGCCTATTATCAGGTCCTGTTTGACACCGCCGTGGATGAGGCATTTGCCCTTTGCGGTCTCGGACCCGATTATGTGAGGGACAACAAGGCTTCCTTTTTTCTGGTCGAAAGCCGCATCCGGTATCGCCGTGAACTGGCGGTTGCAGACAAGGTGCGTGTAACTGTCCAGCTGGTTGATTTTGACGACAAGCGGTTGCACTACTTCATGCAGATACACCATGCGGCAGATGGTTGGCTTGCGGCAAACTGCGAGAATCTGTCCTTGCATGTGGATCTGGTTTCACGCCGGGCCTCCCTGTTTCCGCGCGACGTTCTCGCAAGCCTCGCGGTCATGCGGGAGGCTCACGGTCTGCTCGGACGTCCCGATGGGCTTGGTGAGGGTATCGCCATGCGTTCAAGGCTTCAATGAGCTTTTGAACTTCGGCAGCAAGGTTTGACCCCAGGACTGTTGACCCCAGGACAGCTTGACCTGAGGGTACTGTTCAGTTTCAATTCATTCGGGCAGCATACAATGAAAAAAACAAGATGCTGTTTTGGGGGGATTGACCTTGAAGGAACCAGATAATCTGGAATGCGGTACAGTGCGTCCTGCTCTGTCGCTTCCTAAACTGCTGTCTCTCACTGCTGCACTCACCCTTGCTGGCGGTATCTTGCTGGATCTCAACCGGATTAACGCGGTGCGCGATACGCTTGATCGTGTTGCGCAGGTTGCCGCAATCGAGGCGGCCGCTTCCCCCCGCTCTGCCGAGCGTAGCCATATCTGCCGCAAGCGGTTTGATCGCCATGTCTGGACAGAAACAGAAGTATCTGTTGATTCCATTGATGTGAATGTTGCCGAAGGCAAACAGGGGCGGCGGGCCACTGTCGAGTATGATGCGACCGTCAATCTTGTGGTCGGACGCTATTTCGGTTTTCCGCAGGTAGAAATATCTGGTGAGGCTGATGTTTCAGCGCCCTCCAGGAATGCTGTTGCCTCAGCGCCCTGAAGCAAAATGTTTCTGAGATGATCTGGCATGTGATCTCAGGATAGTCATTCCACGCTTGATGGTCTAATGCGGCTTCATGCGCGAAGGTCTTGTTCCATCCACCCCCACCCATGTCATGCGTCTTGCCACGGACATGGCCACAGCCACACGTCTTGCCGGACAGATGGGCGAGATGCTGGATGCTGACGAGAATGCCGTAGCAGCCTTTGAGTCTGCCGATGAAACCCATTGGTTACTTGAGGTTTTTTTCACCCGAAAACCCGACATCCTGATTATCAAGGAGCTGCTTCGCATCGTACTTGGGCCAGCGGCAGGCGACAGGGCGGCTTCAGCAGCGCAGTTTGATACCATTGCGCCGAAAGACTGGATTGCCGCTTCGCTCGAAGGGTTAAAACCTGTGCGGGCCGGGCGGTTTCTGGTGCATGGCAGTCACGACCGGCCAGCCATTCGCTCCAATGACATCGCCATCGAAATCGAGGCGGCACTGGCCTTTGGTACGGGCCATCATGGTACAACCCGCGGCTGCCTGATGTTGCTGGACCGGGAATTGAAGCGCAATCCACCCCGCAAGGTGCTCGATGTCGGCACCGGCACCGGTGTGCTGGCGATTGCCGCAGCGCGTGCGCTGAAGCTGAAGGTGGTTGCCGGCGATATCGATCCTGTCTCGACCCACACATCCCGGCAGAACGCCATCGCCAATGGCGCGGGGCCTTATGTCCGTCCAATGACGGCTGTTGGCGTGCGGCATCCGTCAATCATTCACAGCGCACCCTATGATTTGATTCTGGCCAATATCCTTGCCAAGCCGCTGCGCCTGCTCGCTCCGTCGCTGGTGCAGATGTCCAGCCATGATGCCAGGCTTGTACTCTCGGGATTGCTTGCCGGCGATGTGGCGGGTGTTTTAACCGCTTACCGTGCCCAGGGCTTTTCGCTGCTTGAGCGTCTTGACCTTGATGGCTGGGTCGCGCTGGTTCTGAAACGCAAAGGAGCGGCACCAAGGCCGCTCCATAATCTTATGCCATAAGTTTCTTGCCGCCTGGCAATGTACGATGTCCGGTTTACTCGGACATCCAGCCATATTTGCGGCCCATGTTCTGGCGCAATGAGCGCGCATCGGAAATGACCGATGCAATGAAGGCGATCAGACGATAGATCATGATGGTTCTCCTTTTGGTATGGTGTCAAAGCCAATGATTGGCTTTATCGTTTATTCGCCCTGGAAGGGCAGCATGGCATAGTCAGGCTTCGAGCGCGCTGAATCCATCGAGGCCATGGCACGACGGATGTGCATGTCGGCCTTGCGACGGTTGGAATCAGCAATCGCCTCAACGAGACGCGCGAAGATCGACTTTTTGACAACGCTTGCCTGTGCCGGTGCGGCTGCTTTGGCAGCGACAGGGGCAGTCTGGGTGAAAGTCAAAGTAGCCATAGGTGTTCTCCTTCAATCAACGGGTGCAATGAACCAGTGAGCAGAGCCCTGCGTTTCCCTTATTGAAGTCAGAATATGGTGCAGTGCACAAAATTGAGGAGAGCGAAGATCGTCCGGAAGACATGCGTAAATTGCATGGCTCTGATAATAATTTAGACATAATTACGCTAAAATGCATTTCTCAGGGCAACCGCATGAAAAAAATGCAGGGCTGTGATGAAACACTCGACAGTACCAAGACCGAGGCTTTATCTTCGTTTGATGACAACAGCGCGGTTTCAATCCTTCACGGATGCATCACAGGGCGATCAAGGTGCTTCCCGCCTCACGTTTCTCCGGAAGTTATTGAAGGAGCGCGGTCTGGACGGTTTCTTGATACCCCGTTCAGATGAACATCAGAATGAATATCTGCCCGCCTGTGAAGAGCGGCTTGCCTGGCTGACGGGGTTCACCGGATCGTCGGGCTTTGCCATTGTCCTGAAAGACAAGGCGGCGGTCTTTTCGGATGGTCGCTACACCGAGCAACTGGCAATGCAGATAGACAAGACTGTGTTTGAACCGGTCTCGATCATCGATCATCCACCGTCCCAATGGCTGGCGCAGCACGCCAAAGCCGGATCACGCATCGGCTATGATCCGCGCCGTCATACACCCGATGGCCTGAGCCGGTTCGAGGCTGTGGCGCAAAAGGCCGATATGGTTCTGGTTGCATCCGAGCCCAACCCGCTGGATGTGCTGTGGGAGGGCAGACCAGCCGCGCCACTGGCACAGGTCAGCATCCATCCACAGAAGCACGCTGGCGTGAAAAGCGCCAACAAGGTGCTGGCCCTGCAAGAATGGCTTGTGGCTGAAAAGCTGGATGCGCTGGTGATCAGTGATCCGACAGACGTTGCGTGGCTGTTCAATATCCGCGGCGGGGATGTACTCCACAAGCCTTTGCCCATCGGCTACGGTCTGGTTCCAGCCAAAGGTCAGCCGCAACTTTTCATGGATGGCCGCAAGTTCTCGAACGTGGTGCGCGACAAACTGGCCGGTTCCATTGATATCGCCGAACCTGAGGCTGTTTTGCGCACATTGGCTGCCTTGGGTAAAGTCAAAGCCAGGGTGCGCTTTGACAGGGAGAGTGCCGGCACGGCGCTGGTTGATCAACTCACATCCTCGGGGGGCGTGGCCGACATCGGCACCAATCCGGTTGCACTGCGCAAGGCGGTCAAGAACAAGGCGGAATGCGAAGGCGCTCGACAGGCGCAAATCCGCGATGGCGCTGCCATGGTCAATTTCCTGCACTGGTTTGACGGGGAAGCGCCAAAGGGCAAGCTCACCGAGATCGACGTGGCCGTCGCACTGGAAGGTTTCCGTCACAAAACAGGCGTGCTGAGGGACATCTCTTTCGACACCATTTCCGCTGCGGGACCTCATGCCGCCCTGCCGCATTACCGTGTGAACGAGGCGTCCAATCGCAAGATCGGCAAGGGAATTTTCCTTATTGATTCAGGCGGACAGTATCTTGACGGGACGACTGACATCACCCGCACGATTGCGGTTGGCAAACCGACGCCAGAAATGATGGACCGCAACACCCGCGTGCTGAAAGGGATGATCGCGATTTCCATGATCTGTTTCCCCAAAGGCACCAGCGGAGCGCAGATAGACAGTTTTGCGCGTCAGTTCCTCTGGCAGGCAGGTCTTGATTTCGACCACGGCACCGGCCACGGCGTCGGCTCCTATCTGGGCGTGCATGAAGGCCCCCAACGCATCGCCAAGACAGGCACCACGCCACTTGAGGCAGGCATGATCCTCTCCAACGAGCCGGGGTATTACAAACCGGGTCATTTTGGCATCCGCATCGAGAATCTGGTGCTGGTGGAGGACCGTGTTGTAACAGGTGGCGAGCGCGCCATGCTGGGTTTTGAAACCCTGACGCTTTGTCCAATTGACCGACGGCTGATCAAGGCATCATTGCTGACAGGCGCTGAGATACAGTGGCTGAACACCTATCATGCCCGCGTGCTGAAGGTGATCGGACCTCTGGTCAAGGGCGAGGTGCGCCAGTGGCTCAAACTCGCCTGTGCCAGGATTTAGCCAGCCCGTGCAATCTGATCCGTCTCACAATCTGCTGACCCGGCTGCTGCCGGTACTGATCATCATTTCGATGATCGGGCCACTGGCGCTGAACATTCTCATGCCCTCCATGCCAGGGCTTGCCTCGGCGCTTGGCGCATCGAGGCAGGAGGTGCAACTCACGCTGTCCCTGTTTCTGGCGGCGCAGGCCATCTCGCAATTGTTTATCGGTGGTTTGGCGGACCGGTTCGGCCGCAAGCCGGTTTTGCTGGCTTCGCTGGCGCTTTATGTCTTGGCCAGCATCGCAGCCAGCTTTGCCACAAGCATTGCGCTTCTGGTGATCGCCCGCGTGATTCAGGCAGTTGGATCAACTGCAGGCTTGACCCTCTCACGCACCATCGTGCGCGATCTTGCCCCACGTGATCTGGCCGCAAGCATGATCGGCTACGTGACATCGGGCATGGTGATTGCGCCACTGATTGCCCCGGTGCTCGGCGGCTGGCTGGATGACATGTTTGGCTGGCGGTCCATATTCATTGTCTGCGCCTTGCTCGGGGTTTTGGTCCTGCTGATGTCAATCTGGCAATTGCCGGAGACAAGGCCACAGTCCGTTGTTGGCCAGACCACGCGGGACATGCTGATCCGCTCGGGCGATGTGGTGCGCAACCGTCGATTTCTGGGTTTTGCGGGCGGTGCGGCCTTCACGTCGGCCGTGTTCTTCGCCTTTCTGGGCGCGGCGCCGTATCTGATCGTCGAATCGATGCAGATGTCCAAGACCGCCTACGGTTTCTGGTTCATCTGCCTTTCGGGCGGCTACATGATCGGCAATTTCTGTTCGGGGCGCTATTCCGAGCGGGTTGGCATTGACCGCATGATCCGCATTGGCTCGCTTCTCAGCATTGCCGGGGCGGGCATTTTGCTGGTGCTGTCATGGAAGCCTGTGCTGCATCCGGCGGCCATCTTCCTGCCCTGCCTTATCACATCGCTGGCCAACGGCTTTTTCCTGCCCAATGCCATTGCAGGTGCTGTGAGTGTTGATCCGAAAGCCGCTGGGGCTGCATCCGGTGTCACCGGTTTCATGCAGATGGGTCTGGGCGCCGTCGTCAGCCATATCGCCGGGCAACTGACAACCACTTCAGCCCTGCCGATGGCCCTGCTGATGTTTGGCCTGTCCGTGGCCGCATGGGTAACGGTTGAATGGGGTAAGAGCGGGCGTGTCGCCTAGCCAACCAGCACCAGCCAGTCATCCTCGCTGATGACCTTGATGCCAAGATCCGTTGCTGCCTTGAGCTTTGATCCTGCACCGGGACCAGCCACCACGAGATCTGTTTTCTTCGATACGGAGCCCGCCACCTTGGCACCCAGACGTTCAGCCATGGCCTTGGCCTCATCACGGGACATGCGCTCCAGACTGCCGGTGAAGACAACGGTCTTGCCGGCTACAGGGCTATCCTGTCGTGGTTTTTCGGTCTCGGTGATGGAACGCATCTCACCGACCAGCAACTGAACGGCTGCCAGGTTATGCGCTTCGCCAAAGTACCGCGCCACGGCGTCAATGACCGTTTCGCCCACTTGGTCGATGGCATCCATCTCTGATCGGGCCTCGGCATCGCCTTCCGCTACCTTGAGTGCGGCATTTGCGAAGGTCACCCAGTCACCGTAGTGCCGCGCCATCACTTTGGCGGTGGTTTCACCGACATGACGAATGCCCAGGGCAAAAATAAAGCGATCCAGTCCGATGGTGCGCCGGCTCTCGATCGAGTCAAACAGATTGCGCACGGAGGTTTCGCCAAAGCCTTCCTTGTTCTTGAGTTTCTTGACTGGCTCGGCTTCATCGCGCGCCCGAAGCGTGAAGATGTCCGCAGGTGTTTTCACCGGCAAGTCAGGATCGTGAAAGAAAAACGCGATCTGCTTTTCGCCCAGACCTTCGATATCAAAAGCACGGCGCGATACGAAATGCTTGAGGTGTTCCATCTGTTGATAGGGACAGGCAAATTCGCCCGTGCATCGGCGAACGGCCGATACCTCGCCAGAGGCGATTTCTTCCTGCACCAGAGGCGTTTTCAGATCGCAAGGACAATGCTGGGGAAAGGCGTATGGAGCGCTGTCTATTAGGCGCTTGTCAGCCAGAAAACCCAGAACCTGCGGGATAACGTCACCGGCCCGCTGGATAATCACCGTGTCTCCCACGCGGACTCCAAGGCGTTCGATCTCCTCGGCATTGTGCAAGGTGGCGTTGGACACCACCACGCCACCAACCGTTACGGGCCGGAGCTTGGCAACAGGCGTCAGAGCCCCGGTGCGCCCCACCTGAATCTCGATGGCTTCGAGTATTGTCGTGGCTTTTTCAGCCGGAAATTTGTGGGCGGTTGCCCAGCGCGGTGCACGCGAGACAAACCCAAGACGCACTTGCAAGGCAAGCTCATTCACCTTGTAGACAACCCCGTCGATATCATAGCCAAGGTTCGCCCGGTCAGCCTCGATGCTGCGATAGACGGCAAGCAGTTCATCCACGCCCTTGCACAGTTTCATGCGTGGGTTGGTCTGAAAACCATAGGCCTTGAAGGCCTGCACAATGTCCCATTGGGTCGTGGCAGGCATCGGGTTCATCTCGCCCCAGGCGTAGGCAAAGAAGCGCAACGGGCGCTTGGCGGTTATGCTGGAATCAAGCTGACGCAAGCTCCCCGCTGCGGCATTGCGCGGGTTGGCAAAGGTCTTGTCACCCGCCTTTTCCTGCTCGGCGTTCAGGGCCGCAAAATCGGCATGAGACAGATAAATCTCACCGCGTACCTCGCAGATATCCGGCACATCCTTGCCTGTTAGTGTGTGTGGGATATCGCGAATGGTCCGCACATTGGCTGTCACGTCCTCGCCTTCAGCCCCGTCGCCGCGGGTGGCGGCACGCACCAGCACGCCCCGTTCGTAGCGTAGCGCGCAGGACAGCCCGTCGATCTTGGGTTCAGCGGTCATCGCAGGCGGTATCTTGATATCCAGAAACCGGCAGATTCGCTGGGCGAAATCGGCCACATCTGCGTCGCTGAAGCAGTTGCCTAGCGACAGCATCGGTACGCTGTGGCGCACCTTGGCGAATTTGGGGGCAGGTGCGGCGCCTACTTTCGTGGTCGGTGATTGTGCCGTCAAAAGCTCTGGGAAAAACACCTCGATGGCGTTCAGGCGATTGCGCAGTGCATCGTAGACGGCATCCGAAACCGTCGGTGCGTCTTCCTGATGGTAGCGCTTGTCGTGGCCTGCGATCTCGGCAGCCAGAGCGCCGTGCTCCAGCCTCGCCTCGAAAGGCGTCAGGTCAGCAACCGGAATCTGTCGTTGACCCATGGTCAAACTCCGTCGCCGGATGAGCCTTCCGCCAGATCGGCAATGCGCGGCATATTGATGATGTTGTAGCCACCATCGACATAGATGATCTCGCCCGTGACACCACTGCCCAGATCAGACAACAGATACAGCGCCGATCCGCCGATCTCGTCGAGTGTCACCGGGCGGCGCAGGGGTGAGTGTTTCGTCTGGAAAGCATAGGTTGCACGGGCATCGGCAATACCAGCACCCGCCAGCGTGCGCACCGTGCCAGG
>JANMLW010000224.1:0-6827 GCA_031372765.1 Hyphomicrobiales bacterium
TGCCGCTGTGGAGCATATCCCAACATTGTCGATGCCATCATGGATGTCATGCAGAAGGAGACGACGCATGCGTCCCTTTGAACTGGTGAGGCCTGATACAATGGTCCAGGCGATAGAATACCTTCAAGCATATCCAGCGGCCAAAGTGATTGCCGGCGGAACTAACCTGCTCGATCTTATGAAGGAGGATGTTGAACAGCCTCACATATTGATTGATGTAACGCGACTGCCTCTGACCAGTATTGTGATCACTGATGACGGTAGCGTCAGGATTGGTGCTTTGGTGAAGAACGCAGATCTAGCCTACAACCCTGATGTGATGAAGGGTTGGCCGTTGATCTCTGCAGCGCTGCTTGCAGGTGCGTCGCCTCAATTACGCAATATGGCAACGACGGCAGGTAATCTGCTGCAACGAACTCGTTGCTATTATTTTTATGATACGGCAGCGGCGTGTAACAAACGCAGCCCCGGCCAAGGGTGTGCGGCCATAAAGGGGCATAATCGTATCCATGCCATCCTTGGTTCCAGCGACCAATGCGTTGCGACCCATCCATCAGATTTTTGCGTCGCATTGGCAGCTCTGGATGCAATTGTGGTGGTCCAGGGGCCTTTAGGTGAGCGCCGCATTGCTTTTGCAGATTTTCATCGTTTGCCTGGTGATAGCCCTGAGCGAGACACTACACTGGACCGACATGAGATCGTCACTGCTGTTGAACTCGCGCCCTCTGCATACGCCGTCCATTGCGACTATCTTAAACTGAGAGATAGGCGATCATACGCGTTTGCTCTGGTCTCTGTCGCTGGTTGTCTCGAGATCAGGGATGGCGTGATTGTTTCAGCACGTATTGCGCTAGGCGGTGTTGCACACAAGCCTTGGCGGGATAATCGAGCCGAGCAATCGCTTATCGGAAAAGCCCCTGGAAAGGATGCATTCGCAGCAGCAGCATCCATTCTGCTCAGCGAAGCAAAGCCGTTGCGTGACAATGCCTTCAAGATTGAGCTCTCCCAACGTGCTATTGTTCATGCACTGATGCGTGCGGCTGCTGGGTCACTCCACAAGCTACCTCTCGAACTCGGCAACAGGCCACTTCAATGACCATAGCTCATGTCACCAGTCCGACGCATATCGGCAAGCCCGTCTCCCGTTATGAGGGCATGGATAAGGTCACGGGCCGCGCCCGTTACGCTGCGGATTTTGCGGCACCCGGAATGGCACACGCGGTCGTCGTTTCAGCTGACATCGCACTCGGCCGTGTGACCCAACTGTTGACGGCTGAAGCAGAGCGCTTGCCGGGTGTCATTGCTATTCTATCTCATCTCAACTGTCCGGATGTGGCAAAAGGCGACAAGGCTTATCAAGATCAGGTCTCACCGCCGGGGTCGCCGTTTCGACCGTTTCGGGATGAAAGGGTCATGTTTGACGGTCAGCCAATTGCCCTCGTTGTCGCGGAGGACTTTGAGACGGCACGCCACGCAGCACGGCTGATCCATGTGGTCTATGAGCAGGATACGGCCAACACGGACATGTCCGCTGTCCTTGGTATTGCCTACAAGCCGCCCAAAAAGCGCTTTGGAATGAATGGCGTGCCTGGACGGCGTGGCGATACGCAGGATGCATTACGCGTCGCTCATCCGCGCGTCGATGCACATTTCGAGACTCCGCCCGCTTATCACCACCCGATGGAAATGCATGCCACCACCGCAATCTGGATTTCAGATACGAAAATCCACGTTCACGACAAGACGCAAGGCGCGCAAAACAGCCGCAACTATATTGCAGCCATTTTTGGATATTCCAAGGACGACGTCATAGTCGAAGCTCCTTATATTGGTGGCGCTTTTGGATCGGGCCTAAGGCCACAGTATCAATTATTTTTGGCCGTGCTGGCCGCAAGGGAATTGAAGCGTCCAGTTCAACTGATGTTGACCCGGCAACAAATGTTCTCCTTCGGACACCGGCCCCAAACCCATCAGAACATATCGCTTGGCGCAACTGGGGAGGGTCTCATGACATCTATCTTCCATGAAGTGGTTGCTGCCACGTCAACCTATGAAGATTATCAGGAAGACGTCGTGCACTGGGCGGAACTTCTCTATGCAACAGAAAATGCGTCTTATGCCTATGCGCTGACGAAGCTCGATATCGCAACGCCCAGCGACATGCGCGCGCCGGGCGGCGGGCTGGGCATGTTCGCGATAGAAAGTGCGATCGACGAACTCGCTGAAGCCTCTTCAATGGATCCGGTAGGCTTCCGGCTCCAGAATTATTCTGAGCGGGACCAGTTTGAAGACCGCCCATTCTCGACAAAAGAATTGCGCCGCTGTTTTAGTGAGGGCGCGGCTGCATTTGACTGGCAGCACCGTCAAGCTGGAGGCCACAGTGACGGGCATGTTAGGCTTGGAATGGGTATGGCAACCGGAATTTGGGAGGCTAATATCCTTCCCACCAATGCCCTGGCGCGGCGTCAGTCTGATGGGCGGATCGAAATTGAGACCGCGATGGCCGATATCGGCACCGGCACTTATACCATTTGCCAGCAGGTCGCAGCGGATGTCCTGGGCGTATCGCTCGACATGGTTTCTGTTCGTCTTGGCGATTCGCGGCTTGCCAACGCACCTGTAGAGGGAGGTTCCTTCGGAGCTGCATCTGTCACGGCCGCAGTAGAGGCCGCGTGCAAGGCACTGAAGAACAAGCTGGAAAGTTCTGCCCGTGACATCGGCAAACATGCTAACGCGCCTATCGAAGCGGAGGGCGGGAGCGACCCTTATTATTTCAAGACGGCAAAAGCGCTTCTAGGGCTCAAATCCCACTCAACATATTCTCACAGCGCAGTGTTCGCAGAGGTCGCGGTTGAACCGGAACTAGCGGCAATCCATGTCAGGCGCATCGTGATTGCAGTAGATGCCGGACGCATTCTCAATCCCAAGACCGCGCGCAGCCAGATCATCGGCGGCGCGACCTGGGGCCTCTCCATGGCACTGCACGAGGAGGCCCTGCGCGACCATACCAGCGGACGGATCGTGAACCGCTCACTCGGCGAATATCATTTCCCGGTCTGTGCCGACATCCCGGACATCAAGGTTATTTTCATCGAGACACCAGACACCAAACTCAATCCGCTTGGTGTCAAGGGACTAGGCGAAATTGGCTTGGTCGGCACCGCTGCTGCTATCGCGAACGCCATTTATAATGCGGTCGGTGTGCGCATGCGCAAGTTGCCGATCACATCAGAACGATTGTTCGAAGGGCTGGTGCAAAACGAACGACATAAGACGATTGGGAGCGCTTTGCCGCTGAAAGGTGCAAGTGCCTGACACACATTGCGCGATCCTGCATCTTGCCCATGTGTCCCATCCTGGATGCCAATCTCTACCTTATCCCGCAAAGCGTGTCGTCATGACCCCAACTACGGCGCCTAGCACGATAGAGATGCCAAGGATCGGGAGTACGCTTGAGGGCTTGCTTTGGCCGTAGGTGATGAGCGCTGGTGCTGCGCTGAGCGCGCCGATCAGCGCGCCTTTCCACCAGGGTGCCAAGGGCATAACGGTGTAGCTGACAAGAACCGTTGTGACGACCCAGTGCGCAAAGGCAGAGGAGATGGTGGCCCATTCCGCCTTGCGCCAGACCATCGGCAAGACATCAATGGCGGCTGCGGTGATGCCGATGAGAATGGTGATAGTGAGCTTGGACATGGGTTTTGCCTTCCTTCGTGTGCGTGAGTACATCAACGTTCACTATCAAGATGCGCCAACAGCGGTGCGGCGTAGCGCGTGCCTGCGACTTCAGACGCAGGCATGGCAGCTTCGATGGCGGCAAGGTCCGCGCCCGAAAGGGAGATCAAGACAGCACCGAGAGATTCCGCCAGACGCGTGCGGTTACGGGCGCCCACCAACGGCACGATGTCTGCACCTTGATGCGCGACCCAAGCGATGGCAATCTGTGCGACCGTCACGCCCTTGGCTTCGGCCACTTTTCGCAAGGCTTCGACGAGCGCAAGGTTCTGTTCGACATTGCCCTCCTGGAAGCGCGGGCTGAAGCTGCGGAAGTCCGGTCTGCCGGAACCGCCCTTTTGCCAGTGACCGCTAATCAGGCCGCGGGAGAGGACGCCGTAGGCTGTGACGCCTATGCCAAGCTCCCTGAGCGTGGGCAGAATGGTGGTCTCGATGCCGCGCGAGATCAGCGAGTATTCTATCTGAAGGTCGCTGATGGGGTGGACGCAAGCTGCGCGGCGGATGGTGTCCGCACCCACTTCCGACAGGCCGATGTGACGGACATAACCTGCCTTCACCATGTCTGCGATAGCACCGACCGTGTCTTCGATTGGAACGTTTGGATCAAGCCGAGCCAATCTGTAGATATCGATATGATCAGTGTTGAGCCGCTGCAACGTGTAGGCAAGGGCATTCTTCACCGCAGCAGGGCGACCATCAACACCACTCCAGCCACCAGAGGGATCGCGCATTGCACCGAACTTGACACTGAGTTGCACCTTGTCACGGACGCAGTTCTTGAGTGCTTCGGCGATCAGCAATTCATTGTGCCCCATGCCGTAGAAGTCGCCGGTGTCGATCAGACTCATGCCGGCATCAAGCGCTGCATGGATCGTCGCTAGGCTTTCCGCACGGTCGGCGGGTCCGTAAAGGTCCGACATGCCCATGGCACCAAGGCCGAGGGTGGCGACGCTGGGGCCGGTTTTTCCAAGCTGACTGTATTCCATACTGTTAACTCCTCTTTGATGTTGATGAGGAGACTATGAACCCGATGCCATTGTATGATAATCCATGCTTTCTGGAATAGGCTGTGCGGTTTATCGAACAATGCTCTCTGCTGATCTGTCTGATCTTGATGCCTTTGTGGCCGTGGCCGAAGCACGCAGCTTTCGCGCTGCTGCGGCCAAACGCGGCGTATCGCCATCGGCTTTGAGTGAGGCCTTGCGTCGTCTGGAAGCGCGCTTGAACCTCCGTCTTCTCAACCGCACGACGCGCAGCGTGACACCCACGATAGCAGGTCAACGGCTGCTGGAACGGCTGAAGCCAGCTCTGGCAGATGTGCATCTGGCGGTTGAAGAACTCGCTGACGACACGGATCAGACTACAGGCACGCTGCGCCTGAATGTGCCGACCTCTGTTGCGGAGCTGGTGATGCCGCCGATCCTCGCGGGCTTCATGGCCGCGCATCCGGGCATCACGGTTGAGATAAGCGCCGATAACAGCTTCATTGATGTTCTGGCTGCTGGCTTCGATGCCGGTGTGCGCTACGGAGAACGCGTCGAGCAGGATATGATCGCCGTCCCCATCGGTCCCCGATTACAGCGCTTTGTGACTGCGGCCTCGCCCTCTTATCTCAATGCCCATGGTCGCCCGCAACACCCTAAGGACCTGCTGGGTCATCGCCTGATCCGCCATCGTTTTGGCAGCGGCATAACCCCGTCCTGGGAGTTTGAAAAGGATGGCGAGTCGATCAGGATTGTTGGCAAGGGCCCGATGCTCGCCAACCACATAGCGTTGCAGCTTGCCGCAGCAGAAGCCAACCGGGGCATAGTGCATGCCTTCGAGGGGTTTCTGAATCCCTCCATCAGGGCCGGTCGGCTGGAGCCCATACTGGAGGACTGGTCCGAGCGCTTCTCCGGCCCTTACCTCTACTACGCCAGCCGCCACCAGATGCCGAACGCACTTCGAGCTTTCGTCGATTTCATCAAGGTTTGAAACTACAGCATCTTTGAGCATGCTGGCTGAAGTCAAGTTTTGCCCCAAACTAACGGCCTCAATCTGCGGGCTATGCCCGAAAGTCGAACGGCAGGAAATGGCGCAACCTGCCCGTTGTTTCTGGGCAGACAGTTGCCAATGATCAGCAGCACTACGTGATGATGCAATAATTGCATCACTTACCCAAAACTTTGCAATCATCCTCTTTCAGGACACTCCGCTGGTCTATGTGCTGTCGATCACGGATTTTCTGGGTGCGGCGTCGAAAATTGCTCAGCGCGATGGTCGTCTGGTGGAGATGTATCTCTTTGCTGCAGTCATCTACTTCATCATCAGTTTTGCCCTGTCCCGGCTGGTTGGCCGCCTTCAGGCACACTATGCCATTGCTCGCTTGTAGGCGAAAGAAAGCCGGACGCCATGATCGAGATCAAAAATATCAGCAAGTTCTACGGTCCGGTTCAGGTGCTGAATGACTGCTCGACATCCGTTGAGAAGGGCGAAGTGATCGTCATATGCGGACCATCGGGCTCCGGCAAATCGACACTGATCAAGACCGTCAATAGGCTTGAACCTTTCCAGTCTGGCGACATCGTGCTGGATGGCGTGAGCCTTTCAGACCCAGCAACAAACCTGCCTAAACTGCGCACCCGCGCCGAGGCCGAAGCGAAGGGACGCCAGCTTATCGCTCGCGTCGGCCTGAGCGACCACATCAACAAATTTCCCAGTCAATTGTCCGGTGGCCAGCAGCAACGGGTCGCCATTGCGCGGGCGCTCTCATGGACCCGATCGTTATGCTCTTCGACGAGCCAACCTCGGCGCTGGACCCAGAGATGGTCAACGAGGTGCTGGACGTCATGGTGGAGCTTGCCCACGACGGAATGACCATGATGGTCGTGACCCATGAAATGGGCTTTGCCCGCAAGGTCGCAGATCGCGTCATCTTCATGGACAAGGGTGAGATCGTCGAGGATGCAACCAAGAATGATTTCTTTGGCAAACCCCGCAGTGAACGCGCCCAGCAGTTCCTCTCCAAGATCCTGCAGCACTGAGTTTTATCTGGTTGGGCCGGGCACAGTTTCCAACCCCATTCCATGGCCGGGCGCGCCCCTGCCATCCAGGGG
>JANMLW010000177.1:0-2968 GCA_031372765.1 Hyphomicrobiales bacterium
TATCGGCATCGAGGCGCTGGCCCTGATCGAGACGATGAAGGACGGCGACGTGATCGCGTTGGAAAATACGCGCTTTCATGCGGGTGAGGAAAAGAACGATCCGGCCTTTCTGGCCGCCCTTGCCGCCAATGGCGATGTCTACATCAACGACGCCTTCTCGGCGGCGCATCGGGCGCATGCTTGGACCGAGGGTCTGGCGCGCAAGCTTCCGGCCTATGCTGGCCTGACCATGGAAGCGGAACTGAAGGCGCTCGACAAGGCGCTGGGCCATCCAGCACGCCCTGTTGCAGCGCTGGTGGGAGGAGCCAAGGTTTCGACCAAGCTGGATCTTCTGGGCAATCTGGTGGGCCGCGTGCAGATGCTGATCATTGGCGGCGGCATGGCGAACACTTTTCTGGCGGCACGCGGCGTGAATGTCGGCAAATCCTTGTGTGAGCATGATCTGGTAAAAACAGCCCGTGAGATCGAGGCCAAGGCTAAAAAGGCGGGTTGCCAGATCATCCTCCCGGTGGATGCCGTCGTCTCCAAGGAGTTCAAGGCAGGTGCCGCAAACCGCGTGGTCGATGTCAACGCTGTTGCTGCTGACGAGATGATTCTCGATGCCGGGCCGAAGTCCGTCGCTGCGGTCAATGCCGCTTTGGCCAATGCAAAAACGCTTGTCTGGAATGGCCCCATGGGCGCTTTCGAGATTGCGCCGTTTGATGCGGGTACGGTGTCGGTTGCCAAGGAAGCAGCGCGGCTCACAAAGGCCGGAGCGTTGGTTTCCGTGGCGGGTGGTGGCGATACGGTTTCTGCGCTCAACCATGCCGGTGCTGCCGATGATTTCACCTATGTCTCGACGGCAGGTGGAGCCTTCCTTGAATGGATGGAAGGAAAGGTTCTGCCGGGCGTCAAGGCGCTGGGCTGATCTTTGACGATGCCTTTTGACATCCACGGATACGCCATCGTCTGCCGCGAGGATTGCATCGCAGATGCGCAGAACAAGCTGCCGCCATCGCTGATGAATGATGCCGACTGGCAGTATTTTCAGGCAGAGCTGGACCTTGCCGCAGTCGTTGTACTGGGGCGGGCCAGCCACGAAGCAACGCCAAATGTGAAAGGCCGCCGCCGTCTCATCCTGTCGCGGCAAGTCAGCGGGTTGACGGAAAAACCCGATGGCTGGTGGTGGAATCCGGCTGAGATGCCATGGTCAAAGGTTGCTGATGCACTCAAGCTACGGGATCAGCGCATTGCTGTTCCCGGTGGTCAGGTGGCGTTCGATCTGTTCCTGAAAATTGGTTTTGCAGCGTTCCATCTCTCACGGGCGGAGCGCGTCACGCTGGCAGGTGGCCGCAAGGTTTTCAGCGGTGTTGGACAGGGGCGTTCAGCCGAGCAGATATTGGTTGCAGCAGGGTTGCAAGCGGGTGCGAAACAGATGATTGATCCGGTTGCGGATGTGACGCTGACGGTGTGGAAACGAACAGGTTCCAACAACCCCTGATTTATCATGGGCTAGAGGCTTTATTGGCTATGTGCTATTGCTCAATAATGAGTGATAACATCAAAGATGCACACATGGCTGTTCTGATCAAGATTCAGAGCGAACTCTCAAGCTTGCGCAAAGAAGTTCGAGAGGGCTTCGCGCATTCCGATGAGATCGCAAGAAAGAACAGGCGTGATGTTGCCGGCATGATGGTCATTGGCAAAGCCATGGCCGGAGATTTCGCTGAGCAGATGGCGGCAGTCGTCGAACGCGTCGAGGCGCTGGAAGCGAAGCGGAGTTAGAATGCTAAAGCTCTTGGCGAAGTTATTGCCCAATTCAGTCTCCGATATGGCGTTTGGTGACATCGTCTATGCAGGAAAAGAGCTGTACGGGCGATCTTCAAAAGCTTTTGTGCAGGGACGCATCAAGAAGAGCGTCGATGGCGAGCGCTACTATCTATCGCTCCTGATGCTGCCCGATGCCTATGCAGGGCCGGATGGATCCCTAAAGAATTACCTCAACCTTGACTTGCAGACGGCCATTAAGTTCCGAGCAGAGATTGAGCTTTGCATCGCTAAACTCGAGGACCTTGAAAAGTAGCTCATTCATCTTGCTAAGCCGCCAGACGCTTGGCACCTTTGTCATCATGCTGTTGTTAGCGTGGTATCCCACTCATACACCATTCACCTGAAGTCTGCTTTTCCTTGGCGCATCATCGCGCTATAGGACGCGCCATAACAAACCTGATGCGCCCAGAGGAACAGCATGTCCCGTATTACCCTTCGCCAGCTTCTCGATCATGCCGCTGAACACAGCTACGGCGTGCCTGCCTTCAACATCAACAACATGGAACAGGCGCTGGCGATCATGGCGGCGGCCCATGAGGTTGATGCGCCGGTGATCATTCAGGCCAGCCGTGGCGCGCGCAGCTATGCCAACGACATCATGCTCAAGCATATGATGGATGCCGTTACCGAGATCTATCCGCATATCCCAGTCTGCGTGCATCTCGACCACGGCAACGGGCCAGCCACCTGCATGACGGCGATCCAGGCCGGTTTCACATCGGTGATGATGGATGGTTCACTGAAAGAAGACGGCAAGACGCCAGCCGACTGGGACTACAACGTCGGTGTTACGCGCACGGTGGTGGAAATGTCCCATCTTGGTGGTATCTCGGTTGAAGGTGAGCTGGGTGTTCTGGGAAGTCTCGAAAGCGGCATGGGCGAAGCCGAGGATGGCCACGGCGCCGAAGGTGCGCTGTCTCACGACCAGCTTCTGACCAATCCGGAAGAAGCGGTGAGGTTTGTGGCCGAAACCAAGGTTGATGCGCTCGCCATCGCCATGGGCACGTCGCACGGTGCTTACAAGTTCAGCCGCAAGCCGGACGGGGCTATTCTCGCGATGAATATCATCGAGGATATTCACGCCAAACTGCCCAACATGCACCTTGTGATGCACGGCTCATCCTCGGTGCCGCAGGATCTGCAGGACATCATCAACCAG
>JANMLW010000284.1:0-8991 GCA_031372765.1 Hyphomicrobiales bacterium
GGTTGCAGCCCGGCGTTATCGGCAGCGTGGAGCAGTGTTCCGGCCGTTGGTGCAGACTGGTAGGAGAGGGTTTTGACGGCTGGCTTCAGCAGGAGCGGCTGTGGGGTGTCTATCCCGGAGAGCGTGTGAAGTAATTGCGCGTTGCGTAAGGCCACATTCACTTCCTTCCTGCTTTCCTTCCGGCTTTTTTCGCGTATCCAGATATGATGCGTCCGCAACAGTCCCAATCAGCATTCCACCCCGTTGAGACGGACATTGTGTTGGTGGGTGCGGGCCATGCCAATGTGCAGGTGCTGCGCCAGTTCGGCATGAACCCTGTCGCCGGCGTCCGCGTCACCATCATCACGGATCGGCTGCTGGCGCCTTATTCAGGCATGCTGCCCGGCTGTATTGCGGGTGATTATACCGAAGATGACATCCACATCGATGTTGGCAGATTGGCGCGGGCAACGGGTGCGCGTCTGATCCATGCGGCAGCCACGGGAATCGACCGCGCCAACAAGCGCATCCTGCTCAAGGACCGACCGCCGGTTGCCTACGATCTTCTGGCCCTGAATGTCGGGATCACGCCTGATCTGAGCGAGATTACCGGTGCAGCCGGGCGCGCCGTTCCTGTCAAGCCCATTGCGGGCCTGCTGGGCCGTCTGGAGCGCGCCGTGTCAGCCGTCCGCGCCCTGCCAAGGCCCGCGCGTCTGGCGGTGATCGGTGGTGGTGCGGCAGGCATCGAGCTGGCGATTGCCCTGTTCGAGCGCAACCGCCGCCTGACGTCCATTCCGTCCGAGATAACGCTTGTGGCTGGCGGAGGATTAGCCGCAAAACTTAACTCCGGCTTGAAACGCCATGAGGCGAATGCATTGGCCCGCGCCGGCATTGCTGTGGTTGAAGGGGATAAAGCCATCGCCGTCGAGCCCGGGTTCGTGGTCTGTCAGAGTGGCAGACGCATTCCCAATGATGTTGCCTTTGTCTCGACCAATGCCCGCTTGCCTGATTGGTTGTATACAACTGATCTGGTCAAGGGAGACAATGGCGGCATTGCCGTGCGCCAGACCTTGCAGGTGCTGGATGATGACGCCGTGTTTGCCGTGGGCGATTGCGCCAGCATCGTCGGGTACCCACGGGTGCGGGCAGGTGTCTTTGCCGTGCGGCAGGGGCCTTATCTGGCGCACAACCTTATGGCGGCGGCGCAAGGTCACAAGCTGACGGATTATACCCCCCAGAAGGATTACCTCACCATCCTGCGGACAGGCGAGGGCAGGGCGGCGGCGGGACGCGGGCGTTTCTTTGCTTTGGAAGGGGCGTGGGTATGGCGCTGGAAAGACCGCATCGACCGCGCCTTCATGGAGAATTTTGCGGTTGAGGGCATGGCAGCCGATGCCGACGATGGCATGCGCTGTGGTGGTTGTGCCGCCAAGGTCGGCCCTGATCCGCTGGCAACGGCACTGGCGCGCTTGCCGCCCACGACAGGCAAGGCGCATCTGTTGCCGGGTTTTGACAAGCCGGATGATGCGGCGGTGGTCGACTGGCACGGGGGCAAACCGCTGGTGGTCAGCGTAGATCAGTTCCGTTCGTTCATCGCTGATCCCTGGCTGTTTGGCCGTATAGCGGCCAACCATGCCCTCAACGATATCTATGCCATGGGGGCAATGCCGCATCATGCACTGGCTCTCGCAACCTTGCCCTTTGGCAAGGCTGCCAAGGTGTCCGAAGACCTTTTCCAGCTGCTGGCGGGCGCACGGACAACTTTGGACGAGGCAGGCGTGCCGCTGGTGGGCGGACATTCCAGTGAAGGCGAGGTCATGGCGCTTGGCCTTTCGGTGGCAGGCGCACCCTCCGGCAAGGAGCTGCTTGGCAAGGAGCTGCTGGGCAAGGACCTGCTGGGCAAGCATGGTGGCCAGCCGGGGGATTGTCTGGTGCTGACCAAGCCTCTGGGCTCAGGCATCGTCTTTGCGGCTGACATGCGGGCGGCGGCACCCGCTGCAACGGTCGAAGCCATGCTGGCAACGATGGTCCAGTCCAACCGTATGGCTGCCGGTATCCTGCATCAGCACGGTGCAACCGCCACCCCCGATGTCACGGGCTTTGGCCTGCTGGGGCATCTGTCGGAGATGCTTGATTCACATCGGGACGTCATGCTGGATGCCTCCGCCGTACCCCTCGTGCCGGGTGTTCAAGCGCTTGCTGCCAGAGGTTATGTCTCCAGTCTGCTGAAGGAAAACCGTAGCCTTATGCGGCACCTTACCCATGCTGCCATGATCTCCCCAGAATGGCTGGCCATCCTGTTTGATCCGCAGACCGCAGGCGGTCTGCTGGCGACCATACCGCCCGATCGGGCCCTTGCCTGTATCGAGGCGCTGCGCCACGCCGGATACGCCCATGCGGCCGTTGTAGGCACCATGACAGCGGGCAGAGGCAAGATCATGCTCTCAGGAGCGGGGGCTGATTGAAGCAAATTTTGGTCGGGCCAGCCAGAGAAGCAGCAGGCCAAGGGCAAAAAGCGTCATGATCGCGGGTAGTTGGAAAAGGCCTGTCAAAACAGGGTTCCAGACAAGTGGGTGGATGAGGCGGGGCACGGACTCCTCCAGCAGAGTGAACGTCTTTGGTGAGAGCCAGGCGATGGCGTTTCCCAGAGAGCTCCATTCCAGAACTGCGGACCCTATGCTGCGTGTACCATCCACCACACCGGCAAGGAAGCCGGAGGCGAGGCTGAAAAATCCAAGAATGCGGATAAGTGTTCGCAGCATGCGGCCTCAAGAGCCTGTGAAACCAGGGCTACGTCGCTTCTACAGCAAATTGACGCGCCATTGGCAGTTCTTTCTCGTGCAAGGGAGCAGAATTGCCAATGCGGGAATAAAGCGCGCAAGCGCTGAAGCCTATGCTTTACAAAGCCGCCCCCGCCCTCCATAAGCGCCTCCGACGGAGAGATGGCCGAGTGGCTTAAGGCGCCCGCTTGGAAAGCGTGTGTACGGGCAACTGTACCGAGGGTTCGAATCCCTCTCTCTCCGCCATTCCTTTTCAGCTATATGCAGGTCTGCAATCAGAACAATTGCGGGGATTGCTGTGGACATCGCTCTTTGCGGTGACATAGTTTAGCTACTCACTCAGGAGCACGCATGTCCACCGTCCCGCTGCTGCAAGACCATGAACTTTCGCCCCAAGCCAAAGCCGTGTTCGACGACATCCGGGCACTGCGGAAATCGGACTTCGTCAATAATTTCTGGCGTGCGCTGGCGCATGATCCCGTGCTGTTGAAACGCACATGGGAGAGCGTCAGGCAGGTCATGGGCAAGGGAGCGCTTGATCCGCTGACCAAGGAATTGATCTATGTCGCTGTTTCAACCGTGCAGGGCTGCGAATACTGCGTGCGTTCGCATACGGCGGCGGCACGCGCCAAGGGCATGACGCCAGCCCAGCATATGGAACTGGCTGGCGTGATCGGCATGGCTGCGGAAACCAACCGTCTGGCCACGCTGTTTCAGGTTCCGGTCGATGATCTGTTCATGACAGCGAGCTGAGATTTGCATTCAGCCCATGGTGCGTTGAAGGCACCATGGGCAGATGTATCGGACGGGATTAACGGCCGCTGTTAACGCCGCGGGCCGGGTCCTGCGCATTGTAGGTCGTGTTGGTGGAAACACGCACTGCATCAGCTGATTGACGGTTGGAGTTCAAAAACGCGCTGGTGATGGTTGCTGTGGGTATCGCGTTGAAGCTCTGGACTGCGGAGGTATTCTCCAGAGACGACGGCATTGTCACCTGAGCGGCGTTTGCGGAAGCAAGGCCACCGACAAGGGCAGCAGCGGCAACGAATGTCTTGATTGAATTGCGCATGATCGTGATCTTCCTGTTGTGTGGGCAGTGCGAATAATTCTGCTGCCCGGTTAAATCAGCGAAAGCGTTGGTGCCTCCGTCGATGACCAGAAGATGGGCTTCACGGCGTTCAAGCTCAAATGACGTGCCGGTGTTGCACGCGATCTCACGGCTCCGTGAACGTATTGCGGCAGAAATGTGGAGCGTTAAGTCAATGATATCAACGTGATAGAATTTAGATGCAGCGCTTGTGCATGGTAGATGTTGTAATGCCACTGATTATGCATAGCGTTCGTGATCACTGTTTTCTGGATGCGTGATCACTCCTCACAAAGCTGTGAGGCGTTGCGAAGGTCGTTGTGGCAAGATAGAGGCAGAGAACCCTTGTGTTTTAACGGGATGTGCCTTGCCCACTCTGTCTTCTCGCTATCAATCCTTGGTGGAAGCTGGCCATCTGGAGGCTGATTCCGCGCAGGCTTCCGCGGCCCAGACACTCAGCGCGCTGGTGGAGACAATCGGCGAGAAGCGGCTCGCCCGCAAATCGAGCGCCTTGGGCTGGCTGTTTGGCAAGACGCATCTGCCCGCTGCCGTCGTGAAGGGTCTCTATATCTGGGGGGATGTCGGGCGAGGAAAAACCATGCTGATGGACATGTTTTTCAGCTACGTACCTGCACAGCGCAAGAAGCGGGTGCATTTTCATGATTTCATGGCGGATGTGCATGACAGGGTACACATCTGGCGTCAGCAATCCAAGGAAGGCATGGTCAAGGGCAACGATCCTATCCAGCCGGTTGCGGAGGCACTGGCAGAAGAAGCCTGGGTTCTGTGTTTTGACGAATTTACGGTCAACGACATCGCCGATGCGATGATCCTTGGGCGGCTTTTTGCTGCTTTATGGTCGAAGGGTGTGGTGGTGGTTGCGACCTCGAACGTCGATCCGAAAGACCTTTACCGCGACGGCCTGAACCGGGCGCTCTTCCTGCCCTTTATTTCGGCCTTGCAGGAACACATGGATGTGCTGCGGCTGGAAGCCCGCACCGATTATCGCCTGGAAATGCTGGGTGGTGCGCCGGTCTTTCTGGTTCCGGCAGACAGCGTTGCCGAGGCGGCACTTGATGCGGTCTGGCGCAAATTGACGGGCAATGCCGTTGCCAACCCGAGCGAGCTGGTTGTGCGCACGCGCAAAGTGCCTGTTCCTGCCGCAGCCCAGGGCGTGGCCCGGTTCAATTTCGCAGATCTTTGTGACAGGCCCCTGGGTGCGCTGGATTACATCATGGTGGCGCGCTCGTTTCACACGGTGATCGTCGATCATATCCCGGTCATGGACTATACCAGACGGAATGAAGCGAAGCGGTTCATCATCCTGATCGATGTTCTTTATGAGTATCATGTCAAGCTGATCGCCTCGGCTGCAGCGGAAGCAAATGCGCTATACCATGCTACGCAAGGGCGGGAGATGTTCGAGTTTGACCGTACGGTATCGCGGCTGATCGAGATGCGCTCGGAAGCCTATCTGTCGGCACCCCATGGTCGTGTTGGCAAGGTGGATTTTTCCGGCATCGTGGAAACCTGAATGATGACAGCCGATGACAGCCCCAAGGCACGGATCATTGCTGCAGCAGGTGAGCATCTGGGCAAATTCGGCCTGGCCCGCTTTCGGGTTGTGGATGTGGCCGACGCAGCAGGCATGACACATCCTAATATATATCGGTATTTTACCTCTCGAACCGCACTGGTCGATGCGCTGATTACCAACTGGCTGAAGCCGCTGGAAGAAATGATCGAAATGGTGGTTGGCGCGCCCGATCCCGTGCCGGATAAACTGGAACGCATGATCTCGGCCATAAGCCGCGCCTACCGCGAAGCAAAGCACATGGAGCCGGCCTTGTTCAGTGCCTTCGTGGAGGCGACGTCGGCCAGCCGTGCGGTTTCGCGCAAGCACCGTGCGCGGTTGCGGAAAGCCTTTGAGCGTGTGCTTGACGAGGGCATCCTGTCCGGTGTCATTTCGATGTCAGACCGTGCGCGTGCGCAGGCGTTGCTGCTGGATTCATGCTGGCGTTTCACGGATCCGGTGTCGATTCTGGCTGACCAGGATGACCCATCAACGCTGACCGACAGGCTCGAGCGGGTGATTGAAGCCGCTGTGTTGAGCCTCACGAAGCGTCGATAACAGATGAAAAATACATAACAAATGACAAAAAATCTTATTTGTTATGTATTCTAAAGTGTGACCGTGCTAGGGTAAACATACCCTGTTAATCATATAACATATTGTTTTTGCAGATCATATTCGATCTTTTATATGCTGCAAGCAGCATAATTTTGTACGATGCGATTCATTTCAGCACATATCACTGTCTTGATTCCGGGTTATGACTGCGCCATGAGCCGGTCACTTCAACAAGATCGACCCGCAACGGTCGATCCTGCCATGTTCGCGAAAAACCAAGAGGTTCACCATGTCACGCAAGAAGATCGCTCTTATCGGTGCAGGCCAGATCGGCGGCACGCTCGCTCATCTTGCCGGCATGAAAGAACTGGGTGACATCGTCCTGTTTGATATCGCAGAAGGTATTCCGCAGGGCAAAAGTCTGGATCTGGTCGAGGCTTCAGCAGTTGATGGCTACGATGCTCTCTACAAGGGTACCAACGATTACAAGGATATTGAAGGTGCAGATGTGGTCATCGTGACCGCTGGTGTGCCACGCAAGCCAGGCATGAGCCGTGATGACCTGATCGGTATTAACCTGAAAGTGATGGAAGCTGTTGGTGCGGGCATCAAGCAACATGCCCCCAAGGCTTTCGTCATCTGCATCACCAACCCGCTGGATGCCATGGTCTGGGCGTTGCAGAAATTTTCTGGCGTCAAGCACAACAAGATCGTCGGCATGGCTGGCGTGCTGGATTCCGCCCGCATGGCCTATTTCCTTGAAGAAGCGACCGGCGTTTCCATCCGCGATATCCATACCTTCGTGCTTGGTGGCCACGGCGATGACATGGTGCCGCTGGTGCGCTACTCGACCGTTGGCGGCGTGCCATTGCCTGATCTGGTCAAGATGAAGTGGCTCACCCAGGAGAAGGTGGATCAGATCGTCGAGCGCACCCGCAAGGGCGGCGGCGAAATCGTCAACCTGCTGAAAACCGGTTCGGCGTTCTATGCGCCAGCGGCCTCCGCAATCGCGATGGCTGAAAGCTATCTCAAGGATCAGAAGCGTGTTCTGCCCTGCGCCGCCTATCTCAAGGGCGAGTACGGCGTGCGGGACCTGTTCATCGGCGTGCCGGTTGTCATCGGTGACAAGGGTGTCGAGCGTGTCGTCAAGGTGCGCCTCAACAAGGACGAGCAAGCCATGATGGACAAGTCGGTGGCGTCAGTCACCACGCTTATTGATGCCTGCAAGAGCGTCAATCCCGCCTTGAAATAAGGGCGTAGGCGGCAGGCAATCATCTGCTTCTCCTGCTGTCCGTTGCCGATTGCCCACAGCCATTCCAAAGGAATTTACCGCATGAACATCCATGAATATCAGGGCAAGGCCGTCATCAAGGGCTTTGGGGCCAATGTCTCAGCGGGTTTTCCTGCAACGACGGTGGCGGAAGCGGTTGAGGCTGCCAAGAAGTTGCCGGGCCCGCTTTATGTGGTGAAAAGCCAAATCCACGCTGGTGGCCGCGGCAAGGGCAAGTTCAAGGAACTGCCAGCCGATGCCAAGGGCGGCGTAAGGCTGGCTTTCTCGGTCGACGATGTTGAAAAACACGCCAAGGAGATGCTCGGCAACACGCTGGTGACAATCCAGACCGGCCCTTCCGGCAAGCAGGTCAACCGCCTCTATATCGAGGATGGCTCGGACATCGAGAAAGAGTTTTATCTCTCGCTGCTCGTCGACCGCGTTACCTCGCGTGTCTCGTTCGTTGTCTCGACTGAGGGCGGCATGGACATCGAGAAGGTGGCCCACGATACACCCGAAAAAATCATCAGCTTCTCGGTTGATCCTGCGACCGGTGTCATGCCCCATCACGGCCGCACGGTTGCCAAGGCGCTTGGCCTGACCGGTGATCTCGCAAAGCAGGCCGGCGTCGTCATCACGCAGCTTTATACGGCCTTCATGGCCAAGGACATGGAGATGATGGAGGTCAATCCGCTCATCATCACCAAGGAAGGCACCCTGAAGTGTCTCGATGCCAAGGTTTCGTTTGACGGCAACGCTCTCTACAAGCACCCTGATATGGTGGAATTGCGTGACCTGACGGAAGAGGATGCCAAGGAAATCGAGGCTTCCAAGTACGACCTCAGCTATATCGCGCTTGATGGCACCATCGGCTGCATGGTCAATGGCGCAGGCCTCGCCATGGCGACGATGGACATCATCAAGCTCTACGGCATGGAGCCTGCCAACTTTCTCGACGTCGGTGGCGGCGCCTCCAAGGAAAAGGTGACGGCGGCCTTCAAGATCATCACGGCTGACCCCAACGTGAAGGGCATCCTCGTCAACATCTTCGGCGGCATCATGAAGTGTGATGTCATCGCGGAAGGCGTTATTGCCGCTGTGAAGGAAGTCGGCTTGCAGGTTCCGCTGGTGGTTCGCCTTGAGGGCACCAATGTGGATCAGGGCAAGAAGATCATCAATGAGAGCGGCCTGAACGTGATTTCAGCCGATGATCTTGATGACGCTGCCCAGAAGATTGTCGCTGCTGTGAAGAAGGTTGGGTGAGCGCTGTGACGCTGCTCTGGTGGATCATCAGCGGGGTTGTCGCGACGGCAATTTTGCCGTGGCTTGTCGCTGCCATCTGGAGCCGCCGCTTGGGAATATTGGTCGGTTTCGCAGCTGCAGTCTTTGCAGGGTTGAAGCTGGTGTCGCAGCTCGTTGAGTGGTCCAACATGTGCGCCAATTTCGGGGCCAATTCCGAGTATTGCGCACCTGGCGTCATCTTCGTCGGACCACCTCCTGCCGCATATGCGATGTTCGCCGCATGCCTTGTGTCACTGCTCTCAACTCTTATCTTGTTCTTTGAAACGAAGCGTTCTCGTCAGCGCTCTGGAGTGCTCATTTAAATGTCCATCCTCATCACCAAGTCCACCAAAGTCATCACGCAGGGCTTCACCGGCAAAAATGGCACCTTCCATTCGGAGCAGGCCATTGCCTACGGAACCAAAGTCGTCGGTGGCACTTCGCCCGGCAAGGGCGGCACGAC
>JANMLW010000013.1:0-11246 GCA_031372765.1 Hyphomicrobiales bacterium
CCGGGCGGACAGGTCATTTGTGTGATGGGCGCAGAGAGTATACTTCTCCCCGCACGTGGATAGTGGGACGTTGGTTGTTCTGCCTTTTTTTCAAAAAAACCTTATACAATTCAGTAGTTCTGGCAGCAATTAAGGTTAACAGCCGGTAAAACTGTCTGGTTAAATTTGACCAGTGTAATCCATCAAACAGCAATTGTTTTGAATGGATACAGCCATGACCGAGCGCCGTGAAAATGTCAGACGTCGCTGCCTCCTGGGTGCCCGCGTAGTGTTCAATGCGTGAAGTTCCACCCTGTGCTGCACGGTTCGCAACATGTCGGACCGTGGCGCCATGCTGGTGTTCGGCGAGACGCCGTATATCCCTGAACAGTTCGAGCTTCTGCTCGACAACCGCCGCACCCTTGCGCCCGCCCGCGTGGCCTGGCGCAATGGGGACCGTGTCGGCATCAGCGTGCAGACTGATCTGTCCAAGCTCGATGAACCGCATCAGGAAACCGGGCTTGTCGGGATTGTCAGTGTGGCTGATGCCCGTGTGGTGCATTAAATCACGCCCGCACACATTCGGGTGAGGCACGCCTTTGCCCGTTGCGCACCGGCGCGCATTTTGCCATGCACGGCTCGCAGACAATGAGCGACCATGCCTGATTTCACACTGACCGGCGTATTTCTGGCAGGATTGCTGTCTTTCCTCAGCCCCTGTGTTTTGCCGCTTGTGCCGCCCTATCTGGCTTACATGGCTGGAACCAGCGTCTCGGCCATGACAGGCGAGGGTGCGCGACCAACCGCCCGTGTCCTGATGGCATCCGTACTGTTTGTGCTGGGCTTCACCACCGTATTCGTGCTGCTGGGGGCAGGGGCTTCATCCATGGGGCGCGTGCTGCGCATCTACGGCGATACGCTGAGCATTGTGGCGGGCATCGTCATCATCATCATGGGACTGCATTTTCTGGGCGTGTTTCGGATTGGCTTGCTTTACCGCGAAGCACGGTTGGAGGTCGGCAAGCCAGCAGGCTTGGCCGGGGCTTACGTCATGGGTCTGGCCTTTGCTTTTGGCTGGACGCCGTGTATCGGCCCGGTTCTGGGTGCTGTGATGGCGGTTGCGGGCTCCCAGGCCACCGTCACGCAGGGTATGGGTCTGCTGGCGCTCTATTCGCTAGGCCTTGGCATTCCGTTTCTGTTGGCTGCCCTGTTCATGGGGCCGTTCACAAGGCTATTTACCCGCCACAAGCATCGTATGGCGCTAATTGAAAAGGTCATGGGCGGATTGTTGATACTGACCGGCATTGCCTTTCTGACGGGCGGGATAGCCACGGCGTCCTATTGGCTGCTGGAGACGTTCCCGGTGTTGGGCAAGCTTGGTTAGACCATTTCGCGTTTGCACTGAATCTTTTCCCTCCCCCCACTTGTGGTGGGGAGGGCCGGGGTGGGGGGCTTCAAACTATCTGAATAATCCCCCCACCCTGATCTCCGCTTCGCTCGATCTTCCCTCCCCGCCACAAGTGGGGGAGGGGTTGGGCCAGGCATCCTGACAAGGCGTTCAATCGAAAATCGACCTCAATGCGAAATGGTCTAGGACAACAAAAACCGCCGAATTGCTCCGGCGGTTTTCTTGTTTGAGCGTCAGCTCAGATCAATGCGTGAGAAATCAATTCTCGACGTAGGTGATCTTGCCAGCTGCGTCTTTCTTCCAGGTGTACATCACGTAGTCAGGACGGGTGATGTCACCCTTCTTGTCAAACTTCAGTTCACCGATAACGGTCTTGAAGGCGACGCCCGAACGAATGTACTCGGCCATCTTCTTGGCATCGAGCGACTTGGTCGCTTCTGCCGCCTGTGCCATCAATTCCACAGCTGCGTAGGTGTAGAGTGTGTAGGCTTCAGGGTTGATGTTTTTGGCCTTGAAGGATGCAACGACAGCGGCAGCTTCAGGACGCTTGCGGGGATCAGGCGGGAAGGTTATCAAGGTGCCTTCAGCGCCTGGACCGGCGATGGTCGCAAACTCATCAGACGTGATGCCGTCACCCGACATGACAACTGCACGAACAGCCTGATCACGCATCTGGCGGACAATCAGACCGCCTTCTGTGTGAAGACCACCCCAGTAAACGACGTCAACACCAGCAGCCTTGATTTTGGTGACCAAAGCCGAGAAGTCCTTCTCGCCTGTGTTGACACCTTCGTAGAGCACTTCCTTGATACCGGCAGTGTTCATGGCTTTGCGTGTTTCATCAGCAAGACCCTGACCGTAAGGTGTCTTGTCGTGAACGACAGCAACTTTCTTGCCCTGGAAATTCTTGGCGAGATAAGCGGCTGCCACTGCACCCTGCTGATCATCACGTCCGCAGGTGCGGAAAACGTTCCACAATCCACGCTCGGTGATCTTCGGGTTGGTCGCTGATGGTGTGATCAGCATGGCGCCATTCTCTGCGTAGACTTCAGAGGCTGGAAGTGTCACGCCCGAGTTGAAGGGGCCGACGACATGCTTGATGCCTTCAGAGACCAGCTTGTTGGCCACCGAGACACCCTGCTTGGGATCAGAGGCATCGTCACCCATGACAATAACCAGCTTGCGGCCAAGCAGGCCGCCTTTGGCGTTGATGTCAGCAACAGCCTGCGCTGCACCGTCCGATAGTTGCTTTCCGAAAGCTGCGTTTGGACCGGTAATTGGTCCAAGTACGCCAAGTTTCAGATCCTGCGCATAGGCTGCGCCGGAAAGAGCGGTGCTCAATACCAGGCCAGCCAGGAGGCTTCTGCGATTCATATGGTTTCTCCCATTGGTACACCCCGGGTCTTCCCGCTCCCGGACGCGGTTTTGGAGGGCCAGTTGGCTTCTCTGGGCTGTAATCAAGCCCTTTTTGAAGCCAATGTCATCCGAAAACGTACAAACACATCATGAGACTTTACGCCGCCATGATAGAGGGCCCGCGCCATCAAAGGCGAAGGAATACTGTGTGCGCATCTGCTCTGCCCGGCGCATGCGCCAGCCGATCATGGCAGCCAGGAAAAGAACGGCATAATCCACGATGAAGAACTGGATGCTGAGCAAAGTGCCTTGGAACAGTGCAAAGTGCAGAAACCGCACGCCGCACGTCAGCAATGCTACGTAAATCGGCAGAATAGCGAACGGGCGCCATGTCAGGGCGACAGCGCGACCCATCTGCCAGGCGGCAAGTCCGCCCAGCAATCCCGTTACAAACAGGAAAAGCAATGCCGATGATTCCTCGTAAAGAATGCCCTGCATCAGTGTTTCCCGCCTTCCAGATATGCCGCCCGAACCCGCGGATCGGCCAGCAGTTCCTTGCCGGTACCCGTCATGGTGATAAGCCCGTTGACCATCACATAGCCACGATGCGCCAGTTTCAAGGCATGAAACGCGTTCTGTTCAACCAGAAAGACGGTCATGCCATCTGTCCGGTTGATTTCCTTGATGACCTCGAAAATCTGCCGCACGATAATGGGTGCAAGTCCGAGGGATGGCTCATCCAGCAGCAGTAGTTTGGGTCTGCACATCAAGGCACGTGCGATGGCAAGCATTTGCTGTTCACCGCCTGACAAGGTGCCTGCGCGCTGTTGCAGGCGCTCTTTCAAGCGCGGAAATATACCGCAAATACGGTCAAGATCAGCCGGGAAATGCTGCATGCCCGCAACCGACGAGCCCATTTGCAGGTTCTCATAGACCGTCATACGCGGGAAAACACGCCGCCCCTCGGGCGATTGGGCAATGCCAAGTTTGGCAATGTCATGCGTTTCGGTCTGGGTGATATCCTTGCCTTGATAGATGATTTGCCCTTCACGTGCCCGCGGTGTGCCAAAGATCGTCATCATCAAGGTGGATTTGCCGGCACCGTTGGCGCCAATCAACGTCACGATCTCGCCTTCGTTCACATCGACATCAACACCCTTGAGCGCAATAATCTTGCCATAGTATGTCTTGACGCCACGCACCTGCAAGAGAGGGCGAGGCAATTTCTGATCATTGTCAGCAGTTGCGACAGCGGCGCTCATAGTCCAACCTCCGCTTCGATCCTGTGCAATTCGTCTTCGTCCTCAGCTCCCAGATACGCTGCGATCACCTTGGGGTCATTCTGCACGTGGCTTGGTGTGCCGTCGGAAATCTTGGTGCCATAATCGAGTACCACGACGTGATCCGATATTTCCATGACAACCGACATATCGTGCTCAATAAGGAGCAACGCCGTGCCATGGTCATCGCGAACCGCCAGCAGGAGAGCGTTGAGGTCGGCACTTTCGCGCGGGTTCAAACCGGCGGCTGGCTCGTCAAGGCAGAGCATGAGCGGATCGGTGCACATCGCACGGGCGATTTCGAGGCGACGCTGATCCCCGTATGGCAAGTCACCCGCCGGATCATCGGCGCGGTCCATCAATCGGGTCTTGTCGAGCCAGTATTTTGCCTTCTCGATCGCGTCCTTCTCGGCCATTTTAAAGCGTTTCAGGCCAAGCAACCCACCAATTGTCCATTGCGATTCCTGCATCAGGTAGTTGTGCTGGGCGACAATAAGGTTTTCGAGCACAGTCAACCCAGAAAACAGGCGGATGTTCTGGAATGTGCGCGCCACTTTGGCCACTGCGGCAATCTCGTAATCCGGCATGCGCTCCAACAGGAAAAGGCGCTGCTGGCCAGCCATCTCCATCTTTTTGTCGCTGTCTGTCAGGGCTTCAAGCCGGGCGTCAAAATCTCCGTTGCCATGCCGGAAGCCGATGCGGCCTTCGGTTGGCTTGTAGAAGCCGGTGATGCAGTTGAATACCGTGGTCTTGCCGGCGCCGTTGGGGCCTATCAATGCCGTGATCTCGCTGCGATTGGCGGTGAACGACAGATCATTGATGGCAACAAGGCCACCAAACCGCATGGTGAGATGCTCGACCTTGAGGATGGGAGGACTGGAAGCACGCGTCATCAGCCGTGGCCCTCCTTCACGAGATCAGAGGATACGGCTTTTCGTTCCTTCAGGAAGATGGATGGAGAACGGGTTGATATCAATCCGCGCGGTTTCCAGAGCATCATCAATACCATGCCAAGACCGACAATCAGCATGCGGTACTTGGTGGGATCATCGCCAATAATGGGTTTAAGAAAGTCAAACTCGCGCAGCAACTCGCTGCCGCCAATCAGCGCAATTGCCGCCAGCACAACGCCCATCAGTGAGCCCATGCCGCCAAGAACAACAATCGCGAGGATCAGAGCCGATTCAAGAAACTTGAAACTCTCCGGTGTGATGAAGCCCTGGCGCGCCCCGAAGAAGGCTCCTGCAAACCCGCCGAACATCGCACCGATGGCGAAGGCCGTCAGCTTGGTGTTTGTGGTGTTCATGCCGATGGCGCGGCAGGCAATCTCATCTTCACGCAACGCTTCCCATGCCCGGCCAATCGGCAAGCGCTTCAGACGCAAGGTGACCCACGCTGTCAGCATCGCCAGCAGCAGGATAGTGTAATAGAGGAAAATGGTGCGGTAGACCGGCGTAAACTCCAAACCGAACACTGCCGCAAAACCCTTGTCCGTGGCATTGAACGGAATGCCGAAGAAGTCGATGCGCGGTGCAGACATACCGGCACCGCCGCCTGTCAGGTCTTTCCAGTTCAAGGCGACGAGGTAGATGATTTCCCCGAAGGCCAGAGTGACGATGGCAAGATAATCCCCTCGTAATCGCAGCACGGGAAACCCGAGCAGAACACCCCATAGACCAGCCATGGCTCCAGCCACAGGAAGGGCCAGCCAGAACGAAAAGCCGTAGGTCTGCGCCAGAAGTGCATAGGTGTAGGAACCGATGGCGTAGAAGGCGACATACCCAAGATCGAGAAGGCCCGCGAGACCAACGACGATATTCAGACCCCAGCCGAGCATGATATAGATCAGGATCTGGATGCCAAAATTGTCGACCCATTTCAGGATGCTGCCGGACCCTGCTGTCATTGTGACGATCAGCGGATAAAGAGCCAGCAAAACCACAGCCAGAGGCAGGGCATACTTCTCGAACCTGGCAAATCCTTCGCCAGTTTTGGGTTTCACCTCCCGGCGTTCGGCTGCAAGTGCCCGGTTCCATGAAAACCAGCTTTGCCACAGGCTGCCGATGAACACGGCACCTACCATGGTGGCCAGCATGCCGATGCGCGGGCGCAGCACCATTTCATTGTTCATGGTCTGGTCGGTTTTCAGGCCAACAATAAGGCCAAACAGCCCCAGCGCCACCAATGCGGCCCAGAAAGCGCTTTTGAGCGCAGCTGGAAAATCAAACTGTGTTGGAACCTCTCCAGAAGAAGGCATTCCAGTACGCGGGGCAGCGTTCATTATACCTTCTCCACTTCAGGCTTGCCGAGGATACCCTGGGGAAGGAAGATCAATGTGATGACCAGAATGGTGAAAGCCGCAACGTCCTTGTAGTCGATTGTGAAATAGGCCGACCAAAGGCTTTCGATGATCCCGATCAGCAATCCGCCAATGACCGCACCCGGCAAAGAGCCGATGCCGCCAAGAACCGCCGCCGTGAAGGCTTTTACGCCGGGGATGAAGCCGTCATTGTAGGAGACGACATTGTATTTCACCAGCCACATCACAGCGGCTACAGCCGCCAGACCCGCTCCGATGACAAACGTAATAGACACTGTGCGATCGACGTTGATTCCCAGCAGGGCTGCCATCTTGCGATCCTGCTCGCATGCCCGTTGGGCTCTCCCCAAGGGGGTTTTTTGCACAAGATACCAGAAAATCAGCAAGAGCACTGCGGTAACGCCCATGATCAGCAGGTCCTTGTAGGCCACCACGACGTCAAACCGTGCGCCTTTCATCACTGTCAGGCCACCATCGATAATGGACTGCACAGGCTTGTTGCGTGCGTCCTGGCTAACCTGCACGAAGTTGACCAGCAGAATGGACATGCCGATGGCCGAGATCAGCGGAGCCAGCCTGAAAGAGCCACGCAGTTTGCGGTATGCGACACGCTCGATACTCCAGTTGTAAAGACTGGTGATCACCACACTCACGATCAGGCAGACGATGAGGGCAAAGAAAATTCCCGCTGCTCCAACACCAACCAAGGCTGTCATGATCATGAACACGATGAGTGCCACGAATGCGCCAACCATGAACACATCGCCGTGAGCGAAGTTGACCATGCCGATGATTCCAAAGACCATGGTGTATCCAATGGCGATGAGGCCATAGATCGAGCCAAGCGTGATCCCGTTGATCAACTGCTGCAAAAAGACTTCCATACAACGCTCCCCAGGATGGTCTCCCAACCATCGACCTATCAGCTCCGCTTATGCAAGCATTCAGCGGTTCTGATAGCAACCCTTCTTTACCCATATCCCGCAGTGATCGGTTCCATCAATCCGCCGTCGACACTTTTCAGACACAAACTATCATGAGTAGTGTTTCAATCTGAAAATGCTGGATAAAATCAGATAATGTGTGGGAAAATGAATATTTCGCGGTGAAATACACCGCATGCCCCTGTGCAGGAATAAATAGCTTGAAAATGCGCCTATGTTTCAGCGTTCGAACCATCCTATTATGATGTTCGGTATCGTAAACATCGTTCTGAATTCTGCCTTCTTGTTAAAGAAAGCATCACCAGACACATCAGGAATTGAAACAATTTGTGACATCCCTCTTGATGCATCCGTAAATGATTTATGTGTAAACGATCATACCAACAAGGGCATCGCCGCAAGAGCGCTGCCGGTGCAAGTGTGTGGGCCAGCATTATGAGCAACGTGAATGAGCAGACTGCTTCAGGCAGTGTTGCTGCAGAAAGACGGGTGGACCTTTCCGCGCGCTTGTCTGATTCGATTGATCTGGCTCGCCTCATGCCTGGCCAACGGATCAGCAAGGCAAGATTGGCCTTCCAGTTGCGGGCAAGACTTGACGATGTAGAGGCAGTTCTGCCGGCGTTTGTTGGCACGGGACTGGTTTCTATTGATGGTGATGATGTTCTTGTGGCCGATCTTGATCGCTCAAGGTTGATGCTGCGGATGGAGGAGCGTGAACCATTGGAGACAGCCCTTGCCCATGCTGCCGCCAGCAAGGCAACGGCTTCACAGCGGCAGGTCATCAGCGGTGCCGTGCTTCTGCTGAAACGCTCTGCTATGGTGGGTGATATGGAAGGTTACATGAGGGCCGACCGTGCACTGGAGCGTTTGATTGGAGAGGCGGCTGATTTACCCGACAGTTTTGAGAAGCTGGTTCAGATCAAACGGGAGTTCCGCCGTGCATGGTGTGCACATAACCGCTTGCGGGACCTCAATATCCCCGCCGGCCTTCGTCAAAGGCTGGCTGAAGCCATTGCCGCGGGCGACGCAAAGGTAGCTGTTGAAGCCGTGAATCAATTTCTGAACTATCTCAGGAAGTCGTATTGATCCGTCATTTTTGAGCATCATCGACCCGGGGAGCTTGCATAAAGTGACTGAATCAACCACCTTTTCCGGCCTTATAGCACCTGAATTGCATCATTTTGCGCTAGCCGAGGCAAAGCTGGTGCGAGCAGCAGCCCAGTTCATCACAGATAAGCAAAAACAGGAGCTTACGGCGCTTGGCGCATTGCTGATGCAATGTGCAAGGGTGGGAGATATAGACAGAAACCTTGCGACAGATCGCAAGATCGAAGAACTGATAGGCCTTGCGGCAAAAATGCCAGAGGCTGCCAACCTGCATTCTGAAAGCAAGGTTGATTTCAAAAAAGCCTGGCGCTCGTCCCATGCCTTGCGGGATTCCGTGCCTGCGGTGCAAATGCGCATCGACCAGATACAGCGCATTGTCGCGGGCGATAGCGAAGGCGCCGCCGCCTTCACAGATGCATTCTTTGCTTCTGTTAGCAAAGCACTGTAGCAGATGCCTTCCTGAACAACCCGGACAGGATGATGGCATGCCTGCTTGTGCCGATATCCGGTTATGCCAAGAGAACGATCAATCCTGATATGAAACCTGTTTCTTCGGTCACTTTGCAAACCTCCGACTTTCGTGAGGCCATGAGCCATGTTGCAGGTGCTGTTTACATCATCGCGACCAATGGTGCAGGCGGGTTGGCAGGTGCTACAGCTACCGCCGTAACCTCCGTCAGTGACAATCCGCCAAGTCTGCTGGTGTGCCTGAACAAGACCAGCAGTACGCTTGCCGCCATGCGGATCAATGGCCACTTCAGCATCAACATTCTGGCAGCATCACAAAAATCTCTGGCCGAGCGTTTTGCGGGGCAGACCGGCGTGCAGGGTGCAGCGCGGTTTGTTGCAGCCGATGGTTGGCAGAGTATAAATAGCCTACCAACACTGCCCGATGCGCTGGCGGTCTTCACCTGTACACTGGCTGATTTTACAACCGTTGGCAGCCATATGGTTGTCATTGGCACTGTCAAAAAGGTTTCTATCGGTACAGGGGAAGCGGCGCTGCTTTATCACCGGCGCAGCTACAAGGTGCTGTGAGGCGTCAAACCTTCTCCATCTCGTCGAACACCTTCTGTGCCTCGTGGAAAGCGGTGTTGGCCGCTGGGACACCGGCATATACCGCGCATTGCATCAGTACTTCCTTGATCTCGTCCTTCGTCAGGCCGTTGTGAATGGCGCCTTTGACGTGGATTCGAAACTCCTCCCAGCGGCCGAGCGCTGTGGTGACTGACAGGACTATCACCGAGCGCTTCTTGTAGTCGAGCCCAGGCCGGTCCCAGACATCCCCCCAGGCATAGCGCGTGATGAAATCCACCCACTCGCCGTTGAATTCCGTGCGGCTGCCCTGCGAGCGGTTTACATGGGCGTCTCCCAACACCTTGCGGCGGTTTTTCTCGCCGTTCTGGGCGCGGCTGGCGTCGTTCTTGGTCATGATAGAAACTCCCGCAGGGCTTTCGTGAACGCCTCAGACTGCTCGATGTTCGAGATATGTGCGGCATCAAGCGATAACCACTTCGCCCCATTGATCCGCTCGCGCATCAATTCCATCATCGCGGGCGTCGTGGCGGGATCATGCGCACCTGAAATCAGCAGCACGGGATTGGTGATGCCCCGGATGCTTTCGCGCTGGTCCATATCGCGGATAGCGGCACAACAGCCGCAATACCCGGTATCCGGTGTAGCCGCGATCATCTTTTTCACAGCGTCGATTTCCTTGGTTGCGCGCTCCATAAAGCCCTTGGTGAACCAGCGCTCGATGGTGGCATCGACAATCGCGGCCATGCCGTTCTTCGAAACATTCCGGATGCGGCCATTCCACAGTTCCGGCGGGGCCATTTGGGCAGCCGTATTCGCCAGAACAGCCTTGCCGATGCGGTCACGGTGGTGGGTCAGCAGCCATTGGCCGACCATTCCGCCTTTGGAAAGGCCGCAGAAATGCGCCTTCTCGACCTTGTGGGCATCGAGGATCGCCAATGCATCCTGACCAAGCTGCGCCATGGAATAAGGCGCGCCGTCCGCCACGCTCTTGCCATGGCCGCGGCTGTCATAACGGATGATGCGGAACTGGTCCTTCAACGCCGCTGCCTGCGCATCCCACATGTGGAGGTTCGATGAAAGAGAGTTGGAAAACAGCAGGACCGGGGCGTCGGCCTTGCCTTCGACGAGGATGTTGAACGGTTCGCCGTTGATGGTCTTGATGGGCATTACTGTTTCCTTATCCACTTTTGGAACCACATCCTGATGGTGTCTCGAGGCTTCGCTTCGCTGCGCACCTCGACATGAGGGGCACCGACATCCTAATGTCGAGGTGCTCGCCATTGGCGAGCCTCGAGACACCATAGAATTAGGCACCTGACATATACTGCTTCTCGTCCTCATAAAGCGCTAGGATACGGTCGATAAATACATCCGATGCACCCAGATAAGTCGCTGGATCAAACAACGCGTCAAGATCAAGGCCCTTAGCCTCTGGCGCATCGCGCAGCACTTCCCGGAGATGCCGCTTTTCCGCCACCGCCTGCTTGCAAGCCAATTCCATGAATAGCTTGGCCTTTGATTTTCCGAGCGTTGGTGCAAGCGCAAAGGTCACGCGCTCTGCCATGATCAGGCCGTTTGTGAGTTCGAGGTTGGCGCGCATGCGGTCGGTATCGACCTCCAGCCCTTCCAGCATATTCTGCATGTGGAGCGCTGCCGCACCTGTCAGCAACAGCAATTCGCGCATCGTGTCCCACTCCGCGTGCCAGCCCCCGACACCGCGCTCGTGCTCCTGCATGCCCGCAGACAGCATGGTGGCCACAAGGCCCGGTGTTCGTGTCGCGATGGCGATGATGGCAACGGACTGCACCGGATTG
>JANMLW010000061.1:0-23256 GCA_031372765.1 Hyphomicrobiales bacterium
CGGCTGCAAAAACCGAAAGACAGAATGTGCGATAGATATTGTGTTCAAGGCTGTTTTTCCCCTTTTAACTACGCCGCTCCACCATGCTGAAAAGTGTTTTGCAGGTTGCTTCATCAGCTGGAAAAAAAGCCTCAATAGCGAGTCGGACAAGGCAATATCAACGGGTGTATCAAACACTGTGATTGTCGAGAAAATCGACAATTGACCAAATGGAGTGCTTGGCTGCAACGGAACCAGGACGCCTGTGAAGTTATTGCGCGTATGTTGAGATGATTGCTCGGGCAGCACAGGCAAGGCCATGAGTTCGACCATCAAGGTCTGCAACCCCTCATCACCGGAGCGGTCAATTTGCTGTTTAAGACGGTTAATTATGTGACTTAGCCATTCGGGCAGATTGCAAATGTGATCCGCCAGTCCTCCGGGTGAAAGACTGAGGCGCGAAACTGAGCGGCCGCGTGCATGCCACGATTGTCGGCGGCAAGGTGGTGTTTGAGGGCTGAACCGGTTTTCAACCCGTTTGCAGCGCGTCTCCGCCGAACCGCTCGCGCCAGACTTTCGGGCTGATGCTGGCGCGTTTGCGAAAATGGTGACGCATGGCTTCCGCCGAACCAAAACCTGACAATTCAGCCACATCATCCATAGGCAGATTTCGTCCGGTCTCCATAAGCGATTGTGCCCGCTCGATCCGGGTCTGAATGATGTATTCGCCGGGAGCATGGCCCGTGGTTTGCTCAAAGCGGCGCTGAAACGTCCGGGTGCTCATGCCCGCACGCCTCGACAATGCCGCAACCGACAGATCGGCTGCGGGATTTTGTCCTTTCCAGTCAAGCAAAGCGCCAAGTCTTGCGCCCTCACGCGGTTTTGGCACGGGGCGGGGGATGAACTGCGCCTGGCCGCCATCCCGATGAGGGGGAACGACCAATCGACGTGCAACGGTGTTGGCTGCTTGTGCGCCAAAATCGCGCCGCACGATGTGCAGGCAAAGATCAATCCCTGCTGCACTTCCCGCCGCCGTCAGGATCTGCCCGCTATCAACGTACAGGACGTCCGGCTCCACCGTGATGTCGGGATGCCGTTCGGACAGCGCGGCGGTGTAGCGCCAATGGGTTGTTGCACGGTTGCCGGAAAGAAAGTCGCCGGCTGCGAGGACGAACACACCCGAACAGAGTGATGCAAGCCTTGCGCCGCGCCTGTGAGCGATCCGCAATGCCTGCAACAAAGGTTTCGGGACGGGCGCATCAATCCCCCGCCAGCCGGGAATGATGATCAGATCGGCCTGTTCCAGCAGCTCCAGTCCGCCATCGCCGACTATCTGCAGGCCTCCTGCCGCTGTCAGCGGCCCCTGCTCGATGCATGCAACCTTGAAGCGATACCAGGATGGTCCCATTTCCGGGCGTTCCAATCCGAACACTTCATGGGCCACCCCAAACTCGAAGGTGCAGAGCTGGTCATAGGCCAGGGCGACCACAAGCGGCGCGGATGTCAACTGTTGTCTGTCACGTTCAAGTTTTGGCATGATCTATACGATATATGGCAATCCTGCCAATTTCAATTGTGGAGCTTCGGTGTCATTTTCAGATTCTGATCTGGAGAAACGTTATGAACAGCAATGTAACCGTCACGCCATTTGCGGCCTCTGCGGAAGTCGCAGCTCACTACAGTCGCCGCCTGTCGTTTGAAACTGATTGCTGGGATGTCCATGACGCCATGAGCCGCAGCGTTGTTGATTTCGTGCTGCTGGATGTGCGTGGACCTGCACTTTTTGCCCAATCCCATATTCCTGATGCAATAAACTTGCCTCATGGAAAGATGACCGAGCGCAAGATGGCTGAATGGCCGGAAGGCACATTGTTCGTGGTCTATTGTGCCGGTCCCCATTGCAACGGCACCGACAAGGCCGCGCTGCGGCTGGCGCTGTTGAACCGCCCTGTGAAGGTGATGATCGGCGGGATAACGGGCTGGGCAGACGAGGGGTTTGCTTTTACCTCTCTTTCCCTTTGAGGTAACCCGCGTCATAGTCGTCACATGAACGCGCCCGTCCTGCCTCAGTCTTTCCGCACCACCACCCATCCCTCCGTCTGTCCGCACGACTGCCCGTCGGCCTGTGCGCTGGATGTCGAGGTCCGCGAAGACATTGCTACAGGCGTAAAAACCATCTCCCGTGTGCGCGGGTCCGAGGACAACAGCTACACAGCAGGCGTAATCTGCGCCAAGGTGGCGCGCTACGGCGAGCGGGTGCATCATCCAGATCGCTTGATGTACCCCATGAAGCGGACCGGTCCCAAAGGCTCAGGCGCATTCACGCGCATTTCATGGGATGAAGCGCTGGATACGGTGGCAGCGGCCATGCTGAAAGCCGAGGCGGACTTCGGCGCACAAAGTGTCTGGCCCTACTATTACGCGGGCACCATGGGCCGCGTGATGCGTGACGGCATCAACCGCTTGCGCCACACCAAGAAGTATTCCGGTTTTTACCAGACAATCTGCATCAACACCGCCTGGGGCGGCTTCATGGCTGGCACTGGCAAGCTCGCGGGCGTTGATCCGCGTGAGATGGCCAAGAGCGATTGCGTCGTGATCTGGGGCACCAATGCCGTGGCAACACAGGTCAATGTGATGACCCACGCCATCCGCGCCCGTAAAGAGCGCGGGGCGAAGATCGTCGCCATCGACATCTACATGAATGACACCATGAAACAGGCCGATATGGCATTGCTGTTGAAGCCTGGATCAGATGGCGCACTGGCCTGCGCTGTGATGCACGTGTTGTTCCGCGATGGTTTGGCTGACCGGGACTATATGGCAAAGTACACCGATTGCCCCGATGAACTGGAAGCACATCTCGCTACACGCACGCCAGAATGGGCGGCGGAAATCACAGGTCTCACCGTTGCCGAGATTGAGGCCTTCGCGCATCTCGTTGGCAGGACGAAAAAGACCTATTTCCGTCTTGGCTATGGCTTCTCGCGCCAGCGTAACGGTGCGAGCAACATGCATGCGGCCTTGTGTATTTCGGCAGTCACTGGTTGCTGGCAACATGAGGGTGGCGGCGCTTTTCACAACAATGGCGGGATTTATCATCTGCATACCGGCTTGATCGAAGGGCTGGATGTCCTTGATCCAACGGTGCGCAAACTGGAGCAGTCTGCCATCGGGCGCATCCTCACAGGTGATGCTTTTGCACTCAGAAACGGCCCGCCGATCAAGGCGATCCTGATCCAGAACACCAATCCTGTCAGTGTTTGCCCCGAACAGACACTGGTGAAACAGGGCTTTGCCCGAGAAGACCTCTTTGTGGCGGTGCATGAGCAGTTCATGACCGAGACAGCGAAGTATGCTGACATCCTGATGCCTGCCACGATGTTTATGGAGCACGATGATTTTTATACCGGTGGTGGTCACATGCACATCATGATGGGCGGCAAGATGATCGAACCACCCGGTGAATGCCGTAACAACCACGATGTCATCGCGGCGATTGCCGAACGCGTGGGGGCGCAGCACCGCGGTTTTGGCATGACGCCCAAAGCAATCATTGATGAAACCTTACAGAAATCCGGCTGGGGCACCTTGGGAGAGCTTGAAGCGAACAAGTGGATTGAATGTCAGCCTTCGTTTGATACGGCGCATTATATCAATGGCTTTGCCTACCGGGATGGCAAATTTCGCTTCAAGCCGGATTGGCAGAAGGTGCCTTATTCTAAAGATGGCATGATGGGGCCTTGGCAGGATATGCCGACATTGCCTGATCATTGGGCGGTGAACGAATTGCCTGACAAGGGGCATCCGTTTCGGTTGGCAACCTCTCCGTCCCGCAGCTACCTGAACTCCAGCTTCACCGAAACGCCGGGATCGCAAAAACGTGAGGGCGTGCCGTCTCTGATGATGCATCCCGATGATGTGCAGAGTCTCGGGCTTGCTGATGGCAACGAGGTGATGGTTGGTTCCCCAAGGGGAGAAACCGTGCTTGCCGTAAGGGCGTTTCCAGGGGTGCAGCGAGGCGTGGTTGTTGCCGAGGGCATTCACCCCAATGCCACGCACAAGGGCGGCAAGGGCATCAATACATTGACGGATGCCTCGCAGGTTGCACCCTTTGGCGGTGCGCCCTTTCATGACAACAAGGTGTGGATCAAGGCTATCTCGGGCTGAGGGCGCTTTACATTCCTGTGCCTATCCTTACCCATTGCATTGTGAACGCCAATCAATCCCGTCCCCCGCTTGTGACACTTGACGGAATCGTCAAAAGGTTTGGCACTTTTGTGGCCAATGACAAGGTTTCGCTGACAGTTCAGCCGCAGCAGATTCATGCGCTTCTGGGCGAGAATGGCGCGGGCAAATCCACCCTGGTCAAAATCCTATTTGGCCTGATGCAGCCCGACGCAGGCGAAATTTGCTGGCAGGGTCAGCCCGTGCGTATGACCAATCCGGAGGCGGCCCGCAAATTGGGCATTGCCATGGTGTTCCAGCACTTCTCGTTGTTTGAGAACATGACAGTGCTCGAAAACATCGCGCTGGGCCTTCCCTGTGCCAAGGCGGACGCGGCACTGGCCGCTGAGGCGAAAGCACTGGCGCAGCGCTACGGTCTGGCAATCGTGCTTGATGCACCTGTATGGAGTCTCTCGGCGGGAGAACGGCAACGCATCGAGATCATTCGCTGCCTTCTGCAAAAGCCGAAGCTGCTTGTGCTGGATGAGCCAACCTCGGTGCTGACACCACAGGAGGCAGAAGGTTTGTTCCGGACTCTGGAGCGCTTGGTGGAGGATGGCGCAAGCGTCCTTTTCATCAGCCACAAACTTGATGAAGTGCGGCGCCTCTGTTCGGCGGCCACAATCCTGCGGGGGGGGAAGTTAATTGCAACCGCTGATCCGCGTCTCGAAACGGTGCAGAGTCTGGCGGCATTGATGGTTGGCAGTGATGTCGAGGAAGTGCGGCGATCCCCACATCAGGGCGAGACCTCAAAGTCTGTAATGACTGTCAGCAACCTTGATGTAAAACCGGATGATGTGCACGGCGTGCCGCTTAGAAACATAGACTTGCAATTGGATGCGGGCGAGATCGTCGCTATTGCAGGCGTTGCGGGTGCTGGCCAGAAAGAACTGTTCGCGGCACTGTCAGGTGAAGAAGGGCAGGTCACAGCGGGTCGTATCATGCTGCTGGATTCTGATATCACCCGGACCTCCATCTCGCAGCGCCGAAAAGCAGGCGCGGCATTTGTGCCGGAAGAGCGCCTCGGGCAGGCAACACTGCCACGTGCTTCGCTTCAGGATAATCTGGTTTTGAATCTGCCACATGGTGAATCCGCTCCACGATGGGGCATTCTGCAAAGCGGGCATCTCGCCTTGATGCTCAAACGCGTTATCCAGATATTTGATGTGCGTGCCAGCGCTGAGAACCCTGAGGCGAGACGTCTTTCAGGCGGCAATCTCCAGAAATATGTCATCGGGCGGGAAATCCTGCGCCAGCCACGCCTGCTCATTGTCAACCAGCCGACATGGGGCGTAGATGCCGCTGCCACCCAGCACATCCGCAAGGCCCTTATGGATTTGGCCGCTGCCGGTGCAGCCGTGCTTGTCATTTCGCAGGACCTTGATGAGGTGTTCCAGATCGCGGATCGCATCGCTGTGATGCATGACGGCAAATTGACCACCGTTCGGGCCGCCTCTGCGGTGACGCGCGAGGAGATTGGCCTGTTGATGACAACCGGGCGGGAAGGAGAGCGCCATGCGGCTTGAACTCGCCCCGCGTGAGAATGTCTCCGCTTTGCGCGAAATGCTGACCCCCGTTGTGGCGTTTGGACTTGCACTGCTGATCGGCGGTATCGTCATCTGGCTGATGGGAAAGTCCCCTGTCAAAGCCTTTGATGTCTATGTGGTGCAACCCTTGACACAGGGCTGGGCACTTCAGGAAATACTGTTGAAGGCCACGCCGCTGCTGCTGATCGCTGTCGGCTTGAGCTTTTGTTACCGGGCTGATCGCTGGAACATCGGGGCCGAGGGACAATTCGTTCTTGGTGGCATATGCGGTGGCGGTGTCGCTATTGCCACCCACGGCATGGGCGCATGGTGGATATTGCCGCTCATGTTGCTGTCTGGAATGCTGGGCGGCATGCTGTACGCGGCCATACCAGCCTCCTTGCGCAATCGCCTAGGTGTCAGCGAGATCCTCACCAGCCTGATGCTGGTTTATGTGGCGCAACTGCTGCTTGATTATCTGGTGCGTGGCCCGTGGAGAGACCCCAAGGCTTTTAACCTGCCCCAAACGGTCAATTTTGACCCTGCGGCGACATTGCCCGTCTTGTTTTCGGGCGGACGAGTACACTGGGGCCTGATCTTCGGCTTGCTGGCGGCGGCGATCGCATGGTTTGTCTTGTCCAGAACCCTGTTTGGTTTTGCCGTGCGCGCCACAGGGGAGGCTCCAAAAGCGGCGCGTTTCGGCGGGTTTGACGAGCGCCGCGTAACGCTGGTCTGCTTTCTGATTTCGGGTGGATTGGCGGGATTAGCGGGTGTGACGGAGGTCGCGGGACAGATCGGCCAGTTGCAGCCATCGATCTCGCCCGGTTATGGCTTCACCGCCATCATCGTTGCCTTTCTGGGGCGCTTGTCACCGCCTGCGATTGTCCTTGCCGCTTTTGTTATGGCCATGATCCTGATTGGTGCCGAGAACGCGCAAATCGCCCTGAAGTTGCCGCTTGATCTTGCCCGCGTCTTTCAGGGCTTGCTGCTTTTCTGCCTGTTGGGTGGCGAGGCCTTGACGCGCTATCGCCTGAACTGGGGGAGATGATCCATGCCATTCTGGCTGCTTGTTCTCCTCACCGTGATCACCGCTGCCACGCCGCTCATGATTGCGGCACTGGGCGAACATGTGGTTGAGCGCTCCGGCGTGCTCAATCTGGGCGTCGAAGGCATGATGATCATGGGGGCAAGCGTGGCCTTTGTTGTTGCCATCCTTACAGGATCGTCCTTTCTGGCCGTCCTGTCCGGCATTGGCGCTGGCATGATGCTCTCCGCTTTGTTTGCGTTATTTGCCGTTTGGCTCGCGGCCAATCAGGTGGCGGCTGGGCTCGCGCTCACCATTCTTGGCATTGGTGCCGCAAACCTGATCGGTGCCGGTTTCATCGGCATGAAGCGTGATACCATTCCCTCGCTCTGGTTGCCTGTTCTGTCTGATATTCCGATCATCGGGAAACTGCTGTTTGGGCAGGATCCGTTTGTTTATGCGGCCTTTGCGCTCGCTATCGCCATTGCCTGGTGGCTGAACACCTGTCGCGGTGGTCTCGTCCTGCGGGGTGTAGGCGAGAACCATGCTTCGGCCCATGCCATCGGCCATGATGTGCGCTGGATACGCACCTTGGCGATCCTCTTCGGTGGCGCTTGTGCCGGGCTTGCCGGAGCCTACCTGTCGCTGATCTATACGCCGTTCTGGTCACCGGGCATGACGGCCGGTCGCGGCTGGATCGCCCTGGCTATCGTGGTTTTTGCCGGTGGGCGAATCGGACGTCTGATCTTTGGTGCCTATCTCTTTGGCCTGATGAGTGTGCTGCAACTCCATGCGCAGGCGGGCGCTATCGGGTTGCCATCGCAGTTTCTTTCGTCATTGCCTTATGTCGCCACCATTCTGGCGCTCGTGTTGCTCGCCTTGCGGGATAGGCGCGGGCAGGGTGCTGTGGGCTCGCTTGGGCAGCCGTTCATTCCGGACCGGTGACGCATTTTCGGTGCATTGCTTGCTCACCGCATTGACAGGAAAGAGGCGGCATGAAAACTGCATCTTGAGACGTCACATATTCAGGGAGAAGACCATGAAGTCATTCATCAAAGCCATGCTCGGTACCGTCATGGTGGTCGGCTTGGCAACCTCCGCTGCGGCGCAGGAAAAACTCAAGATCGGTTTCATCTATGTTGGACCTGTGGGTGATTTTGGCTGGAGCTACCAGCATGATCAGGGCCGCAAGGCGATCGAGGCCGCTTTCCCTGGCAAGGTTGAAACCACTTTTGTGGAAACCGTGCCTGAAAACGACAGCGAACGTGCCATTGAGCAACTGGCCCGTACCGGTCACAAATTGATCTTCACTACCTCGTTTGGTTACATGGAGCCGACACTCAAGGTTGCTCGGCGTTATCCCGATGTAAAATTCGAGCATGCCACGGGCGTCAAGCGCGCGCCAAACGTCGCCACATATTCAGCCAAGTTCCATGAGGGCCGCTATATTATCGGGCAGATGGCTGGCAAGATGACGAAATCCAATACCATCGGCTATGTCGGTGCTTTCCCGATTCCCGAAGTGATTGCGGGCATCAACGCGTTCTATCTTGGAGCGAAGTCTGTCAATCCTGCGGTCAAGATCAAGATCGTCTGGGCCAATTCCTGGTTCGATCCTCCTAAGGAGGCAGATGCAGCCAAGGTGCTGATGGATCAAGGGGCTGATATCATAACTCAGCACACTGACAGTCCGGCTCCTGTGCAGGCATCATCGGCGCGCAATGTCCTGTCCTTCGGTCAGGCGTCTGATATGAGCCGCTTTGCACCCAATCACGTGATGACCTCGATCATCGATGACTGGAACCCCTATTATATCGAGCGCACCCGCGCCGTGCTTGAAGGCAAATGGGAATCCAAGGACACCTTCGATGGACTGGCCAAGGGCAAGGTTGTCATGGGCCCATACAAGAACGTGCCGGATGATGTGAAGAAGATGGCAGAAACGACAGAAGCTGCGCTGCGGGCTGGCACAATGGACGCCTTCAAATGCCCTGTCATAGATCAGACCGGGAAGACCATCGAATGCAAGGGCGGCGATCGCTTGTCCGACGAGCAGGTCTTTGGCATGATGTTCTATGTGCAAGGCATTGACGATAAGGTTCCTCAGTAAATTTCAGCTCTAAGATGGAAAAGGCGCGACGGGATGATCCGGTCGCGCCTTTCTTTATTTATATAATCCCTGAGGTATCAACCAAAGCTGATGATCACGGCTGCCTTGCCCTTGGGTGTGTTCACAGAGAGCGTGGTCTTGACTTTGGGCAAACTGCGGGCGCGTACACGGGTGTAATGATGGGTCAGCATTGCGATGAGTTCATGCGGGCGCAGGCGTGCAGCCAGTGAACTCAGTTCAGAGGGTTTCGCCGTTTGTGAGCCAGCGGAAAGGCCTGCAAGTGCCTTGCGCTTCACAACCGCTGTTTCCTTCTGGAACCATCTTTGCGTTGTCATCCCGATACTCCTGAAGCACGCTACTTGGTAAAACGTTCCTGTTTGAACGGTGATAGGTGTTGTCAGATCCGTTGCACGAAGCAGTTGAACCCTGTCTTCTTCAATGCACCGCAGGCAGCATTGGCTTCCTTGTTGTCATCAAAGCCACCAAACCGGGCCCGGAAAAGGGTGGCGTCACCCTTCTGGACTTTTTCGGTGAAGGCATCGGCTTCGGCGAGAACCAGCTTATTCCTGGTTTTGGCCTGATCAAGTATGGCGCGGGCCTTGCCCTCGTTATCGCTGGCGCCAAGCTGAATGATATAGCCGCTGCGATTACTTGCCGGCGGGGAAACGCTTGCCGTTGTTACAGGGTCAATTTGTGCCACTGTCATCGCTGCCTGCTTGCCGGGGCGTCCGGGTGCTGACTTGGCTGAGGCAACGGGTTGCGCGCCGGTTGTCCAGCGCAATTGTGGTCCGGGCTGCGGTGCTGTCGGTGCAAAGGCTGTCACAGGTGTGTTGGCGCGTGCTGCAACCTGAGCAGCGGGTTTGATCTCGGGTGTGGCATTGGCAACTGCCAGACGCTTGATATCTGCCTGTGATATGACAACCGGCGCTGCTTTCACCGGTTCAGTGGCTCTGGGTTCAAGTTTGGCAACAACAACGCGCTGCTCAGGTTTAGGCTCGGCTTTCACGACATCGACCTTTATCTCGCGACGGGCCGGTTCTGGCTGAAGCACGGCAACACGGCTTGGCTCCTCCGTGCGGACCTCAGCAAACACAGGCGCGGTGCGGGCACCGGCATAGGCGCGAGGCAGATGGTTTTCGACCAGTGATGCCATCTGTGCATCACGGATACGGCCGGAGCGGCCACCCAGGACGACTGCAATGAGGTGGCGGTTGCCATCCCGTGCCGATGTCAGGAGATTGAACCCGGAGGCGCGCGTAAAGCCTGTCTTGATGCCATCCACACCATCCACCCGGCCGAGCAGCTTGTTGTGGTTGCGGTAATTGCGACCAGCAAATTCGAAATTGCGCGTCTGGAAGTAGCGCCAATATTTTGGAAACCTGTCGTGAACCGCCTGTCCCAACCGGGCCAGATCGCGCGCTGTGGTCACCTGCTCACGGTCAGGCAGTCCGGATGCATTGCGAAAGGTTGTGCTTTTCATGCCAATGGACCGCGCCTTGCGGGTCATCATCTCGGCGAAAGTATCCTGATCGCCACCAATGGCTTCCGCAACAACCACAGCCACATCATTGGCCGATTTTGTAACCAGTGCCTTGATGGCCTCTTCGACCTCGATGGTCTCGCCAGCATCAAAGCCAATTTTGGAAGGAGCCTGCCGCGCTGCAAATGCCGAAACACGTAAGGGAGTATCCAGCTGGAAGCGACCGCGCTCAAGCTGCTCGAACAGCATGTAAAGTGTCATCACCTTGGTGACTGAGGCAGGAAAGCGCGGCGCGTCAGGATTGACACCGTGCAGTGTCTTGCCGCTGTTTACGTCGATAACAATTGAGGCATAGGGTGGGGCATAGCCACCCCGCTTGCGTCTTGCGGCATCCGCGGTGTCAACGGTGGCGACAACAACAGTTGCAGCAAGGACGGCAAGGGTGATCAGGGACGACACATGCCGCCGAAACGCCAACGCAAACATTACGCAACTCACACTTTTAAAAACACAACACACTGCGTGAGCAAAGGCGACAAGCGTTGCCCGAACGTCACATCCCTGAAGGATATCGTCTTGCGGTTAGCGCTCGGTTAATAACGAAGATTCTTCGCCAATAGATTTGTGACTGTTAACCGTCCACCCCTTGCATTGGCATCAGATCAGCTATGCAATTGTGCGATGCACCATTATGCTTGACATTTATTGTGCAGTGCAACATAACTCGACTCATGGGAACGCGAACTGCGATCCCAAGCAGACAGTTTCCCGTTCACCAAACCTCGGAGCCACGACAATGAACCCATCTTTTGAAGATTTCCAGAAGACCGCCAAAGACAACATGGACGCCGCTGCCAAGGCATTCGGCACATTCACCAAGAATGCCCAGACCGTCACAACCGAAGGTACAGATTACGCCAAGAAGGCCTACGAAGCCAACGCTGCCCATGCTGAGAAGCTCTTCGCCGTGAAGACACTCGACAAGGCTGTCGAACTCAACACTGAATTCGCAAAGGCTTCCTACGAAGGCTTCGTTGCCCAGGCAACAAAGCTCGGAACCCTCTACAGCGATTTCGTCAAGGATGCGATGAAGCCTGTTGAAGCTGCTTTCACCAAAGCCAAGACAGCTGCTGCCAAATAATCTGGCCTGCTAATCCGCTGCCTTGCAGCGAACAGGAAACCCGGCTTCGTGCCGGGTTTTTTGTTTTTGCGTTTGTTTTATGCTTTTTCATTGCGCCCTCTGTTGCAATCCGTTCAGGCTTCCTACTTGATAGTGAGTGGAAGCAATTCTCCCGGAACTGATTTGCAAAGGGCAAATAACGGGACGAATGGGGTTGGCCGGTTGTGAAGTCTGACTTGATGAAAAATGAGCCGCCCCGCGCCAGTGAGCGTCGGCGTGGACCAGACCAGGGCAATGGATCTGGTACGGCTGTCATAGCCAAGACGCTGCCCAAGACCAAGCGGCCCAGTCTTTACCGGGTGCTGCTTTTGAACGACGACTACACACCGATGGAATTTGTAATTCATGTGCTGGAGCGGTTCTTTAACAAGAACCGTGAGGCCGCTACACAAATCATGTTGCATGTGCACAATCAGGGAATTGGTGAATGCGGTGTTTTCACCTATGAAATTGCGGAAACAAAAGTGACACAGGTCATGGACTACGCCCGCAAGAATCAGCATCCTTTGCAATGCATCATGGAAAAGAAGTGAGGATATCTTGCCAACTTTTTCTCGAAATCTCGAAAAAGCCCTGCACCAGGCTCTGGCATTCGCCAATGAGCGCCGCCACGAATATGCTACGCTGGAGCATCTCCTGCTGGCACTGATCGATGATGTCGATGCTGCGGCCGTCATGAACGCCTGCAATGTCGAGATCGAGGCCTTGCGCCGGACATTGAAAAACTATGTCGATACCGAACTTGAGGGCCTTACGCATGGTGGCAAGGACGAAGCCAAGCCAACGGCAGGTTTCCAGCGGGTTATCCAGCGCGCTGTGATTCACGTGCAGTCATCAGGCCGCGAAGAAGTGACGGGCGCCAATGTGTTGGTGGCTATTTTCGCCGAGCGCGAAAGCCATGCCGCTTTCTTCCTGCAAGAGCAGGATATGACCCGTTACGATGCCGTAAACTTCATCAGCCACGGAATCGCCAAGCGGGCAGGCCTGTCTGAAGCTAAACCGGCGCGTGGAGCAGAGGAAGAAGAGTCCGATGCCAAGAATGGCGATAGCTCAAACAAGAAAAAGGAAGGTGCTTTAGACAGTTACTGCGTCAACCTCAACAAGAAGGCAAAGGATGGGCGGATTGATCCTCTCATCGGGCGTGAGAGCGAAGTCAACCGTACGATCCAGATTCTATGCCGCCGTTCAAAAAATAATCCACTTTATGTCGGAGATCCCGGCGTGGGCAAGACAGCCATTGCAGAAGGTTTGGCACGCAAGATCATCAACCGGGAAGTGCCAGATGTTCTGGTAGATGCCACGGTGTTTTCGCTTGATATGGGTTCGCTACTCGCGGGTACGCGTTACCGGGGCGATTTCGAGGAACGCCTGAAGCAGGTGATGAAGGAAATCGAAGCGCATCCCAAGGCGATCCTGTTTATTGACGAGATCCATACCGTGATTGGTGCGGGTGCCACTTCGGGGGGCTCCATGGATGCCTCCAATCTCCTGAAGCCTGCGCTTGCGGCAGGTACTTTGCGCTGCATCGGCTCCACGACCTACAAGGAATACCGCCAGCACTTCGAGAAAGACCGCGCCTTGGTGCGCCGGTTCCAGAAGATCGACGTGAACGAGCCGACCATTCCCGATGCTATCGAGATACTGAAGGGTCTGAAGCCCTATTTCGAGGAATTTCACAAATTGAAATACACCAACGAGGCCGTCAAAGCCGCCGTTGAGCTTTCCGCGCGTTATATTCACGACCGCAAGTTGCCGGACAAGGCAATCGACGTGATTGATGAGTGTGGCGCATCACAGATGCTTGTCACGGAATCCAAGCGCAAGAAAATCATCGGCATCAAGGAAATCGAACTGACGGTTGCCACCATGGCGCGTATCCCGCCAAAAACTGTATCCAAGGATGATGCTGAGGTGCTCCAGAACATGGAAACCACCTTGAAGCGCATGGTCTATGGTCAGGACGATGCCATCGGCCAGCTGACGGCGGCAATCAAGTTGAGCCGCGCCGGACTGCGTGATGGTGAAAAGCCAATCGGCAGCTATCTCTTTTCCGGCCCAACAGGCGTGGGCAAGACGGAGGTTGCCAAGCAACTTGCCAAGGTCATGGGTGTTGAACTGCTGCGCTTTGACATGTCGGAATACATGGAGCGCCATACGGTCAGCCGCCTGATTGGTGCGCCTCCCGGCTATGTCGGCTTCGATCAGGGCGGATTGCTGACCGATGGTGTTGATCAGCATCCCCACAGCGTGCTGCTGCTTGATGAAATCGAGAAAGCGCATCCCGATCTCTACAACATCCTGCTGCAGGTCATGGATCATGGCAAACTGACCGACAATAACGGCAAGCAGGTGGATTTTCGCAATGTCATTCTGATCATGACCACCAATGCCGGTGCATCCGACATGGCAAAATCCGCATTCGGCTTCACCCGCTCGAAGCGGGAAGGTGACGACATAGAGGCAATAAACCGCCTGTTTACGCCGGAGTTTCGCAACCGTCTTGATGCAGTGGTCGGCTTTGGTCATCTCCCCACGGATGTTGTCGTGCAGGTTGTCGACAAGTTCATCATGCAGCTGGATGCGCAACTGTCGGATCGCAATGTATCGATCGAACTGTCAGATGAAGCCCGTAACTGGCTGGTTGAGCATGGCTATGATCAAGCAATGGGTGCGCGGCCGATGGCCCGCCTCATCCAGACTGCAATCAAGACCCCGCTGGCTGATGAAGTGCTGTTTGGCCGCCTGAAGAATGGTGGAGCTGTGCGCGTCATCGTCACGGGGGATGATACCGGCCAGAAGAAACTGGGCTTTGTGTACCCCGAGGGGCCATTGTTGCCACGCCCTGAGAAGATGGTGGAAGATGCAAAAAAGAAACCGGGCAAGAAGAAGGCGCCGGTTCGTAAGGCAAAAGTGCAGCCCTTTGTTGACAAAACACCTCCTTCAAAGCCAGTTATCAGGAGTTCAGTTCCTAAGGTGCCGTTGAAATCGTGATCAGTTATTTCAGACGTTTGAGTGAAGAGCGATACCGGCGGGCTTCCAGCCGTCGGCGCACTGAAGAGATAATGGGCTGGGTCTGCGTACCTGTGCTCGTCATCATAGGCTGGTATAGCTGGAGCGCCTGGGAACAGATGATGGCCGAGCGTCCACAGTTGCGAGAGCAGATCATGCCTTCCACCGTAGGCATTCAACGCAAATAGACGATCCAGAGTTTATCCTCACGCGTATCCTTGAAGTTCTACCTGACCGGATCGGTGTGTCTCCATGAATGTCAATAAACGCCGCCTTGTGCTTGCTGGAATCCTTGCGTCTACACTGACAGCCTGTGCAGGCCCACCCGTGCTGACACCTCCGGTTACCGCACCAGCTTTTACGCTTGAAGGTTTCTTTACCGGTAAAACCGTAGGGAAGGGGGCCTTCAGCTCAGCCATCGCAGGGGTAAACCGCCCCATGACCGTCATCACCACCGGTCGCTGGAACGGGCGTACCCTCACATTGCGTGAGGATTTTATCTTTGCTGATGGCGAGAAGGATGTGAAGACCTGGCGCTTCACGCGGTTGTCACCGGGTGTTTACGAGGGCGAGCGCGAGGATGTCATCGGTAAGGCTGTGGTGCGGCAGGTGGGCAACACCGTTCAGCTTACCTATTCCGCTGATGTTCGCAGCAAGGACGGCTCAGTCACCCGGCTCGATTTTGCTGATACAATTGCACCGATTGATCGCAACAGCGTCATCAACAAGGCCGTCGTGTCGAAGTTTGGTGTGCCAGTCGGCGAAGTGTTGCTGACCTTCCGGCGGTAGATGTCTGCGTTTTCAGGTGTGTTATCTGCCCTGTACCTCAATAAAAAAGGGCCGCGTGAGCGACCCTTTTTCTGTCTATGAACCGCTATCGATTAACGACGGCCGGTTTCCAATTGTGTCTTGGCATCAAGGCCACGGCCCTGTGGCGCCTGAGGAGCTGGCTGAGGCGCTGTAGCACAAGCGGCAAGGACAAGGGCCAAAACGGCTGAAAGGGTGATGTTACGCATCGGGGTATCTCCTGAGTCGGTGTTGAATGGGGATGCGACGCTGGTTTGCGTCGAAACAGCGTGAAATGCAAGTATTTACGCGTTCGATTTGCGACAGACACGAATTCGTGCGAAGGGCTGCGCCCATGACACCAACAGCACGCATCTCCGCCGTTATCGAAGTTCTTGACGATCTTGATCGCCGCCCCCGCCCTGTCAACGATGCCCTGAAGGACTGGGCCTTGTCCCGCCGTTTTGCAGGCTCGGGCGACAGGGCAGGCATTGGCGCGCTTGTCCATGACGCCTTGCGCAAGCGCAATTCTGCCCGCTGGATCATGGAATCTGATTCCGCCCGTGCAACGGCACTTGGCATGCTCCGCAGCGCCCGTGGAATGGGTGCCGCTGAGATCGGTGCACTGTGCGATGGATCACGCTTTGCGCCTGAAGCCTTGTCGGAAGCCGAAGTAACGTCTCTTGAAACCCGCAATCTTGCCGATGCGCCTGATCACGTGCGTGGGGATTATCCCGATTGGCTGGCGCCTTCGCTACGCAGTCTTTACGGTGCTGATGTCGCAGCGGAGGGTGCCGCCCTATCCGAGCGCGCTCCCCTTGATTTGCGCGTCAATACGCTCAAGACAATGCGTGTAAAGGCATTGCCCGCTCTCAGTGAATATGAGGCGGTAGCGGGAAACCATGGGCCTGATGCCATCCGCATTCCTCCCCGTGCTGATGGCCGCATCAAGCCAGTGCAGGCAGATCCGCTTTTCATCAAAGGAATGGTCGAGATTCAGGATGAAGGGTCACAGATCGTGGCCCGTCTTGCCAATCCAGGTCCGGGTCAACAGGTGTTGGATCTGTGCGCCGGTGGTGGTGGCAAATCACTGGCCCTGGGCGCGCTGCTGAACAACAAAGGTCAGGTTTTTGCAACCGATGCTGATTCCCGCCGTCTGGCACCCATTCATGACCGTCTGACACGGGCGGGTGTCCGCAATGTGCAGGTGCGCACGCCTCGTGGAGGCGTCATGCCCTTGGATGACCTGAAAGAGCGCATGGACGTTGTCTTTGTCGATGCGCCCTGTACTGGCACGGGCACATGGAGGCGCAACCCGGATGCCAAATGGCGCCTGCGGCCGACAAGCCTTGAATTGCGCATGAGAGAACAATTGGAAGTTATTGAAAATGCTTATACGTTTGTACGGGAAGAAGGCGTCCTGATATACGTAACCTGCTCCATATTGCCTGAAGAGAACGATGATCAGGTCGCAAAACTGATTGCGGCGCACTCGGATTTGCAGGTCGTTGATTTGACGGAATCGTCTGCTTTCAAGGCTATGCCGTCATTGGCCAAGGGCGTTCTGCGCACACGACATGGTTTGCAGCTCACGCCGTACCGCACAGGCACCGACGGCTTTTATATTGCAGCCTTGCGCAAGGTTGCAGCCTGATACAGGCGGCATATTGCCTTTTGGCAGGCAGCTGCGGTATGCCGCATGGCAGAAAAGTGGCTATAACAGGAACAATCGTTTGAAGTGCATCGGAAAATTCCTGTGTGTCATGCTTTTTGTCGGGCAAGTTCTGCTGCCTGAAACGGCGATGGCGCAGGGATTTCTTGAGCTTTTTCGCAACCAGGGCAATGCATTTGCCCCGTCAGATAGTGGAAAAGCCGCCCTTCCTCCTCCGCTTAGCATCATTCCGTTGAACCCGAAGCATGGAGCCATACCCCAGCAGGGCAAGAAGCCTGCCGACGCGGTTCCTTCCGCTAATGCGCCTGCAAAGCCCTCTGATGAGGACGAAGACCTGTTGATGGAGCACGAGGAACCCAAGCGCGTTCGCGTAGCGCTTCCCCCCTTGCGTCCTGGCAGTATCGTGCGAACTGCAGCAGAAGTTGTTCCAGCCGGGGCGTCGCGCTGGTCCAGCCGCAACGATCAGTTGCCTCCGGGTGTCACACTTCCGGGCTCAGGTTTTGTTCCCGCTGCTGCACCGCGGCTCGCATCGTTGCCGCAGTCACAGACAGAGCCGCGCTGGTCAACCAATGATGCCGATCAATCCCGGCCCTATGGTTTGCGCGATGTCGAGGTGCCGGTGGAGGGCATGCCAGGTGTTTTTGCACCACCGGATGCAGTATTCCATTGCTTGCCCATGGGCTTGAAGCAGGCGCTGGTCGATACCGCCAAGCGGTTTGGGCATGTGGCCATCCTCAATGCCAAGCGACCACGCGGCACCGGGGCACGCGGATCATACCATTATCAATGTCGCGCCGTCGATTTCCGCGTGCGAGGCGTGGCCATTCGCACGGTCTATAATTTCCTGCGCGACCACCCCAATGTTGGCGGGCGCAAGATTTATCCAATGGGTTTTTTCCACATGGATGACGGCCCGGTGCGCAGCTGGTGAGATTTTGGGGTTGAATCAGACAAACCGGACTCGCACGCGCCGGTTCTGCTTGCCTTTCTTTTCCACCTGATAGACCTCGATCTTGCCGATTTCTGCTGTCAGTCGCACATGGGTGCCGCCACAGGGCTGGAGATCAAGCCCGGCAATTTCAACCAGTCTGATTCTTCCTGAGCCACGCGGCGGCTGAACCGACATGGTTTTAACAAGTGCAGGATTTGCATCAAGCTCCGCATCGGTGATCCATCGATCCGTAACAGCAGCATCTTGCGCCAGAAGCGCTTGCAACCGCGCATTCACGTCTTCTTTTTCAATGGTATCAGGAATATCGAAATCCAGCCGACCCTCGCCATCGCCAACCGATCCGCCTGTCACGGGATAGGGCATGGCTACCGAAAGCAGATGAAGACAGGTGTGCATGCGCATGCGGTTGTAGCGTAGCGGCCAGTCCAGTATGATGGTGACGCGATCACCAACGGCAGGCGAATGCGCGGGCTCCTGCAGGACATGGGCAACAACTGTCTTGGCCGGATCAATCCAGATGGCGCTTGTAATAACCTGTTTTAACCCGTCGGTGTTTTCCAGAGTACCGGCATCACCGGGTTGTCCGCCACCATTGGCGTAAAATATGGTTTGATCGAGCACAACGCCGCCTTGTTCTGTGATGGCGATAACTGTTGCGTCGGTTCGCCTGGCATACCAGTCATCTCGAAAAATCAGTTTTGTGGTCATGATTGGTCTTCTCTGTTGTCGTGTTGGCTGGAAACACATTGATTACGATATCAAGCGCAGAGCAATGTACGTGTAACTGCTTATGTAAGGCAGGTTTACTCAGTGTCATATTGAAACAATTCAGTTTTTTTAAATCAAGCTGTGATCCGCTGTGCTATGCATCGCGTAATCCGACTGGTGTGGCGATGGCAATCATGATCAGATTCAGGATATTTTCAGCGTGAATTATATGGTGCCTCCGCAGAACAACAGCTTTCCTCTTGACGCACTCCTTGCGTCCTACGCTGCAGGGACGGTCAGTCGACCACTTCACGCTCTTGTCGCTGCGCACCTTTCGATCAAGCCCGATAGCCGTCGCTTTGTCTCCGCCCTTGAAGGGCTTGCTGCAGATGAAATGGACAAATGTGAAACGGGTAGGGTGTTGAACCGCGATGTGCGGTTGAACGGCATTTTTGGCGAGATGCAGGAAACGGAACAGTCGAGCCGGAGTAATGGTTTTATCCCCGGTCCGCTGTTGTCCTATCTCGGACAGGACTATGAAAGTCTTGCATGGAAATCTGTCATTCCCGGTCTGAAAGAAGTTAAACTTGAGGACAAGCCGGGTCTTGAAGCATCCATGCTCTGGATCAGGGCAGGCCGCGCCATGCCAGCCCATACCCATGCCGGTGTCGAGGCAACTCTGGTGCTTAAGGGATCGTTTTCTGACAAGTCAGGCCATTTCGGGCGTGGCGATATTTCAGTGGTTGACAGTGATATGGATCACAAGCCTGTTGCCGGTGATGATGAGGATTGCATCTGCTTTGCGGTAAGCGAGGGACCCGTAAAACTGACGGGCACGATCGCGCGTATTTTCCAGAGATTGATCCGGCACTGAGCGGTCAAACTCCCTTTAATCAAGGCTGCGCCACATGAAGAACCGTCGTGTAACGCCTGTGGATGGTGTAATCTGGATTACAGGGGCCAGTTCGGGAATCGGCCGCAGTGTAGCGCTCGAGCTTGCGCGGCGCGGCTGGACAGTGGCAGCCAGTGCCCGGCGTGAAGCTGAACTGGAGGCGTTGGCTTCCGAGGCCTCAGGTTTCTCCGGGCGCATCGTGGCCCATGCCGTTGATGTCACGGATGCTGGCGCCATGCAGGAAACGCTTCTCAACATAGAGCGTGCTCATGGTGCAGTTGCCCTTTCATTCTTCAACGCCGGTATTGCGCCCTACATTTCCGCGCCCGATATTGATGTACTTGCTGTAAAACAGGCTTTTGATGTCAATGTGATGGGCGTAGTGCATGGCATTGCGGCTGTCATGCCTGTCATGGCCAAGCGGGGGTATGGGCAGATAGCCGTCAACGCATCCATTGCAGGCTATGGAGGCTTGCCGCGCTCCTCTGCTTACGGAGCGTCAAAAGCCGCCTTGATCAACATGTGCGAGTCTCTGCGGTTTGATTGTGAAAATCTGGGCCTCGTCATGCAACTGGTCAATCCAGGCTTCATCGAAACGCCTTTGACGGACAAGAACGATTTTCCCATGCCGTTCCTGATGAAGAATCATGAGGCTGCACAGCGCGTTTGTGACGGGTTCTTGAAAGGTGGCTTTGAAATTACCTTCCCGCGGCGCTTTTCCTATTTGCTGAAATTCATCAACCTGCTGCCATATCCACTTTATTTTGCCGTGATAGGTAAAACCACGGGCTGGCGCAAAGACACCATTAAACCCTAGCGACGTTTCGTCAGTGGCCGTTCTCAACAGCAAGTGGCATGATTGTTCCATGACCAGCCACACAAACACTATACCCAAGCCACTGATTGCCATTGTGGGAGGCGGGCCGGTTGGTGTGCTGACGTCTCTTTGCTTGGCCAATGCCAATCCGGATCTTGAAATCCGGTTGATTGCCGGTCGTCGAACGCCGGCCGAGGATGGACGCGGGGCAGCTCTTGTCGGGCGCTCCATGCAGATTCTGGCTGATCTCGGATTGGAAACAGTTTTTCGCAAGAACGGCGCGTCGCTTGCTGCCATCCGCATCATTGACGCAACAGGCCGTCTGTTGCGTGCCCCAACAACAACCTTTCGCGCCAGTGATGCCGGATTGAGCGCGTTTGGTGTCAGTCTCTCGACAGCAAACATTGTCGTATTGCTGAAAGAAGCGACCCGCCGATACGCGAACATCATGATTGAACCCGTTGATATACGGTCGGTGTCGAAGGCGAGGATCGGTTACAGCCTCACGGATGATGAAGGGCGGTTGATCAATGCCGATTTCGTTGTTGCCGCTGACGGGCAGCGGTCCCAGCTGCGGGAAGCGGCTGGCATTCCCGTCCGGCGATGGGATTATCCGCAAGTGGCCATGACCTTTGCTGTCAGTCACCCGTGCGATCATGAGGATATCTCGACGGAATTTCACACGGTACACGGGCCGTTCACGCTTGTTCCTGCCGGAGACAGGACATCAACAGTGGTCTGGATGACATCCAAAGAAGAAAGTGCCCGCCTGATGGCTCTGGATGATGACAGTTTTGCGCGTGCTGCCGAAAAAACCTGCCGTTCCTTGCTGGGAGACTTTCGCCTGATCAGCAAACGCGGGGCTTACCCAATGGCTGGATTGATAGCGGAGCGGTTTACCGCACCACACATGGCGCTTGTTGGCGAAACCGGACATGCTTTTCCCCCAATCGGTGCGCAGGGACTGAACCTCGGTTTCCGGGATGCCCATACGCTTGCTGAAGCGCTGACAGCAGCCATCAGTGCAGGGCGCGATCTTAGTGACGCTGATTGCTTGAATGCGTGGGACATGGAGCGCCGTCGTGATGCGGGTTTGCGGACGGTTGGCGTTGATCTCTTCAACCGCTCGCTGCTATCCGACCTGCTGCCTGTGAACGCCGCCAGAGGATTGGGCTTGGCAGCACTGGCGCAAATACCGCCCTTGCGCCGCGCTGTCATGCGGATGGGCCTTGGTTGAATCGGTATTATTTTGCCGGAAACAGATCGTGCGGAATGTGGTTTCCTGCAATCAGGTACAGAAACATCGTCACGGTAAAAACTGACACAACCGTGCCGATCAACACACCACTTGAGGCGCGCTGCACATAGACATCATATTGCCGTGCCATCACAAAGACATTCCCTGCAGGTGGCAGGGATGCCATCAACATCGCCGCAAAAACCCAGGCGCGGTCGAAATCGCCGACAATGGACAGCACCACCCACACCAGGAGCGGGTGCAGCAGCAATTTGGTGAAGAGATGGAACGGAAGCTCCTTGGGCACACCTTCATAGGGGCGCAAGGCGACCGTTACACCCAGCGCAAACAAAGCGCAGGGCGCAGCAGCCCGGGCAAGAAAAGTGATCAGTTGATCGATGGCTTGCGGAGGCTGATACTTGAAATAGGCAGCAAGCACCGCAACGGCTGTCGCGATATTGAAGGGGTGTGTCACCACCTTGATCACAACATATTTGGTGGTGTCCCAGAACTTCACTTTCTCTGTTCCACCCAATCCCATCATGAAGGGAACGATGGTAAAGAACAGGATGCAGTCAAAAACAAAGATCAGCGCTGTTGGGACTGAAGCGGGTGGACCCAGGGCCGCGAGCGTGACACCGGGCCCCATGTAGCCGACATTGGAATATCCCCCCAGTGCTCCCTGAATAGCCGCTTGACGCACATCGCCTGACGTCAGCCATATGCCTACCAGAAACGAGATCGAGAAGGCGATGTAAGTGCACAGTGTCGTTGAAAGTATGAACGGCCAGTTCGACAGTTCCTCGAATGGGGTTGTTGCGATCAGTTTGAAAAACAAAGCTGGAAGCGAGACATAGACGACAAAAAAATTCATCCAGGCCAGACCATCCTCTGGCAATGAGCGAATTTTGCCGCAGAAGAAGCCAAGAAAGATCAGGCCGAAAAAGGGCAGGGCGAGGGCGAGTACGTCGGCCATATCACTTGTGGTTGTGAGTTTATAGTGCGGCTTAACAGCTTGTGGCTTGCCGGTCCATCATCAGAAATACTTGGTGTTCTCACAGCATTGTGTGACCAGACGACGCATGCAAGCCTCACAATGGAATTCTTTTCCGGCTAGGGATTGAGACATAGCAAAACCGTGCTACTTTCAACCCTGAGAGATAGTCTGGATACATGAAACAGCGTTCGGCAAAATACGCGATCGGCACCATCGTCAAGCACAGGGTTTATCCCTTTCGCGGCGTGGTGTTTGATATCGACCATGAGTTCAACAACTCGGAGGAATGGTGGAACTCCATTCCCGAGGACGTGCGACCGAGCCGCGACCAGCCATTTTACCACCTCTTCGCCGAAAACGCGGATACAGAATACGTGGCTTATGTATCTGAACAGAACCTGGTGCCTGACTCATCATCTGATCCCTTGCGCCATCCGCAAATTCCCGAGGTTTTCACAAAAACACGCGACGGCCAGTTCAAGGCACGGTCCATCAATCTGCATAGATACAAATGTTTTGGGCGTCTGCCTCCGCTTTGCATCTTTCCCATTGCTGAAAATACTGCTTTCTTTGCGGCCTGACCGTGATGGAGCAGAATATCATGTCGATGCGGATGCTATCGGGCCTATTGAAGCGGTTTGTCGAAAAAGGCAGCTTGAA
>JANMLW010000104.1:0-10521 GCA_031372765.1 Hyphomicrobiales bacterium
GACTGCAATCGCTACATGGTTCAATCGGCCCAGCATCCTGTCCTCATAGCCAAGGTTTATTTCAAACCAAAGTCACCAGCACGTGGCAAACCGGCTTCTTGTTCCATTCCTGTGAAATGGCGTTGCGTAATCCCCGTTCGAGGATCTGCTTTACAGCCTGCGGATCACGCCGTTTGGCCTTGGGCAGGTTTTCCAGCAGGTCTTCTGCGGTATCGAGTACGAACCCGTCGAAATCTGACCCATCACCGGTTTTCACCGGCAGGCCAGCCGTCAACACCTCGGCATCGCTCATCAGCTTGCCATTGACATCCATGGCAATGGCAACGGACACGATGCCTGCGAAAGACAGTTTCTTGCGCTCGGGCACAGTGCGGTCGGTTGCCTCGACCAGCAAATCGCCATCTTTGTAAATGCGGCCAACCTGCACCTGATCAACAACGCCAGGTTCGCCGGAAAGCTGCACCACATCGCCGTTGAAGGCCCGCACGACATAGGGCACGCCCTGCGCCTTGGCAAAGGCAGCATGCTCAGTAAGGTGAGAGGCCTCACCATGGGCAGGAATGGCCAGGCGCGGGCGAACCCATTGATAAAGCTGCTTAACCTCATCGCGCCGGGGATGGCCGGAGACATGCACGAGATGCGTACGGTCGGTGATCACCTCGATGCCTTGACGGTAAAGGCCATTGATAATGTTGCCGACTTCCTTCTCGTTGCCCGGAATGGTGCGGGACGAGAATATAACCCGGTCTCCCTTGGACAAGGTTACGTCGGGATGATCATTGCGAGCGATGCGCGCCAAGGCAGCCCGTGGCTCACCTTGACTGCCGGTCAAAAGTGCCACCACCTTGTCAGGCGGTAAATAACCATACGCATCGGCACTGCGAAACTCCGGCAAGCCATCGAGCATGCCCAAATCACGCGCCACCCCAACAACACGGTCCATGGCACGGCCAACGCAAATGACTTCGCGCCCGCATGCATAGGCGGCTTCGGCAGCAGAACGCAGACGCGCGACGTTAGAGGCAAAGGTGGTGACGGCAACGCGGCCTGGCGAATTTGAAATCAGCTCGGTGAGCGCTTTTGAAACGTCCTTCTCGGATGGGGAAATGCCATCCCGGAAAATGTTGGTGGAATCCGCCACCATGGCGAGCACGCCCTCGTCACCGATCTCACGCAGGCGCTTGTCATCTGTCGGCATGCCGACAACGGGTGTCGGATCTGTCTTCCAGTCACCCGTATGAATGACGGTTCCAGCCGATGTGCGAATTGCCAGAGCGCAGGATTCTGGAACCGAATGCGCAACCGGGATGAACTCGACATCGAAAGCGCCAATCTTGTGGCGGCTGCCCTGCTTGACGATAACGACAGGAATCTTGGGTGCTCCCGGCTCGGACAGACGCCGCACTTCCAGCAAATCAGCTGCAAACTGGGTCATGTACACTGGGCAGCCCAAGCGCGGCCAAAGCGTTACCAATGCGCCGAAATGGTCTTCATGCGCGTGGGTAATGATAATGCCCGCAAGGTTCTTGCGTTCCTTCTCGATGAAGCGTGTGTCCGGCAGCACCTGATCGACACCTGGAATATCCGGGCCACCAAACGAGACGCCGACATCCACCATCAGCCATTGGCCGTTCTTGCCGCGTCCAAGCCCGTAAAGGGCGGCATTCATGCCGATTTCGCCAAGGCCGCCGAGTGGAATGAAGTAGAGGTCAGTTGTATCGGACATAGAGATGATCAGAGACTTTCAGTTTTGAACATGGGTGCGTTGGCACTGCTCATGGGCTGATGCAACTCACTTGTCGAGTGGAAAGACATCCCCTGCATCAATCCGCAGCAGGCCATCGTCAGTCTCCAGCAGCAAACATCCTTCAGAATCTATATTCTTGAAAAGGCCAACGAGATCCTGCTTTGGCGAGCGGACACTGATCCTCTTGTTGAGATGGGCAGACAGCGCCAGCCAGCGCGAACGGATCAAGGGAAAGCCTGCGCCGTTACCAAAGTCCCGCAGTTGTGTCACCAATGCTTCCGAAAGACGGTCGAACACCATCTCCGCTGTCAGCATGGGTGCCTCAACAGCAAGATGCGTTGCCGGATAGGGCGTATCCTCCGGGTGAGATACGATATTGACACCGATACCGATGGCGACGGCCGCACCATTTCCCAAGCCCTCCAGCAGCAAGCCGGAAACCTTCGCGCCTGACAAAAGCAGATCATTGGGCCATTTCAGACCAAGGATAGGACTGTCGCCCAAGCCTTGTCTCACGGCATTGGCCAAGGCCACACCCGCTACGAAACCGAGCTTGGGTTGCTGGCTGATGAAGCAAGGCGCTGGCAACAGCAATGTCATTGCCAGATTGCCAGTGGGGCTGGACCATGCCTTGCCCTGCCGACCACGACCGGCATGCTGATTTCGGGCAACGATCCACAGGCGCCCTGCGCGCTGTTGCGCTAGCTGGCGGCGCGCCTCATCCATTGTGGAATCAATACTGTCAAAGACGAGGAGTTCGTCGCCAGCTTCCACGAGTGAAGAGGGAAGCCGCATGATCAACGCTTCTGATCGTCTCAGAAGAGGCTTTTTGCTGCCACACCAGCTGCCGTCACCAGCGGTCCGGCAAACAATGCGAACAGAAAGACGAATGCGAAAGTGACGGCAACGACGGCCTTCACTTCGGATGCACCATCCTCGTAGATCTGCGTGCCTTCATCAAAATACATGACCTTGACGATGCGCAGATAATAAAAGGCCGAAACCACACTGGAGACAATGCCAATGACCGCAAGCACAAACAATTTGGCGTTGATGGCTGCGGCAAAAGCATAAAATTTGCCAAAGAAGCCCGCGAGTGGCGGAATGCCGATCAACGAGAACATGAGCATGGCCAGAACGAAGGCGATACCCGGCCGCGTGCGGGATAACCCCGCAAGATCACTGATGGTCTCGGCATGGCCAAGGCGCCCATCAGCGGTTGAAGTGCGCAAAGCAAGTATACAGGCAAAGACACCGGCGGTCATCATCAGATAAGCCGCCATGAAGATGGCAACACCCTGCACGCCGGTTTCCGTTCCCGCCGCCAGTGATGTCAATGCATAACCCATGTTGCCGATGGAGGAATAAGCCATCAGTCGCTTGAGGTTCTGCTGGCCGATGGCGGCAAAGGCACCCAAAACCATGGATGCTATGGCGAGAAACGCCACGATCTGCTGCCATTGAAGGGTAATGCCGGGGAAAGCATCAATCATGATGCGGGTAAAAAGCGCCATGGCTGCCATCTTGGGCGCGCCTGCAAAAAACGCCGTTACAGGCGTGGGCGAGCCTTCGTAAACATCAGGCGTCCACATGTGGAACGGCACGGCGGACACCTTGAAGGCAAGGCCCGCCATGACAAAGACGAGACCGAATACGGCACCGGTGGCGGTCTTGCCCTGCAATACCTTGGCAATGGTCTCAAAATTCACATTGCCGGTGAAGCCGTAAATGAGCGAGGCACCGTAGAGCAACATGCCGGACGACAGCGCGCCCAGCACAAAATACTTGAGGCCTGCTTCGGAGGATTTTGCATCGTCCCGGTGGATGGAGGCAACAACATAGAGCGATAGCGATTGCAGTTCGAGGCCCAGATACAGCGCCATCAGATCATTGGCTGAAATCATCATCAGCATGCCCAGTGTGGCAAGCGTCACGAGAATGGGATACTCGAACTTCTCAATGGCGTGGCGGCGCATGTAGTCCATGCCCAGCAATACAGCGATAATGGAACCACCTAGGGTCAGCACTTTCATGAAGCGGGCAAAACCATCGCTTATGAACGAGCCTTCGAAGGTAATGACTCGCGCATTGTCCTGCATTGCCACCAGCACGAGTGCGCCAAGTAGCAATACGATTGTCATCATGTCGATGAGGCGCTGCGCCTTCTGACCGCGAATGGCGCCAATCAGCAGCATGACCAGTGCACCTGCGGCAAGCAGCATTTCCGGAAGGGCAGGACCAAAGGCAGGAACAGCGAAGACGGGTGTGGTGATCATGATTGTTGTCTCACTGCGCCAGCATCGCGGTCTTGGATGCGGCCGTGATGGCCGCCTGATACGTCTTCAGGATCTGATCCACAGAGGCAGCACACGCATCAAGGATAGGCCCGGGATGAACGCCGTAATAGATCGTCAGGAAAACCAGAGGTGCCAACATGGCCATTTCGCGGCGGTCAAGATCAGGGATCGTCTCGAGCACGGGCCGGGTGATTTCTCCGAACACCACGCGGGCAAACAGCCAGAGCGCGTAGCAGGCGGAGAGGATAACGCCCGTTGTGGCAAAGAACGCCACCCAGGTGTTGGCCTTGAAAGCGCCCATGAGCGTCAGGAATTCCCCCACAAAGCCCGATGTGCCGGGCAGGCCGACATTGGCCATTGTGAAGACCATGAAGGCCAAGGCATACCACGGCATGCGGTTGACGAGGCCTCCGTAAGCCGCGACCTCGCGGGTATGCATGCGGTCGTAGATGATGCCAACGCAAAGGAACAGCGCACCTGAAACAAGGCCGTGGCTGATCATCTGGAAAACCGCGCCTTGTACACCCTGCACATTTCCCGAGAAGATGCCCATGGTGACAAAGCCCATGTGCGCCACGGAGTAATAAGCTATCAGTTTCTTGATATCCTCCTGCATCATTGCCACCAGCGAAGTGTAAATGATGGCAATGACCGAGAGGGCAAAGACCAGCGGAGCAAAGTATTGTGATGCTTCCGGAAACATCGGCAGCGAGAAACGCAGAAACCCATATCCGCCCATCTTCAACAGGATACCAGCCAGAATGACCGAACCTGCTGTGGGCGCTTCCACGTGCGCATCAGGCAGCCAGGTGTGGACAGGCCACATCGGCATCTTCACAGCGAATGAGGCAAAGAATGCCAGCCATAGCCAGAACTGCACGCGTGCATCAAATTTGTGCGCCAGCAACTTGATGATGTCTGTCGTGCCCGCATCCCAGTACATCACCATGATGGCAAGCAGCATCAGCACGGAACCCAGCAATGTATAGAGGAACAACTTGAAGCTGGCATAGATGCGCCTTGCGCCGCCCCAGATGCCGATGATCAGGAACATCGGTATAAGGCCCGCCTCAAAGAAGACGTAGAAAAGCACGGTGTCGAGCGCCACAAAGACACCTATCATCATGGTTTCGAGCACCAGAAACGCGATCATGTACTCGCGCACACGCTTTGTGATCGATTCCCACGAGGCAACGATACAAAACGGCATCAAGAACGCTGTCAGGATAACGAAGGGCATTGATATGCCGTCAACGCCAAGCTGGTAGACAATCGGCCCCAGCCATTCCTTGCGCTCGACCAGCTGAAAGCCAGCCTTGGCGGTGTCAAAATCTTTCCAGGCAAACAGCGCCAGAACGAAGGTAATAAGAGTCGTCCACAGCGCCACCCAGCGTGCATTGCGCACACCAGCGTCATCCTCTTTCAGGGCAAAGGCGATGAATAACGCGCCTGCAAGCGGCAGGATCAGAAGTCCCGACAGAATACCAAGCCCCAGCATCAGCGGAACCCTCCGAACAGATACCAGGAAACAAGACCAGCCGCGCCAATAAGCATGGCGAATGCATAATTGTAGATGTAGCCGGTTTGCAGTTTGACCACGCGTCCCGTTACCTTGATGACGGCGTTGGACACGCCGTCAGGCCCAAAGCCATCAATGACAGCGCCGTCTCCCTTCTTCCAGAAAAAGCGGCCAAGCCACTTTGCCGGGCGCACGAAGACAAGCTCGTAAAGCTCGTCAAAATACCATTTGTTGAGCAGGAACTGATAGACTCCCGGAAACTCCGCAGCCAGACGTTTGGGCGTATTCGGGCTGACCAGATACATGTAAACCGCCAGCAGGAAGCCGCCTGTCATCATGACCAGAGGTGCAGCCACTACCCAGCCCGGCACCTTGTGGAAATCATGCATCACATGGTTTTCCTTGGCGTAGAACAATGCACCCTTCCAGAAGGCGTCATGGCCGTTGCCGATGAAATAGTCCTTCAATGGCCAACCTGCGAGAATGGCACCTGCCGCAAGCGCGATCAAAGGGATCAGCATAACCTTCGGGCTCTCATGGGCTTGATCATAGGTGTGGTGATCCGCCCGTGTCTTACCCATGAACGTCATGAAAAACAGACGCCATGAATAAAACGAGGTCATGCCCGCAGCCAGAATGACGCAAAGGAAGGCGAAATCGTGCCCCGGCGTCTTGGTGGCATAGGCCGCCTCGATGATCGCGTCCTTCGAGAAAAAACCTGCCGTGATTGGAAAGCCGGTGAGCGCCAATGAGCCGATCAGCATCATGGCAGCTGTCAAAGGAATCTTGGACCATAGACCACCCATTTTGCGCACATCCTGCTCATGGTGCATGGCGTGGATGACAGAACCAGCACCCAGAAACAGCAGCGCCTTGAAGAAGGCATGGGTGAAGAGGTGATAGACGCCGATGGCATAGCCCCCAGCGCCAAGCGCCACAAACATGTAGCCAAGCTGCGAGCAGGTGGAATAAGCCACCACGCGCTTGATGTCGTTCTGCACAAGGCCAACGGTAGCTGCGAAAAACGCCGTCATGCCGCCAAAGACGATGACCATTGTGAGCGCGGCAGGAGCAAGTTCAAACAGCGGCGACATGCGCGCCACCATGAAGATACCTGCCGTCACCATCGTTGCGGCATGGATCAGCGCTGAAACCGGTGTCGGGCCTTCCATGGCGTCTGGCAGCCAGGTGTGCAGCAGGAACTGCGCCGATTTACCCATGGCACCGATGAACAGCAGGATGCAGGCTATCGTCAGCGCATGGCCTTTGATGTCGATGAAGGTGAAAACCGCATCCTTCTGCGATGGAGCGGCAGCAAAGATAGCGTCCAGCGAAACCGTACCGAACAATGTGAATACGAGGAAAATGCCCAATGCAAAGCCAAAATCGCCTACGCGGTTCACGATGAAGGCCTTCATCGCGGCATCCTTGGCACTCTGCTTCTTGAACCAGAAACCGATCAGCAGATAACTCGCAAGGCCCACGCCTTCCCAACCGAAGAACATCTGGACCAGGTTGTCCGATGTCACCAGCATCAGCATGGCGAAGGTGAAGAGCGACAGGTACGCAAAGAAGCGCGGACGATGCGGATCTTCATGCATGTAGCCGATGGAATACAGGTGCACGAGCGACGACACGGTGGTCACCACGATGAGCATCATGGCGGTAAGAGTATCAATCTTGAGCGCCCAGTTGACCTGCAAGGCGCCAGACGAAATCCAGTTGGCAACAGGCACCGTCAGGCCGCCAGTAGTGCCGATGCCATGATTGAAGAAGGCTACCCACGAGAGCGCGCAAGAGACGAACAGCAAGCCCGTTGTCACGTATTCGGCAAACCGGTTGACTCCATAGCTGTGCGGGGATGGTTCAACAGCGTGATGATCATCATGCCCGTGACCCGCATGCGCGTGGTGATGCCCATGACCGGAATGATCCGAAGCACCCCAGGCAGCGACATTGCTGCCGAGCTTGTGCGCCAACATGCTGGCAGAACCCGCAAGCAGGAAACCGAGCAGCGGCAGGAAAACAATCGCGAGATACATGATGATCAACCCTTCATCATGTTGGCATCATCAACCGCGATGGTGCCGCGGTTGCGGAAATAAACGACAAGGATGGCGAGGCCGATGGCAGCCTCAGCAGCTGCAACCGTAAGGATGAACAGTGCAAAGACCTGCCCGGTGATGTCACCCAGATGCGTGGAGAAGGCCACGAGATTGATGTTCACCGCCAGCAAAATCAGTTCAATCGACATCAGGATGACGATGATGTTCTTGCGGTTCACGAAAATGCCGAACACGCCAAGCGTGAACAAAAGAGCCGCAACGGTGAGATAATGGCCAAGGCCTATGGTCAGCATGGTTCAGCCCCCGACTTTCTCAGGCAAGGCGGCACCGGACTGCACGGATTTGATTTCCATGCCGGTTTCCTTGGTGCGAGCGTTCTGCTTCATCACATCCTGACGCTTCACACCGGGGCGAGCGTCGCGCAAGGTCAGTACAATCGCCCCGATCATCGCGACCAGCAGGATCATGCCAGCACCCTGAAACAGATAAAGATATTTCGTGTAAAGCACGCGGCCAATGGCACGGGTGTTCATGGCATCCACAGGCACATTGGCGGCAGCGGATTTCATGTTCAATGCTTCGGGCGTGAACGTCCATGTGCCAACGACAAGCACAAGCTCGATAGCGAAAATGCCCGCAATGAGCGCACCCAAAGGCAGGTTCTGAATAAAGCCCTGCCGCAATTCCACGAAATCCACATCCAGCATCATGACGACGAAGAGAAACAAGACGGCCACCGCGCCGACATAAACAACCACAAGGATCATGGCCAGAAATTCGGCCCCCATCAAAATGAAGAGACCAGCCGCATTGACGAAGGCGAGAATGAGATACAGCACGGAATGCACGGGGTTGCGTGAGGCAATCACCATGAAGGCAGATGCCACCGTTACCCCGGCGAAAAGATAGAAGAAAGCGGCGACTGCGTTCATCTTTGTCCTGTTAAACTTTCCTCTCCCTTGGGAGAAACAAAGAAATTCATCTGTACGGTGCATCAGCGGCGATGTTGCGGGCGATTTCCCGCTCCCAGCGTGCGCCGTTATCCAGCAGTTTGTCCTTGTCATAGAAAAGCTCCTCGCGCGTTTCCGCAGCGAAGGCGTAGTTCGGTCCCTCGACAATTGCGTCCACCGGGCAGGCTTCCTGGCACATGCCGCAATAGATGCATTTGGTCATATCGATATCATAGCGCGTGGTGCGACGCGTGCCGTCATTGCGGCGCGGTCCAGCCTCGATGGTGATGGCCTGTGCCGGGCAGATCGCCTCACAGAGCTTGCAGGCGATGCAACGCTCTTCCCCATTGGGATAACGGCGCAAGGCGTGTTCGCCGCGAAAACGGGGGGAGAGCTGACCGCGCTCGAAGGGATAGTTGATCGTGGCCTTGGGTTTGAAAAAATAGCGCATCGACAGGAAGAACGCCGAAACGAACTCCTTCAGCAAAAGGCCCTTGGCGGCTTGTGCGAGTGACATGTCTCTCTCCTCAGCCTTGCAGTGCCACACCAGCCCAGCCGGTCAATTGCAGCACAAAGGCCACAATGACGACGCAGGCCAATGAAATCGGCAGGAAAACCTTCCAGCCCAGACGCATCAGTTGATCATAACGGTAGCGCGGCACAAAGGCCTTCACCATTGCGAAGAAGAAGAAGACGAAGCAGACCTTCAGTACAAACCACACGACACCCGGCACCCAGTTGAAGGGTGGAAGATCAATGGGTGATGTCCAGCCGCCCAGGAACAGGATTGTGGTGAGCGCACACATCGTGACGATGGCGACGTATTCCCCCAGCATGAACATCATGTAGGGCGTGGAGCCGTATTCGGACATGAAGCCTGCAACAAGCTCCGATTCCGCCTCCGGAAGATCGAACGGCGGGCGGTTGGTCTCCGCCAGTGCCGAGATGAAGAAGATCACGAACATCGGAAACAGCGGCAGCCAGTACCAGTTGAGGATCGTCAACCATGGCACGCCCAATGCGGTGGCAAGGCCATGGCTCTTTTGCGCCAGCACGATGTCCGTCAGGTTCAAAGAGCCAACGATCATCAACACGCAGATGATGACGAAGCCGAGGCTGACTTCATAGGACACCATCTGTGCGGCGGAACGCAAGGCACCCAGAAATGGATACTTCGAGTTTGAGGCCCAGCCACCCATGATAACGCCGTAAACACCCAGCGACGAGATAGCGAAGATGTAGAGTATGCCGACATTGATGTCAGCGACAGCCCAGCCCTCGTTGACCGGCACCACTGCCCATGCCGAAAGCGCCAAAACAGCGGTAACAAGCGGGGCGAGGAGAAACACGCCCTTGTTGGCACCGGCAGGAATGACCGGCTCCTTCAGGGCGAATTTCAGTAAATCCGCGAAGGATTGCAGCAAACCCCAGGGGCCGACGACATTGGGTCCACGGCGCAACTGCACGGCCGCCCATATCTTGCGGTCGGCATAGAGGATGTAGGCCACAAAAATCAGCAGCGCGGAAATCACGAGAAGCGTTTTGGCGAGATTGATGCCGACAAGCCAGAGCATTTCATTGAGGGTCATTGGCGCTCCTCACTCTGCTGCCAGTGGCAAAACTCCACGTACAAGCGCTGAACACTCTGCCATGACTGCAGAAGCCCGAGCGATGGGATTGGTCAGATAAAAGTCGGTGACGGTTGGCGCGAATGGAGCCTTGCTGACCTTGGTGTTCGCCTTGGCCAGCTTGGCAATAGCAGCCGGATCAGCAGGCGTGATCGTATCTATGGCTGCGAGATGCGGATGCATTTTATACAGCGCCGCACGCAATTGCGAGAGACTGTCAAACGGCAACGTATGCCCAAGCACATCTGAAAGGGCACGGGCAATGGCCCAGTCTTCCTTCGCTTCACCCGGTGGAAACACAGCCCGGTTGGCCA
>JANMLW010000163.1:0-20049 GCA_031372765.1 Hyphomicrobiales bacterium
TTGTGCTGGCAGTTGTGGCAAGGCAGCTGGAGGATTGAGCGCAAGGGCGGCGCCGATCAGCAGACAGGCCGTTGCTGTGGCAGTCATCATCTCCGCGACAGGCATAAGGCTTCGAGACGGATCGATGTCAGAGGCGCGCATGCCGTTTGCGGGTGAATTTGCACGCTTTTCCACCTTGACGACCGCCAGCGATGGCGATGGCTGCCTGACAATCAGAACTTCGGATTTTACTTCGGGCGCTGACGTGGCATCAACCTGACGCTCCAACACCTGTGTCGGTTCGATGGCAATTCGGGTAACAGGGACAGATTGCACCCGAGATGGGGGCAACGGCTCATTGGCCAGCATATAGCTTTGCCTGAGCCGCTCCAGGGGGGTGGACATCAGACGTTTCTATTCATGGGAAAAATCCGGCTCTTCATGAAAGGCGCGCGCGAGAGACAGTCGGAGTGGTTTCCCCAGTATCCGCCATATTCATGGCCCCAGTATTCATGGCCCCGGTATTCATGCCCGCCATGCCAAATTCGTGAATGATTTCGCTGACTGACCCGACTGGCATGGCAACCGCAAATGTCACTTCATAGCCCAGGGCCGTAGATGCGGCGATCCGCCCGCGCAATTCCCGGTCTGCAAAGCGCAGCAGCACCTCAGCCCGGCCCCTGTCGAGAATATAGCTTGAGGCAGGACGGAACATCACGCCGCCGGGACCAATCTCCGTGATCAGTCCATCAAGCGGAATGGATTTGTCCACAAGCACAAGTACGCCAACAACGCAGCAGCGATCGCGTTTCTCACCAATGATGGCTTTTACGGCACCGCGGCTGAACAGACGGCTGAACAGCTTGCCTTTTGTCTGCTTGGCCAATGTGCCTGCAAGGCGCTTCTGCATGTCGGGCGATGGTTTCTGGGGTGTGGCGCTCATGCTGTCAGGACCATTTCTCAAGCCGCATTGGGATCACGCATGCCGTTGACAGCGGCGCTGTAAAGCCGCTTGCGCATCGCATCATGATCAATATCTGGTTTTGCCTGCACCTTTGCCTCGTGCTCAGGCAGAATGCTGTTGGTTTGATGCTGGATCGTGGAACCCGTTACGGGTCCCCCATCGCCAGCGCCCATGGCATTGGCCACGAGACTGCGGTTGACGATCTGGGCATAGGCCGCAAACACGGTTTCCATGGAACGCGACAACTCGGTGAAGCCCGCGGTGATCTTGTCCTCAAACTCGGCCGATACGCCGCCACCACTACCGGTCTTCTGCAACTGGATCAGAACTTCCTTGAGGTCGGCCTGTTCGTTTGCCATCTTGTGCATGCCGGTTTCAAGGGCGCTGGCCGTGCGATCCAATGCGATCGTCATGCTGCCAACACCGCTCTTGACCTTGGATTCGATCGATCCGGCAATTTCAGTGATCTTGTCACCTGCCGCCTTGACGTCCAGCAGCTTGGCAAGCCGTGCGTTGGTCTCGTAGTTTTCCGCCGTCAGGCGGCGCAGCCCGTCGAGATAGGCCTGGCCTGTCACTTCCATGACATGGGCCATTCCATTGAACCCGCTTGTCAGGCGCTGCTCGTTTGTGCGTGCAAGGTTGATCATCTCCTGCAAATGCTCATTCGATGCCGCGCTGTTGACGACGGTCAAACGGTCGGATTCCCGCATATCGTTGGTGTCACCGACAAGTCTGTCCACTGATGTGAGCATCGTGCGCATGACAGCCGTCTGCTCCTGCTGCATCTCGATCATCTTCGGGATCGAGGTGTTGAGCGCCTCCATCGATGTCTGCATACGGCTGAAGCCCTGGGCCATGGTCGCAACCATCCCCATGTCCGAGGTGACGGGACCGCCGCCCCCGCCACCGTTACCCGTGCCTTCGCCGCCCATCAGGCTGTCGGCAATCAGGCGGGCCAGATCACCGACATCACCACCTTTGCCGGTTTCGAGATGCGCAACACTTGCAAGCCAGCTTTCAAAGGTTTCTTTCAGGCCGTTCTGGCAGCGCGAGCCGAAGCGCGCCATCAGACCCAGGGTCAACGAGCCGAACAGACCAAACAGCGAAGATGAGAAGCCCATCGCCATGCCGGTAAGCGGCTTTTGCAGGTCCGTAAGCAATTTCTGCATTGTTTCGGTGGGATTGGAGGTTGATCCCGTGAGGTTGGAGATAACTGTTCCAATCGATCCTACCATTTCCATCAGCCCGATGAAGGTGCCGATCAGGCCCAGAAAAATAAGCAGGCCTGTCAGATAGTTGCCCAGAGAGCGCTCTTCCGCGAGGCGGCTGTCGATGCCCAGCGTTATATTCTGGAGGGTCGAGACTGAAATCTCGAAATTCTTGCTCCGCAGAACTTCGTCATAGGCCAGATCAAACATATGGCCGATGGATTTGGGCCGGGAAAATACCGTGCCGGGCTGCATGGCCCGGTAATGCCGCCAATAGGGATCGTCCTGCGCTTCAACACGCTCGGTTCGCATGTCGTTGTAGGCTTCTTCCAGTGCTGCAAAGGCCAGCGCATCGTTGCGCACGGAGAGAACACGCTTGAAAGACAAAGCCGCCCCGAACAGGAACAGGCCAATGATCAAACCATTCAGGTAAATGTTGGAAAGAATGCCATGCCAGACGAATTCATGTGCATACAGGACAAGTGCGGTGAGGCCGAGCATCACGAGCGACAACCGCTTGATCTGCGATGAGACAAGGGCACTCAGGCGCGCGATAGGTGCAGAGGCTTCAGGCTTCTTCATAAACGGACAACTCGCCAATTTAACTTTTATCAGTATTTACGTTGCGTCAAAGCCGCCAAGAAATGATTAAGGCCCGGTCATTTTTAATCGGCAGCACATAAAATTCTCGGCGTGTTGATCCTTGCTTCCTGCTTTAGCCAGCCCGGGCAAGATCAATCCGCACCATGTCGCCGGTTTCCTTGTCTGTACTGTCCTCGATTTTGGCCCTGATGCGGTCTGGCGCAACACCCATTGCGATCAACTGTGTGCGCAGGTTCAGCAACCGATAGAACGCGATACGGCGCGAGTCGCTCACCGGCCCCACTTTTTCCGCATAGGCCTTGATTTCGATGGAGCCTTTCATGCGCTCCCCTTCGGCCATGGCTGTCTTGATCTTGTCGGTGGTATCAGGGTCTATGCCTGTAGCGCGCTTCTGGAATGCGACCGTGATAAAGGCCGTCGTCTGCTGGAGAACGGCCTGTTCGATGGCGGCATCCCTGGCGGGGAGCTGATTTGATGTGAGTTTGTGACCCGCTTCCAAACCTTCCATGACAGATCTTTCCATGACAGGAAGCTCCACTTTGGCGACCATGGTTGGGGCGCTTGCCTGAGACTCGATCTGCGCCATCACGCGGGCGGCCAGGTTATCCGTGGTTTCGTTGTGATCGATGTTCTCGACCTTCACGGCCTTGGCGATTTTCTCCACCATGCTGCGTGACACGTTCTGTGACAGACCAAAAATGGCCACAGCCAGAATCGTCATCACGAAAATCAGCATCATCGTCATGGTTGTCAAAGCATCGACATAGGCTGGCCAATGATTCTCTTCCTCAGCTTGACCCATGGACATGCAACAAATACCCCACTCTGCTAAGTTCACTCTAACAGTTGAACTTTGTCAGGCGGTTAACGCGATTGTCGAAAATGATCGGGAAAGGGCTTGAACGGTATCGTTTGCTGAATGGCTTGCTCCTTGCCTTATGCATCTCCTATATCAGCTTTCGGGAGATTGATTATCTTGAGCGCGATGGTGAAAAATGATCAGGAGCGCGCAATGATTAGAGGTGCGCAATGATTAGAGGCGCGCTTGGCGGGCCCCGTCTCATGCTGCGGCGGCTACGGGAGGTCATGGCCGATCCTGTCAGCGCACAGGAGCGGCTTGACCGTATCGTGGTTCTCATAGCTGGCAACATGGTCGCAGAGGTCTGCTCGGTATATGTGCTGAGGGCAGACAGCACACTGGAACTATACGCCACCGAAGGCCTTAACCGGGCAGCCGTGCACCAGACCACCATGCGGGCAGGGGAAGGACTGGTTGGCCTGATTGCCGAGACTGCTGAATTGCTTAACTTGTCCGATGCACAGCAGCATCCGCGCTTTTCCTACAAGGCAGAGACAGGCGAGGAAATCTACAATTCCTTTCTGGGGGTGCCCATTCTGAGGGCAGGCAATACACTGGGGGTTCTGGTTGTTCAGAACTCCGCCCGGCGCACCTACAACGAGGAAGAAACAGAGGCGATGCAGACCACCGCCATGGTCATCGCCGAGATGATCGCAGCAGGGGATCTGGAGGCGCTGGCCAATCCGGCCTCGGGGGGTATCGCACTGCGCAAGCCGCTCAGCCTCAAGGGCGTGGCCATAGCGGATGGTGTCGGCCTTGGCCATGTGGTGCTGCACGAGCCCCGCGTGGTCATCAAGAATCTGGTGGCGGATGATTCCAATCTGGAAGCGCAGCGTCTGGAAGAGGGATTGCAGGCCTTGCAGGCATCCATCGATGTCCTGATCGACGGTGATGGCTCGGGCCCCGGCGAACACCGTGACATCCTGGAAACCTTCCGCATGTTTGCCCATGATCGGGGCTGGTCCCGTCGGCTGAGGGAAGCCATTGCCACGGGTCTCACGGCGGAAGCTGCCGTCGAACGCGTACAATCCGATACACGTGCAAAATTGCTGCGCCAGACCGACCCCTACTTGCGCGAGCGCCTGCATGATCTTGATGATCTGGCCAACCGCCTGTTGCACCAGCTGACGGGCGAAGCCTTCACTCTTGCCACTGGTTCATTGCCCGAGAACGCCATTCTCGTGGCCCGCTCCATGGGGCCTGCCGCGCTGCTGGAGTATGAGCGGTCACGCTTGCGGGGGCTGATTCTGGAAGAAGGTGGCGCAACCAGCCATGTGGCGGTTGTCGCGCGGGCGCTTGGTATTCCCTGTGTTGGCGAGGTGGAGGGGATTTCCAGCCTTGTCGAGCAGGGAGATGCCATCATTGTTGATGGATCGGCGGGCGATGTTCAGGTTCGTCCTCAGCCTGATCTTGAAGCCAGCTATGCCGAGAAAGTGCGGCTTGGCGCACGCCGTCAGGAACAGTATCGTGCGCTGCGTGATCTGCCCACGGTTTCAACGGATGGCATCAGGATCGACTTGCAGATGAACGCCGGATTGCTGGTGGACATGCCGCAACTGGCGGAGGTCAATGCGGCCGGGGTCGGTCTCTTTCGTACGGAAATCCTGTTCATGGTTGCCCCTTCCATGCCACGTGCTGAAGCCCAGGAGGCACTCTACCGGGCCATTCTGCAATCGGCGGGCGGCAAGCCGGTGACATTCCGGACGCTTGATATCGGGGGCGACAAGATCCTGCCCTACATGCGCAAGGTGGAGGAGGAAAATCCGGCCATCGGCTGGCGCGCCATCCGCATCGGGCTTGATCGTCCTGCCCTGTTGAAAGCCCAGTTGCGCGCAATCCTGAAAGCCTGTGCGGGTCGCACTGCCCGCATCATGCTCCCCATGGTGGCCACGGTAGATGAGTATGTGCAGGCCAAGGCATTGCTAGACCGAGAGCGCAGTTATCTCGCCAAGCATGGCCATGCAGGCCCCCGCGATGTGAAACTCGGTGTCATGCTGGAGGTGCCATCGCTGATCTTCGATCTTGATAATCTGCTCAACCACGCTGATTTTGTTTCCGTTGGTTCCAATGACCTTATGCAGTTCCTCTTTGCGGTAGACCGGGATAACCGGCGTGTATCGGGCCGGTTTGACACCCTCAGCCCCTCCATGCTGCGCGCGCTGCGCCAGATTGCGCAGAAGGCGGCGGCAAAAGGCAAGCCCTTGACGCTCTGTGGGGAAATGGCCGGACGTCCGCTTGAGGCCCTGGCCCTGATGGCCCTGGGCTTTCGCTCTTTGTCGATGTCACCGGCGGCAGTAGGTCCTGTGAAAGCCATGCTGCTGGGGCTTGATGTGGGTGCGGCAGAAAATGCGCTGGATCAGATGCTGTCGGATTGTGATGCCTGCCGTAGTTTGCGCCCGCAACTCACGGCTTTTGCCGAAACCATGGGAGTTTCCATCTGATACACCCCCGCCCCGGGCATAGTTTGATTCTCGCGGATACGGCAGTTTCAGACCTGTTGGCCGTCTTGAATGATGCCGGGGAAGAAGCGCGTGTCGTGGGAGGCGCCGTTCGGGATGCCTTGATGGGGCGGGCTTGCGGCGACATCGACTTTGCCACAACCGCCACGCCCCACGACGTGATGACAAGGGTCAGGGCCGCTGGATGGAAAGCTGTTCCCACCGGGATCGCGCATGGCACCGTCACCGTGGTCATTGCGGGCAGGCCGTTTGAAGTGACGACGCTGCGCCGCGATGTCGAGACAGATGGCCGCCATGCCACCGTCGCCTTTACACGGGATTTTCGCGCTGACGCCTACCGGCGCGATTTCACCATCAATGCCCTGTCGCTGGATCGTGACGGCACCCTCCACGACTATGCGAGCGGCAGGGATGATGCCGCCCATGGCCGGGTGCTTTTCATGGGGGAACCTGAAAAACGCATCGGGGAAGACTACCTCCGCATCCTGCGGTTTTTCCGTTTCCATGCCAGTCATGGACAGGGACAACCTGACAGCGAAGGGCTTGCCGCCTGTGCCGCGTTGAAAGCGGGCATTGCACAATTGTCGCGCGAACGTATCCGGCAAGAATTGCTCAAGCTGCTGGTGGCTCCAGGTGCCCTGCTTTCGGTCAATGCGATGCAGGGAATCGCGCTCTGGCCGGTTATCCTGCATGGAGCCGAGCCGGATATTCCCGCCTTTTCACGCGTAATTGTCCTGGAAAATACCCTGAACAGAGAACCGGATGCTCTTTTGCGGTTGGCTGCATTGTGCGGTGATCATTCCGCAAAAGGACTTGATCTCAAACTCTCGCGTCATGAGGAGATGAGGATCTCTGATCTCAACAGGCATGCACCCCTTTTCGGGAATGTGTTGCAGGAGGACAGCGTTCTACGGCGATTGGTGTTTGTGACGGACAGGCATTTCAGCCCTTCATTGCTGCTTTGCCATGCGCGCAAAGACATCGATCCACAACTGACACGGGGCTGGCTGGAAAAAGCCAAGCCCATCCTGCTTGATCCACCCAAAAATCCCTTTCGCTCGTCTGATGCTGCACGTCTTGGCGTTTTGGCCGGGCCACGCATGGGGGCTGTCCTGAAAACAGCGCTGGCCCTTTGGCTGGATGCAGGATTACCGGGAGACAGATCGACACAAATAACCCTGTTGAAACAGGCTGTAACCATGCACAACGACTGAACACCACCACACATGAATGCGTGCAGGACGAATCACGCATTGACTCAAGACCGGGGACATCCCACCTTGTCATGGTCCTTATGAAGGGATCGAACCATGGTTTCGCATTCACTGCGTCAACCCCGCGATATTGCTGTTCAGGCACGGCGTGGCCTTGGGCGAGCGACTGGCGAGTCTGTCGCAAAAGCCAAAGCACTCACCGGTTCCTGGCGACGCGAGACTTTTACCCTGCCGCGAGATGATGCACGCCGCAAGGCGCGCGAAATGTTCGACCGCTTCCCCAGAGCAGCCTACATGACCGAGGTCGAGAGCTGGCGGGTGCTGGAGGGTGACAGGATTGAATTCACCATGCGCCGTCTGCCAACAGCTGACTGAGCATGCGTGCGTTTCTCATACTCTTCCTGATGCTAGGACCAGCGGCCCATGCCCAGCAAACACAGCTTTCTCAGCAGACCCAACCAACCCCCGATCCACGCCTGCTAGCGGCCCAGCAAATCTTTGAAGCGCTGCCCGAAAGCGAGCGTCGCGCCATTCAGCAGGACCTGACTTTTGCCACAAAATTTTCAGGAGCAGCATCCGGTAATTTTGGTTCCCTGACCTTTGCAGCCATCCAGACATTCGAGAAAGAGAAGAGTCTTGTTGTCGATGGTATCCTCACGGCACAGGAACGCCAGACGCTTGCTGCCCTTGCCGCAGCCGAGCGCAGGATCTTGAAATTCACGGTTCTGGATGATCGCAGGTCTGGCGCCCGCATCGGCATTCCTGAAAGTGTCTTCACACGTCGAGCCGACGCAGCAACCGGGGGAAGTCGATGGCAAAATGCTGACGGTAAGGTGACGCTGGATACGCAGATTTTCCCGCCTGAGAAGCCTTTGCAGGTGCTTTTTGAAAGGGCCATCGCACCCTCTACCAGTGGGCGACGGGTGACCTACAAATTGCTGCGTCCGGATTTCTTTGTGATCAGCGGCGAAACGGCTGGTGGCAAGTTTTACCGGCGTGTGTCGCTGGCTGCTGACGGAAAAATGCGCGGCTTCTCGCTGGGGTATGACAAGGCGCTTGATGCCCAGATGTCCCGGTTGGTGATTGCCATTGCCAACAGCTACGAGGCATTTCCGCAAGCCACACTGGCTGGTTCAGTTGCGCCCCGTGCAACGCCTGTTGCCTTGCCCCAAACCATGGCAATAACATCATTGTCCACCACCCCTCCCGCCGAGCGTCTGGCAACCGGGCTGGTGCTGGATTCATCCACCATCCTGACGTCGGCTCTCGCGGTAAAGGATTGTCGCGCAATAACGGTGGGCCAGCGCAAGACCGCCGGACGGGTATTGACGTCTGATGCCGCTCTTGGCCTCGCCCTGATCAAAACAGAAGGCTTAACGTCCACAGGTCTGGCTTTTGGCACATTTGAGCCATCGCAATCCTATGTGGTTCTGGCGCAGGCATGGTCCGGCACAATGCCTGCCGTGCAATACGGCGAAGCAACACCGACCCCTGATGGCAAACGCGTCACCGCGCCACTGCAACCCGGTGGAACCGGTGCGGCCCTTTTCGATCAGCAGGGTGCATTGGCGGGTATGGTCCGGGATGATCCGGCGGCCCGCAAGCAGGTGGCAGGTGTTGTGCCAATGGCGCGCTATGATGTGGCTTCTGCGCAGGACATTGCTCTTTTTCTGCAAAAACACGCCGTCTCGCCTATCAAGCCTGCTGCCATTGCCCCCTTGAGATTTGCTGCCGCTGACAGGCGTTCCAGCGTCACATCAGTGCTTTGCACACCGTGAAAGCCTGTTGCGCATTGCACTCGGGCAGAATTGATGCTCCCTTTGCGCAGCGACACTTTTAATGGGGCACAGACTGACATGAATACCATCGACCTCCAGGGCCGCGTCGCCATCATCACAGGCGGAGCCCGTGGTATCGGTTATGCCGCTGCCCAACGCATGCTGGCATCGGGGGCATCGGTCAGCCTCTGGGATGTGGATGTTGGCAAATTGGTTGAGGCGCAGCAGGCGCTTTCAAAACAGGGCACCGTTACCACCGAGGTTGTGGAACTCACCGACGAAAGCTCTGTCATGCGCGCCACGGCAGGCACGGTGGTCAAGCATGGCCAGATCGATATTCTGGTCAACAATGCGGGCATTACCGGCGGCAATGCCAAACTCTGGGAACTCTCCACCGAGATGTGGCGCAAGGTCATCGATGTGAACCTCGTTGCTCCTTTCATCATCTGCAAGGCAGTGGTGCCCGAGATGCTGAAGAAGAATTACGGGCGCATCATCAACATCGCGTCCATAGCGGGAAAGGAAGGCAACCCCAACGCGTCGCACTATTCCGCCTCGAAAGCGGGATTGATCGGCCTCACCAAATCACTGGGCAAGGAACTGGCGACCAGCGGTATCACCGTGAACTGCATTACGCCGGCGGCCGCCAAAACGGATATCTTCAGCCAGATGAAGCCTGATTTCATCCAGTTCATGCTTTCCAAAATTCCGATGAACCGCTTTGTCGAGGTCGATGAAGTGGCCGCCATGATCGTCTGGCTGGCATCGGAGGATTGCTCGTTCTCGACGGGCGCTGTGTTTGATATTTCGGGCGGGCGGGCCGTTTACTGAGTCAAATATCCATTTACCTGTCCCCGCGACACTGACAGATCTCGTCATGACGGTCTGTCAGCCCTATCTAATGGAGCATGAGTACATCCGACGATGAAAAAAACCGGCTTTCGGGACGTCTCTCCCGTTATGCCCGTGTGGGGGCGAATGTCGGTGGCATCGCCGCCCGTGTTGCAGCGACCCGTCTGTTCAACCGCACGGGCGATGATGCCTCCAATGCCCGGGCACTGACGGAAGCACTGGGAGGTCTCAAGGGTCCGATCATGAAGGTGGCCCAATTGATGGCGACCATTCCTGATGCCTTGCCCCCTGAATATGCTGAGGAGTTGCAGAAATTACAGTCTGAAGCGCCGCCCATGGGATGGGCCTTCGTGAAGCGGCGGATGCAAAGCGAACTGGGCGCTGGCTGGGAATCGCGGTTCGCGCATTTTGACAAGACCCCCGCTGCTGCGGCATCTCTGGGGCAAGTCCACAGGGCAACCTCGAAAGAGGGTGCGGCACTCGCCGTCAAGTTGCAGTATCCCGACATGCAATCAGCCGTGGAAGCTGATCTGAACCAGTTGCAGGTGTTGTTTGCCTTGCATCGGCAGATGGACAAGGCCATCGACACCCGCGAGATTTTCAAGGAAATCGGCGCGAGAGTCCGCGAGGAACTGGACTACGAACGCGAGGCAAAACAGGCGCGGCTCTATGCCTATATCCTGAAGGACGTGCCTCTGGTGCGCGTACCCGGCGTGCATGCGGACCTGTCGACCCGCCGCTTGCTGACGATGGACTGGCTGACCGGCAACAAGCTGCTGACTTACAAGTCAGCCTCGCAGGAGCAGCGTAACCTGATCTCGCAGGCGATGTTCACCGCCTGGTGGCTGCCATTCTCCCGCTACGGCGTGATTCATGGTGATCCCCACTTGGGCAACTACACGGTGTTTGAAGAAAATGGACACCCTGGCGGAATAAACCTGTTGGACTATGGCTGCATCCGCATTTTTCCGACCAAATTCATTGGCGGCGTGGTCGATCTCTATCAGGGGTTGCTGACCAACGACGAGGCTCGTCTTGTGCATGCCTATGAAACCTGGGGCTTCAAGAACCTGAGCAAGGACCTTGTCGAGGTCCTCAATATATGGGCGCGGTTCATCTATGGACCTATTCTCGATGACCGCGTACGCACCATCGCCGAAGATGTCTCGCCCGGCGAGTATGGCCGCAAGGAAGCCTTTCGCGTGCATCAGGAACTGAAGAAAAAAGGTCCTGTGACCGTGCCTCAGGAGTTTGTTTTCATGGACCGCGCGGCGATTGGCCTGGGCGGGGTATTCCTGCATCTCGAAGCGAAGCTGAACTTCTACCAACTGTTCAACCAGGCCATTGAGAATTTCTCGCTGGATGTGGTCGAACAGCGGCAGCAGACGGCATTGGCAAAGGTCGGCCTAGCCTGAAAAGACCCAGGGTGCATTGGAGCGGCTTCTGCTCAGCCCCGGCTTGCCAGGAGTTCGGCAAGGACCTTGATCTCTTCAACGGGAAGTTTAGCGACAACCAGTTCATCCATTCCCTCTCTGGTCCATGCTGAGAGTGCCATGCCATGGCGGCTTTCAGTTTCCACGGGACGCGATATCTGGCGGCTTTTTTTCAGGCAGAAGGCTACCGGAATCCTGTTGGCAGTCTCGAAAACAATCTGGATCAGCGGTGCGCCCTCAAATTCAAGAACCTGAGCGCGCTTGAATGTGAACGCTGGGGCTGTTTTTTCTATCCCAAGCAAAGATTGACCCAGCGCTTGTGAAACAACCGAGAGATCACGGTCCCGCTCTTCAGGTGTCGGGTTCAGCCGCTCGGTTGTCGCTTTGCCGTAGAGAGCATGATACTGTGCCACTGCCTCACGCCAATCGGATGCGCTGCTGCCTCTGTTGAAAAGCAGGCCACCAGCGACGGCACCACCGACAAAGCTGGCAGCAACAGCGATGCCGCCACCAAACCAGCGGCGTGAAACAACAGGCGCCATGCTTGCATGGGTCTTGTCAGCAAGCGATCTGATGGTGCCTTCAAGCGTTGGCGGCATGGTTTTGAGAAGTGGACTGAAGGCATGTTCAAGAGATGGCGAACCCTTGGCCAGAACATCGATTCGTGCGGCTAATGAGGTGTCGTGTTTAGCCTGCTCAAGAATGACCAGACGGCGATCCTCCTCGATTTTGCCATCTGCAAGACGGACCATATCCGCTTCCGTAACCACTTCAGAGCCTTTTGCCATGATAAGACCTGTCCTTTCGCGCATCATCGCCGGGGGCACTGAATTTTGCGGCCAAAGCCGTTTTTGCAGAGGCAAGCCGGCTCATCACGGTTCCGATCGGGATGGCGAGTGTTTCGGAAGCCTGTCTATAGCTGAGCTCTTCGACATAGACGAGCATGACGGCCTCCCGCTGCCATTCCGGTAATTCGAGAACGGCACGCAGCAACTGGGAATGCAGCAATGCTTCGTCAATCTCCGAAATCCGCCCGTCATCACACAAATCAGATGCTTCCACACGCCCAAGTCCGCGACGCAGTTTTTCGCCGCGCAAAGTGTTTTTCCAGAGTGAGGACATGATGGCAAACATCCAGTGATCCTGACGTGTCCCGGGCGTAAACTGGCCCCGTTTCTCCAATGCACGCTGGCATGTCTGCTGCACCAGGTCTTCCGCAAGACCGCGCTGACGCGTCTGGGCAAGCGCAAACCGCCAGAGACGGGGCAAAAGGGCCACCATCTCCTCTAGAAACAGATCGGTAAAATTATTTTTCCTGCTCACGACTAAAACTGTCACCCAGGTGTTATCATCCTGTCAAACGACAAAAGGGAGTTAAAAATGACATTCAAGGTAAAAATTGCCGCAGCCATGCTTGCACTGGGCATGAGCACGGTCGCCATCGCGCAGGAATCGCCCTCTCCAGCCGGATCAAAGGTATACTTCCTGAACCTCAAGGATGGCGATACCGTTTCCAATCCTGTGGTCATCAGGTTTGGCCTGACAGGCATGGGCGTGGCACCTGCCGGCCTGCAGGGCGATGCGACGGCTGGAACCGGTCACCACCATCTTTTGATCAACAAAGAGCTGACGGGAGAAGCCCTGAAGGAAGTCATCCCGATGGATGACAATCACCGGCATTTTGGCAAGGGCCAGACCGAAGCCACCCTTACATTGCCTGCCGGAACGCACACCTTGCAGCTTGTGCTGGCTGACTGGACCCATATTCCCCATGTCCCTCCCGTCATGTCCGAACGCATCAAGATAACCGTCAAATAAGCTGCATTGCATCAATGACGGGCTTCCGCTAGGACGCCTGTCAGAGGGCAATTCTTGCTGAGGGCAAAATCATGGCACACGGCCAAACACCAGAAGGCGGACATCCGGACATGGATTATGCCGAACACGAGAAAACCTATGAAGGTTTCATCAGGTTTTCAATCATCGGCACCATCTGGTGCCTGACGATCATGGTTGGTCTCGCCATCGGCGCAACCGGCAAAAGCTGGGGTTGGGGCGGGTTCATGATTTTTGCGTCCACTGTTGCGGCGCTGGTTGGCATCTTTGTGAAGTCGATCGATTCAAAGGCGGTTATCGCTGTGTTTGGCCTGTCGTTCATCATCTGGGTAGCCAAGGCACTGCACTGATTTAGGCATATCTCTTGCTTTGAACTTCAAACCGATTGAGAAAAAGCTCAGTCGGTTTTTTGTTGCATAGATTTTACGCAGAATATGGTGTTCATTGCCTACAGGATAAGCAATGTTTTTCCATCACAAGGGGTTGGCGGGTTGGCCATGCGCATAGCAGTCATCGATGAATCGGGTCAGGGAGAGCCGCGCGTAGCAGCCAGTCCCGAGACGGTTAAAAAGTATGTGGCTTTGGGTGCAAGTGTTTCCATCCAGAAGGGTGCCGGCTTGGCTTCTGGTGTCAGCGATGCCGACTATGAAGCCATGGGCGCGGTTATCGCCAAAACAACGAAGGATGCCCTGAAAGACGCTGACATCCTGCTCAAGGTGAAGCGCCCCGTAGAGGGGGAGGTCAAGGCCCTCAGGAAAGGCGCAATCGCCATCTCCATCATGGATCCGCACGGCAACGAATCTGCCCTGAAGATGATGGCCGATGCGGGCATTGCCAGCTTCGCCATGGAATTGATGCCCCGCATCACCAGAGCCCAGTCGATGGATGTTTTGTCATCACAAGCCAATCTGGCGGGATACCGCGCCGTGATTGACGGTGCCGCGATTTATGGCCGTGCCATGCCGATGATGATGACCGCGGCAGGCACAATTCCTGCCGCCAAGGTGTTCATCATGGGGGTCGGCGTTGCGGGCTTGCAGGCTATCGCCACCGCGCGGCGCATGGGTGCAGTCGTGACAGCGACGGACGTACGCCCCGCTACCAAGGAGCAGGTGGAAAGCCTGGGGGCCAAGTTTCTGGCCGTCGAGGACGACGAGTTCAAACAGGCGCAGACTGCGGGCGGGTACGCCAAGGAAATGTCAAAGGAATATCAAGCCAAGCAGGCCGAGCTTGTGGCCGGACATATCACAAAGCAGGATATCATCATCACGACAGCGCTGATACCTGGGCGTCCCGCACCAAAGCTTGTGAACAAGGCGATGGTCGCATCCATGCGCGCAGGGTCGGTTCTGGTTGATCTTGCGGTCGAGCGCGGCGGCAATGTGGAAGGCGCAAAATTTGGTGAAATCGTCGATACGCCCAATGGTGCCAAGATCGTCGGCTTTGCCAATGTGCCGGGCCGCATGGCGGCAACGGCTTCGGCTCTATATGCAAAGAACCTCTTCGCATTCGTCGAGACGATGATCGACAAGGCAGAAAAGAAACTTGCCGTAAACTGGGACGACGAACTGGTGAAAGCCACTTTGCTGACCAGAGATGGCGCCATCGTGCATCCGAATTTCCAGACCAAGGCGTGAGGGACAGGATATGGCAACTCCCCAGGAATTTCTGAAACAGGCGCAGGACGCGCAAGTGGCGGCTGAAGCTGCTGCCGCCAAGGCCAACGCCGCACTGCAAGCCATTCAAGCACTGGCAGACGGTGCGGGAGCAGCCGCAGCTGCCGCAACCGGCGGTTTGGTTGATCCGACAGTGTTTCGCTTCGCCATTTTCGTGCTGGCCATTTTCGTGGGCTACTATGTCGTCTGGTCGGTGACGCCCGCACTGCATACGCCGCTGATGTCCGTCACCAACGCCATTTCATCGGTCATCGTGGTGGGCGCATTGCTCTCGGTTGGCGTTCCGCTGACCGTGGAGGGCACGGGCCTCGCCCGCATCTTCGGTTTCATCGCGCTGGTGCTGGCATCGGTTAACATCTTCGGGGGCTTCATGGTCACCAACCGTATGCTCGCCATGTACAAGAAGAAGGCGTGAGGCCAATCCCATGCAAAATCTAGCCTCACTGCTTTATCTCGTCTCCGGCGTCCTGTTCATTCTGGCACTGCGCGGCCTGTCGCATCCCACCACATCACGTCAGGGCAACCTGTTCGGGATGATCGGTATGGGCATCGCCATGCTGACAACGGTCATCCTGGGTCCGCCTTCCGGCCTAACCGGCTGGGGTCTGCTTCTGCTCGGCCTCGGCCTTGGTGGCGGCATTGGCGCCATCATGGCCAAGCGCGTGCAAATGACGCAGATGCCGGAGCTTGTGGCCTTCTTCCACGCACTTGTGGGCCTTTCAGCCGTGTTCGTGGCGGCTGCAGCGCTTTACGCGCCCCAGGCCTTCGGTATCGGTGCCATCGGCACCATCAAGGGAGCCTCGCTGATTGAAATGGGTGTGGGCGTGGCCATCGGCGCCATCACCTTCACCGGCTCGGTCATCGCCTTCCTCAAGCTCAATGGCAAGATGAGCGGCAAGCCGATCCTGCTGCCCCAGCGCCACATCCTCAACATTGCGCTGGCCGCCGCACTTGTCATCCTGCTCATCGTGTTCATGACAACCGAAAGCCGCGTGGTGTTCTGGCTTATCGTGCTGGTGTCCTTCGTTCTGGGTGTGACGCTGATCATCCCCATCGGTGGCGCGGATATGCCGGTCGTCGTTTCCATGCTCAACAGCTATTCGGGTTGGGCGGCGGCGGGCATCGGCTTCACCCTGGGCAATCTGGCGCTGATCATCACCGGCGCGCTTGTGGGCTCGTCGGGCGCCATCCTCTCCTACATCATGTGCAGGGCGATGAACCGATCCTTCATCTCGGTTATTCTGGGCGGCTTTGGCGGCGATGATGCCGCTGCTGGCGCACAGGCCGAAGCCAAGCCTTACAAGGCAGGTTCAGCTGAAGATGCGGCCTATATCATGAAGAATGCCCAGAAGGTCATTATCGTGCCGGGTTATGGCATGGCGGTAGCACAGGCGCAGCATGCACTTCGCGAAATGGGTGATCTGCTGAAGAAGGAAGGCGTGGAAGTGAAGTATGCCATCCATCCCGTGGCGGGCCGCATGCCGGGCCACATGAACGTACTGCTTGCGGAAGCCAATGTGCCCTATGATGAGGTCTTTGAACTGGAAGACATCAACTCGGAGTTCGGACAGGCCGACGTTGCCTTTGTGATCGGTGCAAACGACGTGACCAATCCTGCCGCCAAAACAGACAAGTCATCGCCGATCTACGGCATGCCGGTGCTGGATGTCGAGAAGGCCGGCACAATCCTGTTTATCAAACGCGGCATGGGCGGCGTGGGATATGCCGGTGTCGACAATGAGGTCTTCTACCGCGACAACACCATGATGCTGCTTTCGGACGCCAAGAAGATGGTGGAAAGCATCGTCAAGGCGATGGCGCATTGAGCACTTACTGACCGCACTCTATGGCGATCTCAATCAGGAGGATGCTGGATTCGGATTTCGAAACCATCATCGATCTGCAATGGGAACTCAACCTGTTCGAGGACGCCGTATCCCACGACCGCGTGACGGACCGGCAGTCAGCCCTGCTCTGTGTCGAGGACAATCTGATCAACACGAAGCGAGATGGCGGAGCGACGCTGATCGCCGAGAAGAACGGTAAAATCATCGGCTATCTATCGCTCGTGTTCAAGGCGGGCGAACCCTTCGTTCACCCGGACAAGCGCAGCCACGGTTATGTGCAGGATATCGTGGTGCAGGCAGATCAACGCGGATCAGGAATAGCACAGCTGTTGATGGCAGAAGCCGAGCGGATCAGCCGTACAGCGGGCTTGTCCGGCATGGCACTGGGCATGCTGGCGGGTAATGACACCGCAGAACGTGCCTATAGACGCTTTGGTTTTGCACCGCATTCCGTCGAAATGCTGAAGCGGTTCTGACCTGCCTACTTGCGCAGCACCAGCACATTGCCGCCAATCGCCATCGCCATACCCAGAAGAGCGGCGGCTGACCACTGGAAATTCTGCCCTGCACCGGGCACCCATGTCTCTGCAAAGGTTGAGACAAGCAGCGCAACGACCGGAAACATCACCGTGGCATAGCCAGCTCGGGCGGGGCCGATGCTCTGCACCAGGGTGAAATAGGCGGCGACGGCAACAATCGTTGCACTTGTCACCACCCATAGCAGTGAGCCAATGAAAGGTACTGTGAATGGTATTGAAAAATCTTGCCCCATGACCAGCGCAATGATGCCGGTGGACAATGTACCATAGACCATACCCCAGGCGCTGGCCGAAATGACGGTGATTCCTTTCGCCGACACGCGGGACGAGACGATATTGCCAAGACTGAAGCAGAATGTACCGAAAATGCAGAAACCCAGTCCGGTCATAAGCGCGACGCTTGATGCTGCCTTCTCGATTTCGCCGGAAAACATCAGAGCGACGCCGCTGATGCCTATGATAGCACCACCGAGCAGGCGCAAGGTGATCCGCTGACCCAGAAAAATGGCTCCGAGCACAATATTACTGACCGACGCGAGCGAAAATACCACTGCGACAAGTCCCGAGGGGATATGCCGCGAACCATAATAGGTTCCCAGAAAATTCCATGAAAACAGACAGAGGCCAAGGACCGCAAAAAACCCGTGTGTCTTCAGATCAAACCGCAGATTGTCTTTCCGCAGCATGGCCCAGATAAACATAAGGATCGTGGCAATTACGAAGCGCCAGAATACAGCGACGACAGGCTCGACGCTGACCGCCTGTATGCGCAGGGCAATCCAGCTGGTGCCCCAGCAGAATACTGCCGTGGCATATAGTGCATAGTCGCGTCTTGTCATGAGGCAGAGGGTAAGCGGGCCAGGCGACCATCGCTAACGCATTGTTATTATGTTATTGATCGCAATGCGCGATGTGTGACCGAAAGGCAGATTATCTGAACCAGCCGCCACCACCACCACCACGGCCAGTACGGCTCATACCCTGACGGGCAGTCGCATTGTTGCCATCGACAACAAGAGCCTTCTCGTAGCTCTCGGTTGCATCCTTGGGATTGCCCAGCCGCTCGAAAGCGATGCCGCGCTGGGCCCAAGCCTCGGCGTTTTTGTTGTCGACATTGAGAGCTGCGTTGAAATCTTCAATTGATAACTGGAATTTTCCGGTTGCCAGCAGGCTTTGTCCGCGCGCCATGAATGGGGCAGCGACATAGGGATTGCGGTCGATGGCGCCATCAAAATCGGCGATGGCGCGCACATGATCACCCTGGCGCTGATAGGCCAGACCGCGACCATGATAGGCCTCGGCCCCCTCACGGTTAAGCTGGATGGCGCGGTTATAATCGGGTATGGCAGCTTCGAGATTGCCCTGCCCGCGCAGCAGGTTGCCGCGTGCGAGGTAAGCCGGGCCATAGTTGCCGTCAATCGAGATGGCGCGGTCGAAATCAGCCATCGCGGCGTCATTGCGACCGGACTGGCGGTTGGCGAGGCCCCGGTTCAGGAAAGCCGCGGACAGGTTGGGATCAATCTGGATGGCCTTGTTGAAGTCACTGACGGCATCGCTGTAGCGGCCCGCACGGGCATAGGCCGCACCACGGGTATTGTAGGCCGTAGCATCGTTGGGATTGCGGTTGATGACTTCTGTGAGTGAACCGATGTTGTTGCTGGCAGCATTGGGATTGGACGTGTTGGCCTCATCCACCTCGGCAAAGCGCGGCCCGGTGCGCACGCCGCTGCTGCTTGCCCCGCCATCGAGCGTGCCACATGCCGCAAGAACGGAAACCATGGCAAAAGAGCACGCCATTTTCCAAACTGGCTTAAAGGCAGTTCGCTTCAAATCCAGCTGGGTAATGGTCTTCGACAGTGCCATGGCGCTTGCTGCAAGCATGCAGCTCCTCAAATGAAAACGCCCGTGTTGTGACACGGGCGTCTTTAACATCGTGTGAACCATCTTGCAGGTTCTTGTCAGAAAGATCAACGGCGTGGCGCGCCGGCACTGTCTGCGTTGGCACCAGCGCCTGCACCGGGACCTCTTGGTCCACCCATGCGGGGCGCGGGGCGGGGGGTGGCAGGCAGCAGGCCTTCGCGCTGCATCCGCTTGCGTTCCAGCTTGCGGGCACGACGGATGGATTCCGCGTGCTCACGCGCCCTCTTTTCAGACGGCTTCTCGTAATGATCGCGCAAGTTCCGTTCGCGGAAAATACCCTCACGCTGCATCTTTTTCTTGAGCGCGCGAAGCGCCTGATCAACGTTGTTGTCGCGAACAATAACCTGCACCGGGAAGAACCTTCGTGTTTATGGTTGCATGCCTTCAAGGATAACGAAAATTCGCTGTCCCCATTTGGGCGGACGCGATATCAAAAAGAAGGTCGGTTGTCTATTGGGATTTTGCAGTCGAAATATCACTAAGAAGGTGGGACATTTCCAAGTCAAAGAGTGTTACCGAGAGTCGCTTTGGTGTTAAGCTTCAAACTGGAGACAGGCTTTTCATTTACGGTTGGATGCTTGAGGAAAAAGAAACTCGATTGCAGCTTCCAATTTTTGGCTCTCAGATAAAGATTCAAGACTTTGCAGGGCGTCAATTGTTTCTATTATTTTCACCCGGATTGTCTCTTTGCTTGTTGAAAACGGACCTGGATCATAGTCAGCTTTGTGCCTATCATCCATCAAGCCACTGTAAAGATCGTTCAAACGCTGGAAGGCTGGAATGCGTCCTGAAACGACCTGTAGCTGTGTCCTTGTTTTCTTGTGATCCAATGTTCGATAAACGCGCGCCCAATCATTGGATCAAATCGAATTTGGAACAAGG
>JANMLW010000205.1:0-4737 GCA_031372765.1 Hyphomicrobiales bacterium
CCTGACTGACGACATGCCCTAGCCTTCTGACTTAAAAGAAATGTGAAATCAGGCTGTTCTATCCGTTATGACGCGGTGCAAGACAAGCGCCGCATAGCCCGCCAGCATGGCACCAAGGGCAAGGGCAAAACCGTGTGTGCCAATCCAGTCCATGCTCAGGCCAACGAGCGGCGGCCCAATGATAAGCCCAACCGAATAAAGCATAACGAATGCCGCATTGGCGCTTGCAAGCTCAATGCCTTTGAAACGTGAGCCCAGATGCGCCAGTCCGACGGTGTAAAGCCCGCCGGTAAAGCCACCCCAGATGAAAAGCACAGTGGCAAAAATCCGGAAATCATAAAGCGCAAATGGCATGGCCAGACAGCCTGCAACGCCAACCAGTGCGCACATCAACAGGACAATACGCCTGTCAAGATGATCAGACAGCCAACCAATCGGGATTTGCGAGATGACATTACCTGCTGCAACAATGCTGATCAGAGTTGCGGCAGAAACATCGCTCATGCCGTTGCGCAGGCCATAAACCGGAAAAAGCGCGAACCCGCCTGTTTCAATGGCTCCGAACACCAGGGCTGCGCAGGTGGCTACCGGCACGGTGGTCATGAAGGACAGCACCCGTGATTGTCCGTGCTGCTCAAGGGCAGGCATTGCAGCGCCTGACAAGGCCAATGGCATCAGCGCCAGCAAGAAGAGAAGGGCACCTACACCGTAGGGCAGGAAGCCCGTTGTGCCTGTTAGTGTCAGCAAAAGTGGCCCCGAAGCAAAGCCAATAGCCAGAACAGTGGCATAGATGCCCATCACAAAACCGCGCCGGTCCGCAGGGGCAGCTGCTGTGATCCAGTATTCTGACAGCACGAACAATGTGCCGATACTGACCCCAAACAGAAAGCGCAGCGGAAACCACGATGCAAATGGCAGCAGGTAAAAACCAATCGCCGTGGCTGAACTCAGCAATACCGAGCCAAGGATCATGCTGCGAATGCCAAATTTTGCCGCCATGCGCGGAACAAAGGGCACGGCTACAAGCGTTCCAACACCAGCAATGGCCGTGTTCAGGCCAGACAAAGTGGCTGAAATGCCCATGCGCTCCATGGTTATGGACAAAAGCGGGATGAACAGGCTGAGCGAAAAACCGACCAATGCTATCAGCGTAATCGCCGACGCCAATGTCATACGTTGTGTCGAGAAAGCGCTCACACTGTCTCGCGCAGAAACTTGCGGTTACGTTCGTAGTAGAAAGGGACAGGCGCATCGCGCTCCAGGCCGGATGCCAATCGCTGACGCAATTCCTCGACAATGACCTGTGTGATGACAGGCAAATCCAGGGATGAGGCATCATCCAGCGAAATCCAGACGAGTTCCGTCAATTCAGCATCAGGCCCAATCTGCCGAGTGACCTCACCGCCAACCGACCTGCGGTCCGTTGCAAAGAACCGCGTATCAAAACGCCGCGGTCGCCCCGGCGGAGTGATGGCCCGGGCAACATAATGTAGCGCATCGGGCGTGGGGTGATAACCTTCCGCCGCAAACTCCGCCCACATGCCAGAAGGCGTTTTGGAGGGAGCGCCATATTCTTTCGTGCCAATGATCAAGCCCGTTTCCTCGAAGGTCTCGCGGATGGCTGACATGGCAAGTGCGCGGCAACGCTGGGGCGTCATGCGGGTTGTGGCATTCATAAGGCGGTTTTCCATGCGGGGAGAAAGCGCTCCAGAGGCAACCATGCTGCGATCGCCGACATCCACCCGCCCCCCTGGAAAGACATATTTGCCCGGCATGAATCGCAGCGACATGTTGCGCTTACCCATGAGAAGAGTGGGTTTCTTCGAGCGTGTATCAATCACGATCAATGTTGCGGCATCAACCGGCCGCATGGGCGGATTTGTGCGATTGCGCACCTCTGAGTCCAGTTTGCCAGTCAGGTCATTCATGGTTTTGATGCTGCACCCGAAGCCTGTGTCGGCAAGGCGTGATAATCCCCCTTTGGATCAAAGCCGTGCAACCGCATGCCCCATTGCAGGCCGATAATGGCCCCCTTCACAGGCTGCATCAGAAGCAGGGTCATTACCAGTGTCAACGGCAGCCAGACTGAGAAATGCACCCAGAGCGGCCATGGAGTGGCCGACATCTCGGTGGCAAGAATGACGGGCACAATCAGATGACCGACGATCATGATGGTGACATAAGGCGGCAGATCATCGGAGCGATGACCATCGATCTTTTCGTCGCAGTGCGCACAGACGGAAACGGGTTTCAAAAAGCTCTTGAACAACTTTCCTTCGCCGCAGTGCGGACACCGGCAGCGGAAGCCTTTCCAGACAGCATTGCCTGTAATGCGCTCTCCGGTGCTCATGTGTCCCGGATTCAAAACTGTTTCGCTCATGATATCACCTTCGGTGCCTTACCGTCTGCGGGACTTGCGACCTGGATAGCGAACGGGTTTGGTTTCGCCCTTACGGCGCAGCAGTCCTCGCTTGCTATCAGCAGGCTTCATATAGCGACCCTTGGACAGAATTTCGAACCTTAATGCGCCGGCCATGGGAAGTGCTTCAGCAAGCCGCACCTCGACCGTGTCCCCAAGGCGGAAGCCTTCCCCAGTCCGCTCGCCAATCATCGCTTGTGCCGCTTCATCATGGCGGAAAAAATCCGCCCCCAAAGTGGATGCCGGAACAAACCCGTCTGCGCCCGTTTTGGCAAGTTTCACAAACAAGCCCGATTTTGTGACGCCAGAAACGCGCCCGGTGAATGTGGCGCCTATATGGTCCTTCAGATGCGCGGCGATCAGGCGATCATTGGTGTCGCGCTCGGCAACCATGGCGCGGCGCTCGGTGGCCGAAATCTTGGTGCCGATATCGCGCAGTTTTTCCGGCGTCGTATCAGGCAACCCGTCCTTGCCCAAGTCCAGACTGCGGATCAGGGCACGGTGAACGATCAGATCGGCATACCGGCGGATGGGCGAGGTAAAATGGGCGTACTTGCGCAGGTTCAGGCCAAAATGACCGATATTATCCGGCGAATACTCTGCCTGCGACTGGCTGCGCAGCACCATATCATTGATAAGCGGGCCATGCTCGGAGCCCGACACGAAAGCCAGGGTGCGGTTGAACAGAGCCGGTTTCAAGGCTCCTGCTTTTGGCAGATCGATATCGAGTGTTTTGAGAAAAGTGCGAAGCGTCTCCATTTTGGCAAGCGAAGGCTCGTCGTGAATACGGAAGACCAATGGCTGTCGTTTGTCGATAAGGGTTTCAGCGGCGCATACATTGGCGAGGATCATCATTTCCTCGATCAGCCGATGGGCATCCAATCGCTCGCGCACGACGACATCCGCAACCTTGCCCTCGGCATCAAGCAGGATCTTCCGCTCGGGCAAATCGAGATCAAGCGGCTCACGGCTGTCACGGGCCATCTTCAGGGCTTCATAGGCAGCCCAAAGCGGCTTCAGCACGCTTTGCAACAGGGGAATTGTCTTTGCCTCGCCGCGCCCGTCTATGGCGGCCTGTGCCTCTTCATAAGCCAGCTTGGCGGCAGACCGCATCATGACCCGGTGAAACGCATGGGATTTCTTGCGTCCGTCAGCACCAATGACAACACGCACGGCTATGGCGGGTCGATCCTTGTCCGGCACTAATGAACACAGGTCATTGGATATGCGTTCAGGCAACATGGGCACGACGCGGTCGGGGAAATACACCGAATTGCCGCGCAAGAGCGCCTCGTCATCAAGCTTCGAGTAAGGCGTGACATAGGCCGAGACATCCGCAATGGCGATGGACAGAATGAAGCCACCTGGATTGGTAGGGTCTGTGTCATCGACCGAATGTACCGCATCGTCGTGATCTTTGGCATCGGCAGGATCAATTGTGATCAGGGACAGTTTGCGCCAGTCCTCGCGGCCCTCGAGTGTCGCCGGGCTCACGGCATCAGCAGCTTCAATGACAGTCTCGGCAAAAACATGGGGAATGCCATGGGCATGAATGGCGATCAGGCTGGCCGCTTTTTCGGATGATACATCGCCCAGTCGTTCAACCACGCGGGCAGTTTTCAGGCCAAGGCGCGATTCGCGTATGGTCTCGACGGCGATCAACTCACCATCCTCGGCCCCCTGTGTGTCATGGGCATCAATGACGATTTCCCTCCCCAGCGCTTTCTTGTCGATCGGCAGCAGTCGCCCCCCGCCGCCACCCTGGGCGCGAAATACACCGATGGTCTGTTGTGGCCGCGCGGCAAGTACTTTCAGGACGCGGGCGTAAAGATCATCCTGGTGCTTGCCGCGCCCGAGCCGGTCGATCTTGAGGATAACCTGATCCCCAACGCCTGGCTGGAACCTTTCACGCCGCGGAATGTTGAGGCGGATCGTCGGTGCATCATCGCCGTTCCACTCCAGAGGACGGGCCAGCAATTCGCCATCACGGTCCCGGCCCGTAATTTCGGCGGCAAAGACAGGCGGCAGGGAATTGCGCCTTGGCACATCATCATTGCGCATGGGTTTTACATCGGACTGTTTCACAGTATTACGGTCTGCATTGGTATAAATTTTGTCCTTTAGAATACTTATTTCAGATATTTAAAAGGGATAGCTCATGTTGTGAATGCGCTATTCAGCTTTTGCTTTCGGTTTGGCTTTTGCCTTTGCAGCGGGTTTTCCAGCTGCTTTCCTGGCAGAAGGTTTGGTCGCCGCAGCTTTCTTCGTCGCAGGCTTTCTTGTCCCGCCCTTTTTGGTCGGTGCAGCTTCCTGACGCG
>JANMLW010000199.1:0-4423 GCA_031372765.1 Hyphomicrobiales bacterium
GCCAGCATCCACGATCCGGCGGCGGACTGGCTGAGAATGTCGATCACAGTATCGCCATCAAGCCCGAGCTTCTCAGCGAGTGCGATGCATTCCGCCGCAGCAGCGATATGAATACCGCAAAGCAACTGATTGACCGTCTTCATGGCAGCGCCATCGCCCAGATGCAGGCCAACATGGCGTACCTTGTCGCCCAGTGCATCAAGGATGGGTCTGGCGCGGTCAAACGTCGCCTTCGGACCGCCGGCCATGATTGTCAGCGTCGCTTTTTCAGCCCCCACAATGCCGCCCGAAACAGGCGCATCGAGGAGATCAATGCCCATGGCACCGAGCTTCTCCCCAATCGCCTTCACCTTGTCGGGCGGACAGGTGGCCATCAGGATGACAAGCTTGCGAACTCCGGCTTTCTCCGGCCCCAGAGCCAATGCCGCGTCATCCGCAAACAGCACCTGTTCTGCCTGTTCAGCGTTCACCACCATCAGCAGCAACGCATCCGCACCTGCCGCCGCGACTGCTGCTGTCTGACAGGGAACACCGCCGTGAGTGGCCAGTTCGGACAGGGCCGCCGGATTGAGGTCAAATCCGCGCACCGTGTTTCCCTTGGCGATGAGATTGCGGGCCATGGGACGGCCCATGGCACCGAGGCCTACGAAGGCAAGTGTACTCACTCCTTCACCGCTCCGGTCATCGCCGCAACATAGTGCTCGACGAAGAACGAGTACAAAATCACCAGCGGCAGCGATCCCACCAGCGCACCCGCCATCAGCGAGCCCCAGCGATACTGGTCACCGTCCGTAAACGCCGTGACGATGGCCACGGGTACGGTCTTCTTCGACTGCGTGTTGATGAAGGTGAGTGCGTAGATGAACTCGTTCCAGCAGAGCGTGAGACAGAAGATGCCCGCCGAAATCAGGCCGGGAATGGCCAGTGGCAGGATAATCTTGATCAGGATATCCCAGCGCGAAGCTCCGTCCATCAACGCGCATTCCTCAAGCTCATAAGGAATGGTCTTGAAATAGCCCATCAGCAGCCATGTGGAGAAGGGGATGAGAATTGTTGGATAGGTCAGGATCAATGCGAACGGCGTGTCAAACAGCCCATACTGATAGATCACGGTTGCCAATGGAATGAACAGGATCGACGGCGGCACCAGATAGGCGAGGAAGATGATGCCGCCCAGCGCATGCGCACCCTTGAAGCGGATGCGCGTGATGGCATAGGCCGCAAAGGTCGAGGCTATCAGCGAAAGCACGGTGGCAGACACCGCCACGAACATCGTGTTCCACAGCCAGCGCGGATAGTCCGTCTGGAAGACCAGCGCATAGATATGCTCGAAGGTCGGCGACAGCGTGTAATACGGGCTGTAGGTATTGAGATCGAGCAACTGCTCCTTCGGTTTCACGGCCGTCACGGCCATCCAGTAAAACGGAAACAGCAACACCAGCAGGATGATCAGCAGCGGGATATACACCGTGACAAGCTGCCGCGGAAAGGTGTTGAGATAGCTCATGCCATCGGACGCATCAGTTCCGTGGCGGGGTGCGGGAATGGTGGCGTCAGTCATGGGAAGTTCCTGTCAAAAACTCACGCATCGGAGCCTCCCTGCTGCCATTTCTTGCTTTGCAGGCCGAACCACGAAATCATGATGGCTGCCAGCAGGAACGGGATCATGGCTGTCGATATTGCAGCGCCCTCGCCGATCTTGCCGCCAAGGATTGCCGTGTTGTAGCTCATGGTGGCCATCAGTTCAGTGGCACCCGCCGGGCCGCCATTGGTCAGCACCTTGATCAACTGGAAATCCGTAAACGTGAACAACACTGAGAAGGTCATCACCACCGCGATGATCGGCGTCAGCAGCGGATAGGTAACATAGCGAAAGCGCTGCCAGCCGGATGCGCCGTCAAGCGTAGCCGCCTCATAGAGTGATGGCGAAACCGTCTGCAATCCAGCCAGAAGGGTGATGGCAATGAACGGCACACCGCGCCAGACATTGGCAAAAATCACGCTCCAGCGGGAGTTCCACGTGTCGCCCAGAAAGTTGATATTATAATCGATCCAGCCCCATTTTTTCAGCTGCCACGATATGATCGAAAACTGCGGATCGAATATCCACCAGAAAGCGATCGCCGAAAGCACGGTGGGCACAATGAAAGGCACCAGCACGAAGGCGCGGATCAGCGCACGAAACGGTAGGTTGTTGTTGAGCAGGATGGCCAGATACAACCCGACGGCAAATTTGATGACGCTGGCCACGAGCGTGTAAAAAAGTGTGTTGAACACGGCGTCCTGAAACTTCCGGTCGCCAAACACCCATTCGTAATTCTCAAGGCCAATGAACTGGCCGGGCCGTCCAACGCGCGTGTCGGTGAACGACAGCCAGACGCCAAGCCCCAGCGGATAGGCCAGAAACAAGATCAGGAACGCCATCGCAGGCAGCATAAACCAGAAGCCCAGCCAGTTACGGTTGACCTTCAGCTGTTCCCAGCTTGTCGGCTCGCGGGGCGGGGTTCGTAGGGCGGTTGTGGTCATATGAAACTCTGGTTCCTCCTTCTCCCCATGCGGGAGAAGGTGCCCGCCGTATGGCGGGCGGATGAGGGGTCACGCAGGTTTGAGAGGCTTGTGCGACCCCTCATCCGTCATGCTTTCGCATGCCACCTTCCCCCGCAAGGGGGGAAGGAAAGTGCATTGCAATTACCGATAGATGCGCTGTGCCTGACGCTCGGCGATGCGCATCGCGCCCTTGGCATCTTCCCGGCCTGTGGCAACCGTTGCGAACATATCCAGCACCACAAAGTCGGCCAGAGCGGAAGCCGCGCGCTCACCGACCGAGCCGAGGCCACCAGCCGTCAAGGTGCGCCGTCCGGCGTCCTTGGCGATCGACAGCTTGGGATCCGTGCGCCAGACAGCGTTGGCATCATAGGCATTGAGCGCATGGGTCATGTAACCCACTGATACCTCAAGCCACTTGTTGTGGTTCTCTGCTTCCATGATGAAGGCCATGAAGGCTTTGCAGGCCATCGGGAACTTCGTGTAGGTCATGGTCATCATTGGATAGGCAATATGGAACTCAGTTGGCTTGCCAACGGGGCCGATTGGCCACAGCGAGTGGTCCATATCGTCCATGATTTCCTTCATCTTTGGGTCGGTGGCTGCACCGGCCTTGGCAGCGGCATAGATCGATACGCCGTTGTTGGTCAGATGCACTTCGCTCGAGAGAAAGGCTTTGTTGTTGAACGAATCGTTCCATGAGGCTGTGCCGGGCACCGAAGCATCGTTCAAAGCCTTGGCGTACATCAGGGCTTTTTCTGTCTCAGGCGAATTGATGATCACCTTGTCATTGGCATCGACCAGATTTCCGCCGTGGGACCACAGCGCCCAGTGAACCCAGGCGTTACCATCACCCGAGGCACGCCCAAGCGCGAAACCGGCAGGCGTGTTCTGGGCCTTGAGGGCCTTGAAGGCCGCCAGCAGTTCATCGGTTGTCTGCGGAAACTTGGAGAAACCCGCTTTGACCATGGATGACCGGCGATAGTTGATGACATTGGCGTTGTAGGCCACGGGCATGGCGATCCACTTGCCGCCACTCTTGCCGTAGGTCTCAGCCGTTGCTGCCCAGCCGCCGTATTTGCCGCCCAGATAGGTACAGACATCCGTTACATCAACGCACTTGTTGGGGAAGAGATGCGGCAGCGAATACAGACCCCAGAACATATCAGGGCCCTGGTTGGTGTTGGCGGCAACCGAAGCCTTGGGCTGCACATCGTCGAGCGATTCGTTGATCACAGTCACCTTGACGCCGGTGGATTTCTCGAAAGCCGCAACCATGGCCATGAAGCCATCTTCCTCCGACTGGATGAAACGCTTCCAGCGCAGCAGCTGGATGGCAGCCCCCGCTTCCGGTTTCCAGGTATTGGCCTGCGCCCAGGCGCTGGCCCATGGTCCTAGGCCCGATGCGCTCAAGGCACCAACGGCCGCCCCGCCCTTGATCAGTGATCGTCTGTTGAAGTCTGTCATCGGTCTTCCTCCTGTTGATGCCAGCCGAGAACTCGTTCTCCCGCCCCGGTCTGGCTGATGCTTGGTCTTTTGATTCTGACTTAAAGGCTTATTCGGCTCCCCGTCTCGTCATCGAAGAGATGGGTTACACTCTGGTCCGGCGAGATCATGATCGTCTCGCCCGGCTGCGCCGTGATTCGCTCGCGGAAGACGCAGGTGAGCGTCTGCCCGCCAACGTCCGCCACGACCTGTGTTTCCGATCCTGTGGGCTCGATCACGATAACCTTTGCGTCTATGCCTTTGGGATCAAGCATCACATGCTCCGGGCGGATACCCATGGTGACTGCCTTGCCGACATGGGATGCGGGCGTCTTGCCGATCTTCCAGACGGTTCCGTCGGCAGCTTTGACGCCGCCTTTCTGCAAGGTGCCCT
>JANMLW010000209.1:0-4541 GCA_031372765.1 Hyphomicrobiales bacterium
TAATAACTCTTGGAATTTTTCTTCTTAGCAGTTTTGTTCCCGATCAGAAATTAAGTGACAGCATTAAAAGAGGGAAAGAAGTCTATACTTTATACTGCCAGAGTTGTCATCTGGAAGATGGAAAAGGCCTACCGGATATCAATCCTCCGGTGGCCAAAGCAGATTATCTGAAAAAACCGGCAAAGACTTTGATTGGTGTAATACTCGATGGCCAATCTGGTGAGGTGGTAGTGAATGGAAAAAAATATAACGCTATCATGCCTCCCCAACCTTATCTGACCGATGAACAAATTGCTGATGTCCTTAATTACGTTCGCAATAGTTGGGGTAATAAAATACCCGGAACTATCACTCCTGCTACTGTAAAAGCATTCAGAAAGTGATTTAATCGATAATATTAATTCTTAAAAATTTGCTACTATGGTTACTTATAATTTAAAAATCAATGGAGAAACCAAAAAGGTTGATGTGGATCCGATGACGCCTATACTTTGGGTATTGAGAGATCATCTCAACTTGCAGGGCACCAAGTATGGTTGCGGTGTTGCCGCCTGTGGCGCTTGTACCATCCACCTGAACGGTGCTGCGGTTCGTTCCTGCCAGCTACCGGTTACTTCAATAGGGAACAAGGAGATCACTACTATCGAGGGTCTTTCTGCAAACGGAGATCATCCTGTTCAAAAAGCCTGGCTTGAGCATGATGTAGCCCAGTGCGGCTATTGTCAAACGGGGCAGATCATGACAGCAGCGGCATTGTTAAAAACAAAACCTAATCCAAGTGAAGCAGAGATTGAAGCTGCTATGACCGGAAATATTTGCCGCTGCGGTACTTATTTGCGTATAAAAGAAGCCATCCAATCAGCGGCTAAGCAGAAATAAATATGTTGTAGGAAATCATAAATTAAAAAATCAAATTTTTGCAAAATGGAAAAACATAAAACAACCTATAACAGAAGATCCTTCTTAAAATCTTCGATATTGTCAGGAGGCGGCCTGATGATCAGTGTCAGTTGGTTATCTGAATTCAGTTTTGCCGATAGGACAAGCAAACCTGATCTGCCGGAGCAATGGCATGAATTAACCGGCTATATCAAGATAACACCGGATAATATTATAAAAATACTCTGCCCTAATCCGGAATTTGGGCAAAATGTAATGACCTCACTTCCCATGATTGTAGCCGAAGAGTTGGATGCGGACTGGCAAAAATTAGTGGTAGAAATGGGGCCGCACGACAATGTAAAACTAGGGCCGCAGTTTACCGGGGGAAGTAATTCCCCTCATGTCGAGGTGGCCGCTACAGCGGCCCTCGAGACATCCGATCCGCACCTCGTTTCTCAAGGCTCACCTGCGGTGAGTGCCTCGAAAGGAGTTCTGCTTTTATTCGCTGACCACCTTGTAGCGCTGCCCGGCAAAAATCCGGTCGCTGATCTGCAATCCGTTCAGCACGCGGAAACGCTCCACCCGTGGTTCATCCAACGCCATTCGGCTGGCCAGCGTTTCTGATGTGTCGTTCGCGCCGGCGGTCACAAGTGTGATGCGCAGGGGCTTCAGCCGCGCAATCTCGGCGGAAGACAGCTTGCGGAAACTCTCTGCGGATTTGCGAAAAGTCGCCTCAAGCGCGGGGGACGTATCCCGCGCTGCAAACGTCAGACGGTAGGTTTGCGCGCCGCTGCGGATAGCGAAGATACGGTAGCTCCAGCCGTCGCTGCGTGATGTGGAGGTGGCCGCAGGCAAGCCATTTATGGTCAGGCTCTCCACAGCTGTTGCCGCCGCACCGTCAATCAGGCCGCTGCCGACATACGCTTCCAGTGTGTTCGTCGCCTCCACCTTCACTTGATCAAAACGCATGGCGCGTCCACCCTCCGGTGAAACGCCAACAACCGCATCCTTGCTGTTTTCCAGCACGAAGCCTTCGGGTGCGGCAAAGGTCAGCCCCAGTCTGGGGTGACTGAAGACGCCGTTGCGCAAAAAGCCTTGGCCTGCATCATCGCCAACAGTTACCCCTTGAATAGCGAGCAGATAGCGGTTGCGGTCCGCCTCTCCCATGCCAGGAGCACCGATCTGGCGGGCAGCGAGTGTGGCCAACTGGATGCGCTCGGGCGCTGAAGGATGTGTCGCCGTGATATCCATGCCCTGCGCATTGGGGCTGACGCCGAGCATGGCGGCACGGATAGCTGTTGTTCGGCCCAGCGAATCCAGGAATCGGGTGGCCCCGTAAGGATCAAACCCGGCACGGGCGATAATACGCACACTCAATGCGTCAGCTTCCAGCTCCTGCTGGCGCGAGAAGCTGGCGATGGCGACACGCCCCTGGGCTCCAAGTGCGCGGGCAGCATTGGCATCCTGCAAGACATCGGAACGAACCCTGTTCACAAGGTCAGCCGTGCGTTCGAGTTCCTGTCTGTCCACCGCATGCCGGGTGATGACATGGGCCATTTCATGCGCAATGACCGAAGCAATTTCAGCCGTGTCATTGGCCAACACCAGCAGGCCGCGAGTAAGATAGACGTTGCCATTGGGCAGTGCGAAGGCGTTGACCACGGGCGAATTCAGCAGCGTGACGCGGTAGCGCTCGGATGGCCGCTCGGTGGCGCGTCCCAGGCGATCAACCAGTTCGGTCAGCAGGCCTTGCGCCTGCGGTGCGCGGTATTCACCGCCAAAGGCCGCGACCAGCCGCTGGTGCTCGCGGGCGGAAAGCGCATCGAGTGCTGTTGTGCGCGGGGGTGCTGGCGGCAGGGTCACCTGTTCTGTGCTCGCGGGCTTGGCACCTTCCGAGGTCAGCGGGTCCGTGACACAGCCGGCAAGAAGCAGCGTCGCTACTGCGCTGGCAATCGCTTTTGCCATGAACTCCAAACGCATGCTGGTCTTTTTCAACGTACAATCTCGATCTGATCCGCCAGTGTGACCTGAATCACGCCTGTGTTGCGGATGCTTCGCACGCCCCTCAATCTGATTATCTGGCCTTGAAGTGCGTTCACGTCAACGCCGCCGTCCGCCATTCGGCGCAAATGGCGTTTCTGCACCACGCCCGTCACGCGTTGGCCCGTGGGGTCAAAGACATTGACGAACCAGACGCTGCGCCCTTCGCCAACGCGGCCGACACGCCCTTCGATGCGGGCAAAGCGACCACCTTGAACGATGCTTGGTTGTGGTCGTCGGGCGATGGCTTCCGCTGCTTTCAGTAAGGCCCAGCACGCACCAAGCTGAGCTTCTGGCCGGATCAGTGCCTTGCCATCCTCAACGAATCTTTGCTGCACCCAGATGGGTGGTGCCTGCGTAGGCAGGTGAAACACCACGGCTGGATAGCGTGACCAGCGATCTGGGGTATCGGACAGCAGTCCAAAAGCAATGGTATGCCCGGTTCGCAGTGGGGTCATATCGATGCCTGAAGGCAGCTGGAGTCCCGCAAGCCGGAGAATGGCACCATCCTCAAGCGTCAGATCACCCTCAGGTGAAATGCCCTTGATGGTGCCCTTAGTGAGGGAAGCCGGGCCGCATATATCTGTAGCAAGGGCAGAAAAAGAGCCGATTGATAACGCAAGAGCAGCGAACAGGCGTTTGCCAAGCCATTTGGCTATGCTATCAGACCAGTGTGGCTGGTCCCGGTAGCTCATCAGGATAGAGCGCAGGTTTCCTAAACCTGAGGCAACAGGTTCGAGTCCTGTTCGGGACGCCACTCCATCTTGACGCCACAATCTCCGTCAGCCTGCTTTTGCAGGCAAGGCCACGCCACTGTCGGCCATATGGCTCTGCAATTCGCCGGACTGGAACATCTCCCGTACGATATCGCAGCCGCCGACAAACTCGCCTTTGACGTAAAGCTGGGGAATGGTTGGCCAGTTGGTGAATGCCTTGATGCCATCACGAAGCTCGGCGTTTTCCAGCACGTTGTGGCCCTTGTAGGGGACACCGAGATGATCGAGCATCTGCACGACCTGTCCGGAAAATCCGCACATGGGAAACTGCGGTGTGCCTTTCATGAAAAGCACAACGTCGTTGGATTTGAGTTCGTTGGCAATCCAAGTGTTGATATCGGTCATTGTTTTCTCCTCGGCAGGGTCAAGGCCTGCATATTTCTTCTCTTACTCTGTCGGCACGCCTGTCGTCAAAGCGAGGGCATGCAGCACACCGCCCATGTTGCCATTGAGCGCAGCATAGACCATCTGGTGCTGGCGCACTTTGGGCAGACCCTTGAAGGCGGATGAGATGACGGTAGCGGCGTAGTGGTCACCATCGCCCGCCAGATCCTTGATCTCGACAAAAGCGCCGGGAATGCCGTCCTTGATCATGCGCTCGATATCGGTTGCGGCCATGGGCATTGGTGTTCATCCTTCGTGGTCCAAGAGCGCTGCAAAACCTTTGTGCGTCCTTCGAGACGCCGCTTCGCGGCTCCTCAGGATGAGGAATATTGAGGTTTGCAAACCCCAAATGTCCTCATCCTGAGGAGCGCCAAAGGCGCGTCTCGAAGCACGCACTCTTTCTGTGCAACTCAACTCATATACTGTGGCAGCCAGCCCTCGTGGGCGGTGCGCAAGTCT
>JANMLW010000221.1:0-6095 GCA_031372765.1 Hyphomicrobiales bacterium
CACTGACTTGAGTTTGCGAAAACCGAAAGACTTGGAATCCTTCGCAGTGTTGAAAACACCGATATTGTCCATGAGGGCCTCCTCCGCGAGACATTGATACAGCACTTGAGCACGTCTTATGGAGACGTTTTATCGTTGATAGGCATCGCCATACCCATAAAAGGCTGGCTGCTCAATGAACGGCGGTGATTTATGTCTGTTTTTTTCCAGCGGCGGTGAAGGAACATGGTTGACGATCAGGTGAGGGCAGTGTCTTGCAACGCGGCTTCCCGGAAGGTCCGCATGTCCACCCCGCCCAATCGTATTAGCCAGAATCAGGTCGGAATCGGCCTGATGGTCCTTGGCATCCTGCTGTTTGCCCTCAACGACGTGATGGGAAAATGGCTGATGTCGACCTATTCCGTAGGTCAGGTGCTGGCGTTGCGCAGTCTTGCGGCCATGCTTCTGCTGCTGCCCTTCGCTTTCCGGGAGGGCTGGGGCAATATCCTGAAAGCCCCCCGCCCGGGCCTGCAACTCGCTCGGGTCTCGTTTGGCACACTTGAGGTTGCAGCTTTTTATTGGGCGGTTAGTTTTTTGCCCCTTGTCAGTGTGATGACATACTATCTTTCAGCTCCGATCTATGTCGCTGCCATTGCGCCTTTGCTGCTGCGTGAGCGCCTCAGCCGAGACCAGTGGCTTGCTGTGATCATCGGCTTCATCGGTGTGTTGATGGTGCTGCGTCCATCGGCTGAAACCCTGACCCTGCCCGCCATTATCGCTATTGTCGGCAGCATGCTGTTTGCCGGATTAATCCTCTCCACAAGGCAATTGCGCGGCACATCGGCCACATCGCTCATTGTCTGGCAGACCATGGGGGCCCTGCTGTTTGGCGCTTTGCTGCTGCCAATGGGTTGGGTACAGCCTTCGCCAAGGGATTTTGTGCTGCTGGCCCTTCTGGGCGTCGTGGCAATGCTGGCGCATGTGCTGGTGGCGCGTGCTGTCACGGTGGCACCGGCGGCTGTAGTCTCGCCATTCCAGTATACACTGCTGATCTGGGCAGCGCTCTTCGGCTGGTTGATTTTTGACGAAAAGCCCGACCGCTGGATGATCGCGGGTGCAGTCGTCATCGTCGCAGCCGGTCTTTACCTGCTCTGGCGTGAGGGGCGCCGCGTAAACAAGTCTTGACCGGAATGCACTACGGCGACAGAAGGCAGGCATGTTGAAAACCCGCATCATCCCCTGTCTCGATGTCAAGGACGGCCGTGTCGTGAAGGGCATCCAGTTTCTTGATCTGGTGGACGCTGGCGATCCGGTTGAATCCGCACGTGCCTATGATGCAGCTGGTGCAGATGAGCTGTGCTTTCTCGATATCACCGCCAGCCATGAAAACCGCGGTACAATCCTCGACGTGGTGCGGCGCACGGCGGAATCCTGCTTCATGCCGGTCACGGTCGGGGGTGGCGTGCGGCAAGTGGAGGATATTCGCGCCCTCATGCTGTCGGGTGCTGACAAGGTGTCAATCAATACTGCAGCCGTGCATGACCGGAGCATCGTGGCGCGGGCTGCAGAGAAATTCGGGGCACAGGCCATCGTCGTGGCTGTCGATGCCAAGAGGGTATCGGTTGAGGGCGAGATGGACCGCTGGGAGATCTTCACCCATGGCGGGCGCAAGTCTACGGGCCTTGATGCCATTGCCTATGCGCAGGAGGTGGCCGCCTTGGGTGCAGGGGAAATCCTCCTTACATCCATGGACCGGGATGGAACGAAGTCCGGGTTTGATCTCAAGCTCACCCGCGCCATCAGCGATGCCGTATCCGTGCCAGTGGTTGCTTCGGGCGGTGTTGGCACACTCGATCATTTTGTTGACGGCGTGAAGGAAGGCCATGCCAGCGCAGTGCTTGCGGCATCGGTGTTTCACTTCGGCGTCTTCACAATCGCCCAGGTCAAGCATCACATGGCGAAAGCCGGATTGGCTGTGAGGTTGGACTGATACGCACTCCGTCTTGCGTGCAGACTTCCGAAGCCCTAAACCACCCTACGGAGGAGAACCGTTCCCGGTGGGGCGGCCGGACTTCAAATCCGGTTGGGGCCGCCTGACGGTCCTGGGTGGGTTCGACTCCCGCTCTCTTCCGCCAATAATCCTATCTTGCCTCTGGAAATCACCGTGACAATCTCCAACCCCGTTCTTGATGCCATCCGCAACCGCAAGCACATGGGCGGCCTGATGCTGCAATCGCCCGGCCCCGATACCGCGCAGCTGGAAGCTGTTCTGGAGGCCGGGGCTGCCGCGCCTGATCATGGCAAACTGGTTCCGTTCCGTTTCGTTGTGGTTTCGGACAGCGGCCGCCCGGCATTCGTCGCGGCCTCAATGGCAGCGTTTCAATCAGCCGTGCCTGATGCTGATGAGGGTGGCTTGAGGAAGGCCCGTGGCAAGGCTGAGCAACCCCCCGCCATCGTTGCGCTGATTGCCTGTTTCCAGCCCGACCATGGCAAGATTGGCATGCCAGACCAGTGGCTGACGGTTGGTTGTGTCCTGCAGAACATCTGGTTGGCGGCGGAGAGTATGGGCTTTTCCTGCGGCGTGTCTTCAGGTCGGTTGATGGATACGCCTGATCTGCGCAAGGCTTTTGCCCTGACTGAAACGGAGCAACTTGTATCCGTTATATCGTTTGGCACACCAAGGGAACGCATGCCGCCAAGGGACAAGCCAGCCTTGAATGGTCTTGTGCGTCAGTTTGGCGACTGACTGTGACAGACCGTCTGCCCTGGCAGGAACTGGCTGCAAAACTGTCGGCACTTGTTTTGCCCGTTAGAGGCCATCAAGGCGTCGTGCTTCACAATGCTGCCGGACGCATTCTGGCATCTGACGCTATCGCGACAAAACCCATACCAGCCTTTGATCACGCCGTAATGGATGGCTTTGCCATTGGCAGCACAGCGCCGGGAACATACCGTTTGAAAAAGGAAAAAGAGGATATCCTCAACCCGGATGAAGCCTTTTCCCTTGCCGCAGGATCACCCGTTCCCCGCCAGACGGCTGCGGTCATTCTGGCGCATCATGCCACAGTGTCAGAGGGTCGGCTGCACGTTGCGCTCAATCCCCGGCGGGACAATGTTCGCCGCGCCGGAGAGGAAGCTGGAATTGGCGACATCGTTCTGCGTGCTGGAACAAGGCTGGATGTAAGGCATTGCGCGCTTGCTGCTGCTGCAGGTTTGACGGAACTCACGGTCTGCACGCGTCCGCGCGTTGCAATTCTGGGTCTGGATGATTCAGAAGGCAGCTTGCCGCACTTCACAATCCTGTCAGAAATGCTGACAACGCCTCGCCTGTCACTGACATCAGTCGGCATCGTCCGATCCAGCGATATCGAGCGTCAGCTGACAGCACTTGCACAACATCACGATCTCGTCGTTGTCGTGGCGGAAAGCCTGCGTGGAGAGGACGGGGCGCTGTTCAAGGCTTTATACTCGGCAGGTGGAAAGGCACAGGTCTGTCGGGCCGCCCTCAAACCGGCCAAGCCCGTCATTTCCGGTTATATCGGCAGAACACAGATCATAGGGCTTGCAGGCACTGCCTATGCCACAGTGACAGCGGCACATCTGTTCCTGAGGCCGATGCTGATGCGCCTTGTCGGCTTACCCGATCACAGTCTTTCACAACCCGCGACATCCGGATTTTCGCGCAGCAGAGAACCGGGTCGGGCAGAAGTCTTGCCCGTTCAGGCACGCACTGGCGCTGGCGGATTGATTCTGACACTGGCCGGAGGATTTGGACAGTTGCGTGCTCTTGCCGCGATGGACGGCATGGCGCTTGTGGAGGCCGGGCAGGGCGATATCACGCCAGAATCGGAAGTGATGTTCATGCCGGTGCAGATGCCGCTGATTTGACTGATCAGAATGGATGACGTGCATCCGTTCTGTGGTATTTCCACTCATGCTCATTCGCCGACTCGAACCCGTCCTGATTGACCAGATTGCCGCCGGTGAGGTGATCGAGCGGCCTGCTGCCGCCGTCAAGGAACTGGTCGAGAACGCATTGGATGCCGGAGCAACCCGCATTTCAGTCGAGATCGAGGGTGGTGGCCGCGCTCTCATGCGCATCTCCGATGACGGCTGCGGCATGTCCGCTGCTGATCTCGATCTTGCAATCGAGCGGCATGCCACTTCCAAACTGCCAACGGGCGACCTGATGGCCATTGACACTCTAGGCTTCAGGGGCGAGGCACTACCCTCTATCGGCGCGGTGTCCCGCCTTGAAGTCCTCAGCCGCTCGGCGACGGATCGGGAAGGGGCCATGCTGCGCATCGAGGGTGGCCTCAAGCAACCCGTCCGCCCGGCTGCCATGGCTAGAGGCACTCGAATCGAGGTGCGCGATCTTTTCTTTGCCACACCGGCGCGCCTGAAATTCCTGAAGGGCGACCGCGCCGAGGGGCAGGCGGTGGCGCAGGTGATCAAGCGTCTGGCCATGGCGCATCCGGCCGTGCGGTTTTCGTTCAGCGGCGAGGGTGCAGCCAATTTTGATTACACCGCTGCTGGAAATACACCCGAGGGGCAATTGCTGCGGTTGGGACAGGTGCTTGGCGCTGATTTCCGTGACAACGCTGTCGCCGTGAACGCGGTCCGCGAAGGACTGGCGATTACCGGCTATGCCGGTCTGCCCACCTATCACAGGGCCACATCCGCCGAACAATATCTGTTCGTCAATGGCCGCCCGGTGCGCGACAAGGTGCTGGTGGGCGCCGTGCGGGCTTCCTACGCCGATTATCTGCCGGGGGACAGGCACCCTGTGCTGGCGCTTTTTGTCGGGATCAATCCGGCAGAGGTTGATGTCAATGTCCATCCGGCCAAGACAGAGGTGCGGTTTCGCGATCCGGGTCTGGTGCGGGGCATGTTGATTGCGGCGCTCAAGTCGGCCCTGCTGCAAGGCGGGCACCGCGCCTCCTCCACCGGCGGGGACCGGACATTGGCTGCGATGGGCATGATCGGGCAGGGCAGCCGCCCAGGGGCTTATACATCTACGTCGTATCGAAGCCCGCCCCTATCCAACTGGCGGAATTCCTGGGCCTCCTCTGACGCCAACAACGCAGGATTTCAGGATAACACTCAAGCTGCCTTTGATGCCGTCGGCGCACCATCAGCTGATCCCCGGTCGCACTTTTCCGCCGCTCAGCCTGACACTGTGGCGCATCCCCTGGGTGCGGCGCGGGCGCAATTGCATGATGCCTTCATTCTGGCACAGACCAATGACGGCGTGGTCATCGTCGATCAGCATGCGGCACACGAACGGCTGGTCTATGAGCGCTTGAAGCGGCAGCGGGCCGAAAGCAGTATACCCCGTCAGTTGCTGCTGATTCCTGAGATCGTCGAACTTGACCCCGCTGATGCTGACAGGCTTGCGAGTGCCGCATCAGCACTGGAATCACTGGGCTTGGCGCTGGAGGCTTTTGGTCCCGGTGCGGTTGCCATCCGCGAGGTGCCATCAGCCATTTCCGGCGGCAATATCCGCGATCTGGTGCAGGATATTGCCGATCATCTGGCTGAATGGGGCGGTCCCTTGGCCTTGGAAAGGGCGGCAGATCATGTGCTGGCCACCTTCGCCTGTCATCATTCGATAAGGGCGGGCCGCCGGATGAAGCCGGAAGAAATGAACGCATTGTTGCGGGAAATGGAAATCACGCCCGGTTCCGGCCAGTGCAACCATGGGCGACCGACCTATGTGGAACTGAAGCTGGCAGATATCGAACGCCTGTTTGGAAGGCGCTGATCAGGCTTTGATCAATCGCGCTGTCACTTCTATCTCCACCTTCATCTCGGGTTTCAATAATCCGGCGACGATGTAGATTCCTCCTGCCGGGCGGATATCGGCCAGCACCGCGCCGCATACCGCCAGCACCGGCTCGCACCAGGCGCGGTCTGTAACGAAATACTGGCAGCGCAGGATTTGCGACAACGACGATCCGGCTTCCTGCAATACACTTTCGACTGTGCGGAAGATATTGCGCGTCTGCTCCGCCACATCCTCGGGCAGGGTCATCGTGGCATAGTCGTAGCCCGTGGTACCCGAAACAAACACCATGTCGCCATCAATCACGGCGCGGGAGTAGCCATAATTGCGC
>JANMLW010000279.1:0-5626 GCA_031372765.1 Hyphomicrobiales bacterium
CATTTTGAATTTGCGATACATGGCCGGCAATCTCGCTGGTTGCCTTGCTGGTCTGTGTGGCAAGGGCCTTCACCTCGCTGGCGACAACCGCAAAACCACGCCCGGCCTCCCCTGCCCGCGCCGCTTCGATCGTGGCGTTAAGCGCGAGCAGGTTTGTCTGCTCGGCAATGGCCTGAATAGCGCCAACAACTTCACCGATACGATCTGCGGTGCGGGACAACTCCTGAAAGCCACCGCGCGAGGCATTACCGATTTCAACAGCATGATTGACGGTTGCGGCTGATTGTTCGGCACGCCCAGCCACCTCGCGAATGGAAGCATTTAACTGATCGGCAGATGACGCCACGATGGAAATGCCCTGTGTCGCCTGTCTGGCTGCCCCACGCGCACCATCCGATACACGTGCTGTGCCATTGATAATCTCTGAAAGTTGTGTGGCGGATGCCACAAGTTCGACCGAACCGCTTGCAATTCTGTGCGTGCTATTGGCGATAATACCCCGGAATAGAGCAATATCAGCAGTCAGTTGCCGCCCTGTCTTGATTTCCCGTTCGCTGATTGCGGCATCCTTGTCACGTAGAGCATTGCGCTCCATCATAGCTGTTTTCAAATTTTCAAGAGATTGCGCCAACAGTCCATATTCATCCTTGCGATCCTGATGGGGAATGACCGTATCTTTATCAGCGGCAATATCGCGTGTCGCAAGCGCCAGTTCCGGCATGGGCGCGATCAGTCGCCGTGATATGGCACCGGCCACGAGAACGGAAAACAGCAGAATGCAAACGGAAGCAAGGATCAACTGGCGATAGAGCCCATCTGTCGCCAGACGCAATTCAGACAGTTTACCTACGCCAATGTAGAGAATGCCTTGAATCTTTTGCTCTTTGTCATAAATCGGCATGTAGCCCGTCTGGTAGGGAGTTCCAAGGATATGCGCTAGCCCATTGTAGACCTTCCCGTCCATGATCACGGGAAACACCACGCCTTTGTTGCCCAGAACTGTGCCAATGGCACGTGTCCCATCGGCTTTCTTGACGGAGGTAGTCAGGCGGACAAAATCGTTTTTGCCTGCATCAAAGCGGAAAACCGTGGCCGTACCTTTATTGATGCGCGTGATGCGATCAACTGCATCGTTATCGCCAAAATCCGCAATAGGTGGTCCGCTCAACTTTGAGACATCGCCATTGGCATCGTAGCTCAGTTCATAATCAGGATAAAATGCGATGAAGGCCTCTGCCGCAACGCGCAAACTCCAGCGTGTCTTGTCATCAAGGGAGTGGTTGATTTCCGATTCAAGTGTCTTCCAAGAGAGGGATGCAAGAAGAATAGTTGCCGCTGACACGGCCAAGACAGATGTCATGACAATTTTGGCTGTCAGCGAGTTCACATATTGAGCAAGCCGTTTCACGGTTCTTCTCCTCGTTATATTGAAGAAGATTTAGCTGATCCTGGTTAGCGGGGAATTAATGCCCTTACAGGCGTTTGCACTATATCTCCCGGCATAACCCTGCGTCAGGTTTCGACAAGAACAAGCGCTTCCTTGCCAAGCAGTTTTGCCAATTGTTTCAATCTGTTATTGAGACGATCACTTTGCAATGCAGCAAATTGATGCGGCAATGTCAGTATCAATCGGGAACCTTCTGATAGTAACGGCACGCGCCGCAATATGCCAGGCATGGCTGCTGAGACGATATAGGCGACCCGCATGGCTGCACCGAGAATTCGGGCGCGCTCAAGCAACCGTATCGATGCCAGTTCACGCAAGCGCGGACTCACCTCGTCGTCTGAAAGCCCGACATGACGGTAAAACACCGAGAGGGCAATAAAGGCACGGCCTGGATGATCAACCCCCACAAAAGTTGCGTGCGAGATAATGTTGAGGCTTTGCTCGCCCCTGTAATCGGGATGCGCCCGCCAGCCGATATCAGCCACCAGACAGGCCGCCCGCCGCAACCGTTTGTCCTCAGCTGATTCGTCAAGTCCGGCGGATGCAAACAGCGTATCTGTCCAGGCCGCAAGGTCTTCACCATGCAGGGGTGAGCGGGAACGAAGGAGGTTGAGTTCTGCCGCTACGGCAAGAAGCGGGTCCTGCTGACGGACATCATCTTCCAGCAATTCGTAGAGCAAGCCCTCCCGCACCCCCATGACAGAAAAGATTACATTGGCACATTCAGTATGGCGCAGAACATTCTCAAGCACGAGCGCCCCGTAAGCCAGGAGGGGGCGCCGCGCCGAAGAAACGCTGTCAATGGACATCAATGTATCAGGCTCAACCCGCTGTGCCATGCGGCAGAAATCAATCGCCTCACGCGCCGTCATTGAGTACCCATGAGAGACATTCAGCGGATAACCAACCTGCCGCATGTGCAGACGCGAAAGGGCGCGCCATGTGCCACCAACCGCATAGAAATTGCGCTTCCTGCCGTCAAACGAAACATCAGCGAGCACATCGCGAACGATTTTGGCGGCTTTCTTCATCGATCCGCCTGAAGCATCCTGCAAGGCCAGACCGCCGAGCTTCACGCTTTTGCCCTTGCCTAACCTGTCACCGTGCACATCGATCAGTTCAAGGCTCCCGCCGCCAAGATCACCGACGATTCCATCAGGTTTATGAAAGCCAGACAGAACGCCCATGGCGGAAAGACGGGCTTCCCGCTGGCCTGAAATCAGTTCAACCTGTGTGCCAATGGCACGTTCAGCCTGAGCGATGAATGCGGTGCCATTGTCTGCATCACGCGCGGCTGCTGTTGCCAGCACCTTCACATCGGTTATGCCCATGAGGTCAATCAAAGTGCGAAAGCGTGCAAGTGCCTGTAGCGCCTGCCTAACACCATCCTCTGGCAGCAACCCCGTTTTTGCTACACCACGTCCCAGGCCACACAACACCTTTTCATTGAAAACGGGTGTTGGCGCGCGTGTAAGCCCCTCATAAGCCACCAACCGGACCGAATTCGAACCGATATCGACAACCGCAATGGGCCGTGCCTGATGCAGACGGCCTTGCGAGTTACTGATGCCCCCTTTGCTTGAGAAGGCTTCTTGGACTGGATTGGGTGAGTGACTTGCCACGGCCTGATAAACTTGGGTTTGTCATGAAATAACGATGAGCATTGAACGTCATTTCGGGATCTTCCGGTCCGACGCGCATACTCGTGCCATCCTCCAATACCCGCCAACTCTGCTCGTTGTCGAGCAGGTTAGCAGCCATAACCTGATCAAGCACCTGTTCATGCACAGTTGGATTCAGGATTGGCATCATCACCTCGACTCGCCGGTCCAGATTGCGTGGCATCAGATCAGCCGAAGCGATGTAAACAGTGGCTTTTGGGTGGGGCAATCCATAACCATTGCTGAAGGCATAGATTCGAGTGTGCTCAAGAAATCGCCCAACAATGGACTTCACCCGGATATTGTCGGAAAGTCCAGGAACGCCCGGTCGCAGGCAGCAAATACCACGCACGATGAAGTCGATCTGCACTCCGGCCTGACTTGCGTCATACAATGCATCGATAATTGCTGGATCGACCAGCGCGTTGCACTTGCCCCATATGGCGGCGGGCTTTCCAGCCTTGGCATGCTCAATTTCATCGGCAATATGTTCGAGCAGGCGTGTCTTGCAGTTGATGGGCGAGATCGCAATATGCTCCAGTCCCTGCGGTTCGGCATATCCCGTGATAAAATTGAAGATTCGGGCAACGTCGCGGCCAATGGCAGGATCAGCCGTGAATAATGACAGATCGGTATAAACCTTGGCGGTAATGGGATGATAGTTGCCAGTTCCCACATGGCAATAAGAGATCAGGTTGCCGTTCTCGCGTCGCACAACCAGCGACAGTTTTGAATGTGTTTTCAGTTCAATAAAGCCAAAGACGACCTGAACACCGGCTTTTTCCAGATCACGCGCCCAGCGGATGTTGGCTTCCTCATCAAAACGTGCCTTCAATTCGACCAGTGCCGTAACAGATTTTCCCGCTTCCGCAGCCTCTGCAAGCGCCTTGACGATCGGCGAGTCGTTGGAGGTGCGATAAAGCGTCTGCTTGATGGCGATCACATTGGGATCACGCGCGGCCTGTTGCAGATATTGCACCACCACATCAAACGATTCGTAAGGGTGATGAACAATCAGGTCCTTCTGGCGGATGGCGGTAAAACAGTTGCCCCCATGCTCGCGGATACGCTCCGGGAATCGGGCGTTATACGGCAAGAACTTCAGGTCCGGGCGATCCAGCGACACAAGTTGCGAAAGATCGTTCAGGGCAAGCATGCCATCAACGACGACAATCTCGCTGGGTTTAACCTTCAGTTCCCGCACGACAAACGCCTGCAGATTGTCCGGCATGCTCGCTTCGATTTCCAGACGGATGACAACACCGCGTTTTCGCTGTTTCAGCATCGTCTCGAAAACCCGTACCAGATCCTCGGCCTCTTCCTCAATTTCCACGTCCGAATCACGCACAACGCGGAAAGACCCGGCACCGCGCAGTTCGTAGCCGGGGAATAATTTGCCAATGAACAAGCTGATCGCCTGCTCCAGCATGATGCAACGGTAAATCCCACTTTCGCTCAGATCGGGCAATTTGATGAAACGCTCGATCTTTTGCGGCATCCGCATCAAGGCGCGTAGCTGACGCCCGTCCGACGTTCGCTGCAAGGAAAGCGCCATCGAGAAGCCAAGATTGGGTATGAACGGAAAGGGGTGCGCCGGATCGATGGCTAAAGGGGTCAGCACGGGAAAAATAGCGTGCAGGAAATAATCCTCCAACCATTGCATGTCGTGCATGGACAATTCGTGCGTGTCAGACAGGTAAATGCCTGCCAGTCGCAAATCCTGTCGCAAGGAGCGCCAGCGTATCTGCTGATCGCCTGTCAGGCGCAGCACGCGTTCCGAGATGCGTGCCAGTTGCTCAGCCGGTGACAGACCATCTTCAGAAGGCACGACCACACCGGCCAGCACCTGTTCGGTGAGGCCAGACACGCGGACCATGAAAAATTCATCAAGATTGTTGGCCGAGATTGAAAGAAACCGCAGTTGTTCAAGCAGTGGATGATTGGGATTTGAAGCCTCGGCCAGAACGCGCGCGTTGAACTCCAGCCATGACAATTCGCGGTTGATGAAGCGCGCTGGCGAGTGCCGTAAATCAAGAACATCTGTGTCTGCATTGCGTGAAGAGACACGGCGGCGGTTGGGCATTTGGAAACTCCAGTCATAGTCAGATTGGAGATAGCCAAACAGAATGCAACAAAAAGATGACAGTCTTTCAGGTGTAGCCGAGAATGCGTGCTGCGGTTGTTCGGGTCAGCCGTTTTCCGCTTGCCATCGTTTCCCGGTCCAGCCGGTTAACTGTCGAGCGGACAGAGGCAAACGAGCGCTCGGTCCGCAGGCTGAGATACTCAACCAGTGCCGTATCAACAACCAGTTGCCGGTCAACAAACAGTTTCACGAACAAGGCACGGATCAGTGCATCGTCAGGTGCGGCGATGCGAGCCACAGCAAGGCGCCTGAACCGTGAAACAAGATCAGGCGTTGTTACAGGCCAGAGTGCCGGTTCGCCAACACCTGTAAACAGCAGGAATGCTTGCCGCTCCTGCGCCAGATTGATCAGATGAAACAACGCTGCTTCAGGCA
>JANMLW010000281.1:0-3467 GCA_031372765.1 Hyphomicrobiales bacterium
CACTGAAAGCCGCTCGTTTGGTGATCGGCCCTCCAGCGGTGGTTTCCGTGACAGACCCCCGCCGCGCAGGGACGGTGACGACAGGCCACCACGCCAGTTCAGCCGTGACGGCGGCGACAGACCGCCGCGCACTGAAGGCCGCTCGTTTGGTAACAAACCATCGGGTGGCGGCTTTAGAGGCCGTCCATCAGGGGACCGTCCACCACGCCGCGATGGTGATGAGCGGCCACCAAGGCAGTTCAGCCGGGATGGCGGTGATCGCCCACCACGCCGGGATGACAAACCATTTGGCGCAGGACGTTCCGGCGGCGGATTCAAACCCGGTGGTGGCGGCAGATCCGGTGGTGGATTTGGCGGCAAACCGGGCGGACGGCCCGGTGGCAGTGGTGGCGGGTTCAAGCCACGCGGCCCACGCTGATTGCTGATCCATGCGGATCGTTGCAGGGCGATTGAAGGGGCGAACGCTGCTGGGGCCGAAATCGGACGCGATCCGCCCGACATCGGACCGTTTGCGCGAAACGGTTTTCAATGTGCTGCATCATGGTCTGGGCAAACATGGTGTTGATGACGCCATCACCAACGCCCGCGTTCTTGATCTTTTTGCAGGCACAGGCGCACTGGCGCTGGAGGCACTTTCGCAGGGAGCCAGCTTCGGCGTGATGGTGGATGAGGGCACAGAGGCGCGGGGACTTTTGCGGCATAATGTCGAAAGCCTTGGTCTTGGCGGCATCACGCGCATTCTGCGGCGGGATGCTACAAAACTGGGGCCTGTTGCGCCCTTCGAACCGTTCAATCTGGTTTTTCTGGACCCGCCCTATGGCAAGGGTCTGGGTGAAAAGGCCCTGCACTCCGCGCTCACAGGTGGCTGGCTCGTGCCGGGTGCCATTGTTGTACTGGAAGAACGGGCCGATATCGCCGTTGATCTGCCGCAGGGACTCCTCCTGCTGGATAAGCGCAAGGGAGGCGAGGGCCAGATTCTGATCCTGCGATACGAAGCGACACAATAGCTCATCATCCATTCTCAACCACCCCTATCGAGAAGACATGAACTGTGGCAACGATTGTCACCAAACACCACGATATCATGAGTAACAATCAAACCATGTCGGCCAGCGCACAAAAAGACGACAAGCAAAAGACATCGTTGCGTAGTCTGTTACCGCTCCTGCCCTACGCCATGCAGCACAAGAAACGCATTGCGGCGGCTGTCGTGGCACTCGGTTTGGCCTCAGCTGCCACATTGTTGATTCCCATTGCGGTGCGCCGGGTGGTGGATTTTGGCTTCACAGCTGAAAATGCCGAACTGATCAGCGCCTATTTCGGCATTCTGCTGGGCGTGGTTGGTGTTCTCGCGGTTGCCAGTTCCCTGCGCTATTACTTTGTCATGACCTTTGGCGAGCGGGTCGTTGCGGATTTGCGCACCGCCGTTTTTGGTCATCTGACCAGGCTTGACGCTGCGTTTTATGACCGTTCGCGCTCTGGCGAGCTCGTGTCGCGCCTGTCAGCCGATACGACCCAGCTCAAATCCGCCTTCGGTGCCAGTGCCTCGATAGCACTGCGTAACATCGTGCTGTTCTTCGGTGCCACATTCATGATGGTCTGGACCAGCCCGCGCCTCTCGGCACTGGTGCTGGTAGCCATTCCCCTGATCATCCTGCCACTGATCGGGGCCGGGCGCTCGGTTCGCCGCCGCTCCCGCGAGGCGCAGGATGCGCTGGCGGAAACCTCCGCCTATGCCACCGAGCAGATCGGCGCATCCCGCACCATGCAGATTTTCGGGGCTGAGCCGCGCGTCCGCCAGACCTACGGTGCGGCAGTCGATACGGCCTATGGCACCGCCCGTGATGCCTTGCGTGCCCGCGCTTTCCTCACCGCGATTGCTATCTTCTTCATTTTTGCCAGCGTCATCGGCATCCTCTGGCTTGGTGCCCAAGCCGTCATCGCGGGCACCATGAGCGGCGGCCGCCTCTCGCAGTTCATTCTTTATGCGGTGTTTGCTGCCAGCTCACTCAGCCAGTTGTCAGAGGTCTGGACCGAGATATCAGCCGCGGCAGGGGCTGCCGGACGCATCGCCGAACTGCTTGAAACGCAGCCTACGGTTTCTGAAAGTGCCAGTCCGCTCACCCTGCCATCCCCGGCAAAGGGATTGGTGGAACTGGATTCTGTCAGCTTTGCGTACCCTTCCCGTGCGCAGCATGTTTCTGTGGGTCCGATAAACATAACCATAAGACCCGGAGAGCGTGTGGCGGTTGTTGGCCCATCAGGGGCTGGCAAGAGCACATTGATCCAGCTGCTGTCGCGCTTTTACGATCCGACATCCGGCGTCATTCGTTTCGACGGCGTCAATATCCGCGATGTGTCCCTGATGGACCTGCGTAACCGCATTGCGCTGGTGCCGCAGGACCCGGTGATTTTTTCAGGCACGATTGGCGATAACCTGCGCTACGCCCGCCCGGATGCCAGCGATGCCGACCTGCGCGATGCCGCTGAAAAAGCCTCGGCGCTACACTTCATCGAGGCCACCGAAAAGGGGTTTGCCACGCTGGTGGGTGAACGCGGCGTGACACTTTCAGGCGGGGAGCGCCAGCGTCTGGCCATTGCCCGTGCCATCCTGAAAGACGCGCCATTGTTGCTGCTGGACGAGGCAACATCAGCCCTTGATGCTGAAAACGAGGCCGCAGTGCAGACCGCGCTGGAAAAACTCATGGTCAACCGCACAACCATTGTTGTGGCGCACAGACTGGCGACCGTACTGAAAGCCGACCGCATCCTTGTCATGGATGGCGGCAGGATCGTCGAGGAAGGCACACACGCAAGCCTCACGCGCAACAAGAACGGCCTCTACGCCCGTCTGGCCAAATTGCAGTTTGATGCCGCCATCACCGCCGCCAACGATAGCGCTGAACCGGCAGGCCGAAGCGCTGGTTGAGTGAATGGCTCAGTCTTTCGTGCCAACTGCTGTCAGGTAGAGGTCGATAAGCTGTTCCTGCTCCACGCGATCAGCGGTTTCCTGCCTGCGGATCGAGACAACCTTTCGTATGATCTTTATATCAAAGCCATTGCCCTTGGCTTCGCCGTAAACTTCCTTGATGTCCTCGGCCAGGGCTTTTTTTTCCTCTTCCAGCCGCTCGATGCGCTCGACAATGGACTTGAGCTGCTGTGCGGTCTGTGGATTCATGCTGGATGCTGCGTCGTTCATGATGGCCTCGAAAAGAATGATAGCGCGTTCAACCGCCTGCGGGGGCTGACGTCAAGCCATCATCGGTAGCCAAAACGGGTTATCCGCAACCGCTATGGATGAGCCTTGACTGAGGCATCAAAAGTTGCCTTCTGCGCATCGGTCGCCTCGACCTGATACAGTGCCCGCCAATCCTCATAGGGCATGCCATAGACATGCGCCCGACTTTCATCTTTTGACAGGGCAAGGCCCTTGTCCCTTGCAGCATCCATGAGCCAGTTGCTCATGC
>JANMLW010000027.1:0-2002 GCA_031372765.1 Hyphomicrobiales bacterium
CAAGAGGCGATGCCGAAAGCAGGCAAGCAGCAAGTACCAACAACGTGGGTATCCGTGTATTCACAACTGATACCGTCCCATACCCATCCGAATCGCATCTTGTTTGCGTTTATGCAGGAGACTTAAACGACCATCTGGTAAATGGAAGTTAAATTTCCACAGTTTCGGACAGCATCCACCACAACTTCACGTTGTGGAAGCTTCAGTCATCACCTTATTGGATCAAAGTATAATACCAACCGGTATTTTTGGATCAAGGTGGCTTATCCGGAATTTACCGGGTGATGAGCTTGTCCTGCAACCGTTTTGCACTGACGCTTCCATCCGTATAGTTCTGTTCTTCCCACTCTGCCTCAACCGGGTCCCCATTCCCTGAAGCTGTCGATATCGAGCGGACGACTTTCGGTTTCGGCAAACTCTACAAAATCCCGCGTCAGCACCAGATCAAAAAGTGCTGCCGTGGTGACGGTCATCTGCCGCCCACGGTCGAAAATCACCAGTGTTCGCCCCGCAACCAGGGTGGGCCGGAGAAGTGCTGGAATGGCGGAGCGTTTCCACACCTCGGGCTTGGCGGGATCGACAAACAGCACCATGGCATTCTCGACCGGATCGCGGTGGAAATATGCGCCCGCCTCCAGCGGGTGCGGGATGCTGTGGCGATCTGGCGCATCCGTGAGCCGAGCGGCGAGGTAGGCGCATTCATAAGAGATGCAGGCCTTTGGCCGTTCGGGCTGCCCAAAGATGCCGCAGCCATGGTTGGCAATGTGCTGGCAGGCCCGGTACATCGGCTTTTCGAGCGCCACGATATGCGGCAGCACGCAGCACAGCGTGCAGGTCCGGCACCAGGAGGTCCGCTCCCCCGCATCACGCCGTCGTTTTGCCTGTCCCATGGGCGTGTCTTCTCTTGTTCGCCAGATAGTCTGATAATTCACAACAGGTGAATGGTCGCCTCAAAAATGAAACCATCATTTCTGAAATATGATACTGCATATACCTTGCATCAATTTTCTCATCCTGAGGTGCGTAGCGCAACGGAGCCTCGAAGGACGCGCAATGTTTGTGTAGCATACTGAAAAATGGATTGGCATTCACCTCGTGCGTCCTTCGAGGCTCCGCTGCGCTACGCACATCAGGATGAGGAGATTGGTGTGTGGCAATTCAGAGTGCTGATGGAGCTGTTGAAATTTCAGCTTGAATAGGAACGCTAAAAATTTAGAATTCTACTTTTGCAATAGGTGATGTGAGAAGTATGACACAATTACAAATTACGAATTACGGGGACATGATACCAATTGCATTAACGCTCTCTTTGGCATAGCGTCTCTGTCATGGCTCGTTTGTCACGCATCACCGTTCCCGGTTTGCCACACCACGTTACCCAACGGGGCAATCGACGACAAGCCCTGTTCCTCGGCGATGAGGATTACGCCCTTTACCGTGATCTCATGGCTGAGCGCTGCAAGGCCAATGGCGTGGAATGCTGGGCCTATTGCCTGATGCCGAATCACGTTCATCTCATCCTGACGCCGACACACGCAGAGGGGCTTTCAAAGGCGGTTGGCGTAGCGCACCGGCGTTATACGGCTTTCTTCAATGCGCGGGCGCGTGTGACCGGGCATCTGTTTCAAGCACGCTTTGCTTCAACGGCGATGGATGAGGCGCATTGTCTTGCTGCCATACGCTATCTTGCATTCAATCCAGTGCGCGCCAAACTGGTGAAGCAGCCCGCCGATTGGGCCTGGAGCAGTGCACGGGCGCATTTGCGCAGGCGGAGTGATGCGCTGGTCAATGTGAAGCCGCTTCTGGCTCTCGCCTCCGATCCCGGAGAATTGTTCACGCTATCGCGCGATGAGGCAGGCAATCTCTTCGATCTTGAAACAAAAAGTGCCACGGGAAGGCCACTGGGAGACGATGTCTTTCTTGCTGCGGTGGAGAAAAAGCTCGGCTACAGCGTCAGCCCACAGAAGCGGGGGCCGAAGGTGCGGAGTGAACGGGGGAATTA
>JANMLW010000040.1:0-8353 GCA_031372765.1 Hyphomicrobiales bacterium
AAAGAGGCAGACGGAAAGTTGATTCCTTGGCACAAATTTGGCGTGTCACACTGTCGCAACCCGCTGTTTATGGTTATTGATCTGTCATGAGCGATTTCACACTCACCGATCTGGAAGCCACCGTGCGGGTGAGGGCCATGGCCGCACCCGAGAATTCCTACACGGCCAAACTCCTGAAAGACGGGGTGACGCGGGCCGCCAAAAAATTTGGTGAAGAAGCCGTCGAGCTGGTGATTGCTTCGCTGGGCGATGACAGAAGCGAGATCATCAAGGAATCTGCCGATGTGTTGTATCACATGCTGGTTGTGCTGCATGGAAGCAAGGTGCAACTCTCCGAGGTGATGGCAGAACTGGCATACCGCACATCGCAGACGGGGTTGGCTGAAAAAGCCTCCCGCAAGATGTGAATGCGAATCGTGAGCCTGCCCTTATGGATATGAAGGCCAGCAACGCATTGCCGCAACCCAACCCCTACCGTGTGTTTTCGCGGGATGAGTGGGCAAATCTCAGGGCTGATACGCCGCTGACATTGACAGTTGATGATCTCGTGCGCCTGCAATCAGTGAATGATCCGATTTCGGTCGAGGAAGTGGTGGCGATCTACCTGCCGCTGTCGCGCCTGCTGTCGCTTTATGTCGCGGCAACACAAGGGCTTTACAAGGCCACACAGCGGTTCCTGATGGCGGATGATGGCAAGGCGCCCTACATCATCGGTATTGCCGGATCAGTTGCGGTTGGAAAATCGACCACTGCCCGCGTGCTGAAAGCACTGCTTACGCGCTGGCCCAATACGCCCAAGGTCGCGCTTGTTACGACCGACGGATTTTTGCTGCCAAACGCCGAATTGAAGCGGCTTGATCTGATGGAACGCAAGGGCTTTCCCGAGAGCTATGATGCCGCGGCGATCGTGCGTTTTCTCTCGGCGCTCAAGGCCGGTGAGCGGAATGTGGAGGCTCCCACTTATTCCCACCTGACCTATGATGTGTTGCAGGGAGAAACAGTGACTGTGGACAGGCCCGACATCCTGATTTTTGAAGGGCTGAATGTCTTGCAACCGGGGCGACTGGCCAGGGATGGCCGCGCCGTGGCTTTCGTTTCGGATTTCTTTGATTTCTCGATCTATCTGGATGCTGAGGAACATCTGCTGCGGCAGTGGTACATCGAGCGCTTCATGCGCTTGCGCAAAACAGCGTTTCAGGACCCACGTTCGTTCTTTCAGCGCTATGCCAGACTACCTGAAGATGAGGCCCTTGCGATTGCCACCGGTCTTTGGGAAAAAATCAACCTTCCCAATCTACAGGAGAACATCCTGCCAACACGCCCCCGGGCAGGCCTCGTGCTGACCAAAGGGGCAAGCCACCTGATCGAACAAGTCGCCCTGCGGAAATTATGACGCCTATGTACATCAATCCGCTCATCGCAATCTCGCTTGTCCTGTTTTGTGTGACGTCTGCTGAGGCAAAACCGGTTCCCACCAGTTGTGGCGCAACGGATTTGCTCAGGCAGATCGCCAAGGCCGAACCTGCGGCCTATGCCAAGATCGCAGCGGCTTCCAAAGCTGTGACCAACGGTGATGGTATGTTGTGGCGGGTGGAAAAGGCAGGTGTTCAGCCATCCTATCTGTTTGGCACAATGCACAGCACCGACCCAAGGCTGGACAGGCAGACAACCCGCGTAAAACCGCTGATTGCCCGTGCCCGCTCTGTAGCGGTCGAGATCAGCGAACTGGTGACTCCGGGTTTGCGTGACAAGGCCTCACTGGAGATTGCAAAGGCAGGTCTGGCCACTTCGGGCAATGCTCTGGATGCGTTGCATCCCATACAGAACAGGGCGCTGGTAGAAAATGCGCTGCTGGCGCGTGGTATCTCGCCTGAGCGGGCCCAGAGGCTTGATACCTGGTTCCTTATCGTTGCCCTGTCCTCTCCGCCTTGCGAGCGGCAGCGGCGCACCATGGGCATGATATCACTGGATGAAAAAATCGGAGTGGCGGGCGTAAAAAGCGGCAAGGCTCCCGTCGGCCTTGAAAAGCTCGAGGATCAGATTGCCGTATTGCGCAGAATTGGCGGCATCAACCCGCCAATTGCCCTGATTGAGACGGTGCGCACGGCCAGGCAAATCGCCGATATGCGCGAAACCATGACGCAGGCCTATATCGGGGATCGTCTGGGCGAACTGTCAGCGCTGGCAAACCTGCGCCAGGTCTTGAGCGGGGAAATCGAAAATTCCGCAACACGCAGTTTCACCAAGGCGCTGCTTGATGACCGCAACATCATCATGCGTGATAATTCAAAGGCCCTGATCGACAGGGGTGGCGCTTTCATAGCCGTAGGTGCGCTGCACCTGCCGGGCGAGATGGGCCTTGTGAACCTCTATCGGCAGGCAGGCTACAAGGTCAGCGTCGTTAAGTAGTGTCGATTGAATAAATCACAGTTTCGCCTGATTCCCGCCCATCCAGCGCCCCATAGGAAAGCGATGTTACACATGTTGCCTCATGGCCCTGAAGTCAGCGGCACCGGACTTCGTCAGCCCCCCAGCCCCCCGGGGTCGTTGCATTTCAGGGTCATAACCGAACCTTACAGGTTCGGGACTTGGGCGGTTGACCGGAAACGGTTGACCGCCCTTTCTTTTATTGCCTTTCTTTTATTGCCTTTCTTTTGATCAGAACAGGCGACCGCCATTGGGTACTGGCTGTTGCGGCTGAACCAGCACAACAGCGCCGTTTGCATCGGGAAACCCCAGGGTAAGCACTTCGGACATGAACTTGCCGATCTGGCGAGGCGGGAAATTGACCACAGCGGCCACCTGTCTACCTGGCAGATCGGTCAGAGCGTAATGCAGCGTTATCTGTGCCGCACTCTTCTTGATGCCGATATCAGGGTCAAAATCGATGGTGAGTTTATAGGAGGGGTTACGCGCCTCGGGATAAGGCTCCGCCGTAAGAATTGTTCCCACACGGATATCGACAGCCATAAAATCGGCAAAGCTGATCTCGGGCGCACGGTCCTTGGTTACAATATGCATGGTATTGTCCCGTTTCAGCGCTTGATGCTGGCGGTGGCGTCCATTTCCAAACCGCTGATGGACTGCGCCTCAATCACCATGTTGCCGAGCTGTGTCTTGACCTGGATGCGGAAGGGAATAAGCGCCCGCGATCCGTCGACGGGAACGAGCCAGACACTCATCTCGCGGTTGTTGACCATATAGGTTGTCGCTGGCAGCGGTCGATGCCCCGCGAGCGGCACATAGCGTGCGTTGCACACGAGGGCATGGCCGACATAGCCCTTGCGCGGCTCGTTCAGTGTTTGCGTGGCGCTGTAGGTCATTTCCACATTGAAGCGCTGCACGCCGTCAAAGACAGGGATTGTGCGGTTGCAATTCTCCTGTGCCAGCAGATCGCCCTGACCAACCGCAGGCATCATGAGCGCACTGACAGGATCGACGATGCCACGGCGGTGATGGTCGAGTACGGGCACCCGATCGGCCTTGGGCTCGAATGGGGGATCGATGGCGACCTGGGTGATGTTGCCGGCGTTGATGCCAATCTGGATGGTGCGGCTTATCTGGGAATTGTTGGCCGTCAGAGCATAGCCGCTGGATACGGCGCGTTGCCCCTGAAACGAGCCGGAGACCTGTACAGCCCCGCGACCGGACGTCAGGGCCCCTGCCAGTCCGGTCAGTTGCGCGTTGAGGAGCGCGCGGTAGGATTGCGCTGAAATCTGGCCCGAGAGCTGTGCGGTGCCGATGTGAAGGCCCGCAACGGTGATCAGATACTTGCCCTCAACCGGACCTGCCGATGCACCTGCGGACACACCGAGACTTGCCAGCAGCGACAGGGCGCGAAGGCGATGCTTGATTCGACGATTATGTTTCATGAAACTCACTCAACCAGCAGCAACAACACCCGATTTGCACCGCTTTCCCTTGACCATCAGACCTTCACGGATTATACGACCGCCTCAATCTCAAGCGGTGGATAGTCCCCGAGGCCGAAGCAGAAGCGCGGTTCGGGTTCATATTGCCGATGAACCTTTAAAGCCAAGTGAACAAATTCAGAGGTAATTAACCATGGCACGTCGTTGCGAATTGACCGGCAAGGATGGTCAGGTTGGCCATAAAGTCAGCCACTCGAACCACAAGACCAAGAAAGTGTTTCGTCCGAACCTCGTGAATGTCACGCTGACCTCGGAAACACTGAAGAAGAACGTCCGTCTGCGCATTTCGGCCAACGCCCTGCGCACGGTCGAGCATCGTGGTGGTCTGGATGCGTTCCTCAACAAGGCCGACAAGACAGAGCTGTCGCGCGACGCGCTGGCGGTGAAGAAGGCGCTTGATAAGGCCCAGTCTGAAAAGACTGCCGTCGCTGCCTGATCAATTTTTTCTGCTGATCTGAAAAACCCGGCTTGCGCCGGGTTTTTTGTGTCCAACTCACTTGTTGAGCAGGCGCTCCAGCTTGACCTTCCGGCTGGCCATCGCTTCCTGAATGTCTATGGTCCCTGAAAAAATGCCCTGCGCATCAAACAGATAAACCGCCGAGGTATGGTTCATGGTGTAGCCGCTAGTGGTCGGCACCTTCTGGTAGAACGCCGCGAACTGCTTTGCCAACGCGGGCAACGCCTCCAGCTTCGGCACAAGGCCAGTCACGCGCGAGTCAAAAGCCGAGAGATAGCCCGCCAGTATCTCTTGCGTGTCCCGCTCGGGATCGACCGTCACAAACAACAGGCGAAAGGCTTTTGCCTTGGCCGCAACAGCTCCCTTGTCCATCTCATCCATCAGGGCGGTAAACTCTGATAATGTGCCCGGACAGACATCCGGACATTGCGTGAAGCCAAAGAACAGGCCGTAGGGCTTTCCCTTCAGGGAGATACTGTCCAGCATATCTCCCTTGGCGGTTGCAAGCTGGAAAGGACCGCCCACACGGCCGCCCGCTGCCTCATCGCTTTTCTTGACCGGGTTAAGCAGGACCACGGCTGTCAGCAAGCCAAGGGCGGCGACGGATATCCAGGCGCCGTAGCGAACGAGCTTCAGGGCGCTCATTGCGTTTTGGTCCCGTGCGCGGAGTGATCATGCTCGGCATCAGCGTCCTTTGGCCTGTAGCGCATGGATTCGACCTTGAAGCCAACGTCAATACGCCCCGCTTTTTCAAAGACCAGCGTGCCGTTGACTGTGTCTCCCTCTTTCAGACCTGCCCTCAGGTCCATGAACATGAGGTGGAAACCACCGGGTCGCAGATCAATGCGTTCTCCGGGTTTGATTTCGATGCCCTTGGGCAATTCCCGCATTTTCATGATACCGCCCTCATGTGCCATTTCATGCACTTCTGTGCTGGCGGACTGCGTGAAAGTGGCAAAGAGCAGGCGGTCTGCGCCCGCACCCTTGTTGGTAATGTTCAGATAGCCGCCCGCCACTCTGGCGCTGGGCGGCGTGGCGCGGGTCCAGGGATGACCGATTTCCAGGTCCCCTATCTTGAAACCATGGGCATTGGCCAACGGCGTGAGAGCGGCGATTGCAACGGTGGACAAAGCAGCGGCAAGGGCTGCACGGCGTGTGAAGGACATGATTGTATTCCTGATCTGATGGTAACGATAAAGGGCCCTCGCGGACCGTTGACGGACATGATCAGGGAGCGGGCGGTCCTGTAGAAGGGGGCAGCGGATTGTAGGCCAGAACTGCTGACGGGCGAATATCCGGCATCGTCAGACTGCCGGAAAAGAAGATATCGGCTGCAACAACAACGAGCGGCGGAATGATGCCACCGTTGATCGGCAGGCAGTGATCACAGGACCCACCACCGGTCTTGCTGGCCAACCCGTCCAAAGTGTCACCGGGGACACAGATGGGCAAAGCCGCGAGACCTGCCGCTATGTTGATGCGTTCCTGCGCGGACAGGCTGCGGCTGGTCGCCAGCGCCAATGGCCCAAACACCATGGCGAACAGGGCGATGAGTGCCACACATTCACGCAGCAGGCGCTGGATCGGTGAAATGAACATGAAGGATTAATAGGATTTCTGGCTTGCCTTGTCGATACGCGTGTTCGTCACACGCCCACCCGAACATGCCCCCCGAATCATCTGCGTGATTGTGACAAGGGCAATAATCAAGCTGCTCAGGGTTACCTGGCCTGAATCCACAGTCATGGTCGGCATTTGTCGAACCCGTATGGTCCAAGGGTATGCAAAGCCGCTGGGCCCGTCGGTTAACCGGCCGTTTCATCAATCAATACGCATTTTTCTTTCCCAAACCATTTCAATGCATTGGCCATCATTGATACGGACGCCTTGCCACACGTGTTAACAACTCCTTTCATGCACTGGTTAACCACCCTTCAAACCGTGGCGTTTTGGCAACAGGGGGTTGAAAACACCCCCCGGAGAGGGCTTGCGGCGTTCTGGGCGGTTGAACCAGCCAGCGCCACATGTATGGTGATTTTGCGACAGGGGGCTCCCCAGTCGTTCCTTCTGCGCTTACTGTAATCTTAAAGGAAAACAGTGGTCGTGGGTACAGGGGGAAGGGTCAAGGGCGGAAAATCCCCACAAGGGACAATCCAAACGGAAACCTCAAGCTCCCATTGGGTCTCAACTTAATTTTACCGGAGGTATACCATGAAGCTCTTCAAGAGCCTTCTTCTCGCCTCGGCAACCGGTCTGGTTGCTGTGTCGGGTGCCTCAGCTGCGGATCTTGGCGCCAAGAAGCCATCCCCAGTTGAGTACGTCAAAGCCTGCTACAACCCACTCTGGGGAACAGCTGGTGGTTTCGTGATTCCTGGCAGCAACACCTGCCTGCGCATCTCGGGCCGCGTTCGCGCTGACTACATCTATGCTGAAACATTCACCCGTAGCCAGGACACTTTCGGTTGGCGCACACGTGCCATCATCAACATGGATGCAATAACACAGACCGAAATCGGACCAGTCCGTTCGTTCTTCTCGCTGTTCTTCCAGGGTGATCGTGGTTCGATTTCCGGCGGCAATATTGGTACAGCTGGTTCAGCTGCAAACTTCGCTGCCGCGGGCAATGCTGGTTCCAACCTTTCGGTTGATAAGGCGTTTGTTCAGTTCGCCGGTATCACTGCTGGTCGTGCCCAGTCGTTCTTCGACTTCTCGGGCAACTTCTCGCCATCCTACAACTTCACGGTTGGTCTGGGTTCCGAGAACGGCACAACCAACATGCTTGCTTACACCCTGCCACTCGGCTCGACCGGTGCAAGCTTCACGGTTTCGCTGGAAGATCCATCAACGCGTCGTACAACCAGCGCAACCTTTGCAAACGGCATTGCATACGCCGGTCAGCGCATGCCTGACGTTGTTGGTTCGTTGGACCTGAATCAGGCTTGGGGCTCGTTCAAGCTGTCGGGTGCTGTGCATCAGATCATCGCAAACAACCTCGTTCCTGCTGCAGTTAATCCTGCTCGCCCATACGTCGGAACAACCTACGGCTACGCCATCCAGGGTGCCGTAAAGGTTAACCTGCCAATGATCGCCGCTGGTGACTATCTCTGGCTGCAGGCTGCTTACGCTGAAGGCGCTATCAACTACCTCGGTGGTTTCAGCGGCGGTGTTAACCATGGTCCTATCGCTCTCTCGAATGCCGATGCCTACATCGATGCTTTCGGCGGCGTGAAGAAGACCAAGGGCTTCACCATTGATGCCGGTTTCGTTCACTTCTGGACCCCAACGGTCCGTCAGTGGATCGTCGGTACCTACAAGCGTCTTGACTACTCGGCTGCTATCGAAACACCCATCGCTCTCGGAGCCGGTGCGCGTATTTCTGGTGGCGTGACTGATGCAACCGTTTGGCGCATTGGTACAGGTCTCCAGTGGAACCTGGCTCCTGGCCTGTTCGTTGGTGCTGAAGTCAACTACCTCGTAGCTGATCCAAAGGGCCGGATGTTTGTTAATCCACTTACAAACGTCAGCCCACTCAAGACTGTCAGCTCGACATCGGCTTGGGAAGGTCGTCTGCGCATCCAGCGCGATTTCTGATCAACCCCTTGATCTGAAATACTTGAACCCCGGAGCTTGCTCCGGGGTTTTTGTTTGTGCGCCTGATCCCTCCCACTTGGGGAGGGTGGCACCGCGAAGCGGTGACGGGTGGGGCTTGCGATCTATCCGGTTGGCTCCGAAGCCCCCTCCGGCCTTTCGGCCACCTCCCCCAAATGGGGAGGATCAACACCGTACTTGATCCCTCCCCCTTGGGGAGGGTGGCAATTTTACTCATAAGACTTGCGGTAGCGTGACGGGTGGGGCTAGCGATCTAACCGGTTGGCTCCGAAGCCCCCTACGGCCTTTCAGGCCAACACCCCCAAGTGGGGAGGATCAAAAGGGGCGTGGGGTCAAAATTGATTTTATTCAGAAT
>JANMLW010000043.1:0-28698 GCA_031372765.1 Hyphomicrobiales bacterium
GCTGAGCTGGGGTGTCCCCCATCAACACGTTGCCGGTCGACCGCTCGAGCTGGCTGCTGCCGTAGCTGAACGTGTAGTACACGGTGGTGTTGCGGAAGAGGTCACCGGTGCAAGACGCCTGACACTGTTCTCAAGCGTCAGCTGGAAATCTATGATGAAGTGGTGGCCAAGAAATCTGCCGAGAACCCGCTGTTCAAGGAAATCCTGGAATCACAGATCGCCTTTGCCCGCCGCGCAACGCAGTGGGAGCAGGACACGGTGGTCAACCGTCGCATGGCCTATGACCACTACTTCGGCCCCAAAGGTGTCGCCAAGAAGACCTGATGGGTCCTGAATCAAACGAGGCTTTCGGCGCAGGTTGCCGAAAGCCTTTCTTTTGCGCACTGGCGGCAACGAGATAATCGGACAAGTCGAATGACAGTCGAAAAATTTCTGCACACGATTGATGGTATAAGTACATGGGTAGGCAAGGCCGCTGCCTGGCTGATCATCGGTCTCATGCTGCTGGTCTGCGCCGAAGTGTTCAAACGCTATATCCTGAACATGCCGACAGCCTGGATCTTTGATGCCAGCAACATGTTCTATGGCACGCTGTTCATGCTGTGCGGCGCTTACACGCTGGCCCAGAATGGCCATGTGCGGGGTGATTTTCTCTATAGTTCGTTCCAGCCACGCACGCAGGCCTCGCTGGATCTGGTGCTGTATTTCGTCTTCTTCATTCCTGGTATTCTGGCACTGGTCTATGCTGGCTATTCCTATGCGGGCGATGCCTGGCGCATTGGTGAGCATTCCAATGTCACGGCCAATGGCCCACCGGTCTATCATTTTAAGACAGTCATCCCCGTCGCAGGCGCTTTTGTGCTGATGCAAGGCATCGCAGAAATCGTCCGTTGCGTTGTCTGTCTCAGAACGGGGGAATGGCCGAGCCGCCTGCATGACGTTTCAGAGATTGACGTGGTCGGCGAGCAACTTTCCAACAGCGAGCATGTGGACGAGGAATCCCGCAAGATCGCCATGGAGCGTGCCCAGTCCATCGAGGATGCAGCGCGCCAGCGTGGCCGCGGAGGAGACAGCACATGAGCGATCCTCAACTCGGCCTTCTGATGCTCAGTCTGATCGTCATGGCGATCATGCTGGGATTTCCAACTGCTTTCACACTCATGGGTCTTGGCATCATTTTCGGCTTCATCGCTTTTTTTGATGCCTCGCAAGCCTGGATCGACAACCGTGTCTTTGACCTGATGGTGCAGCGCACCTATGGGGCCATGACCAACGACGTGCTGATCTCCATCCCGCTGTTTGTGCTGATGGGCTATGTGATGGAACGGGGCGCGCTGGTAGACAAGATGTTCTATTCCATCCAGCTGGCTTTCCGGAATGTCCCTGCCTCGTTGGCTGTCGCCTCGTTGGTGGTTTGCACCTTCTGGGGCATTGCCAGCGGGCTGGTCGGGGCGGTCGTGGTGCTGATGGGCGTCATTGCCTTCAATCCCATGCTGCGGGCAGGTTACGATGTGCGGCTCGCTGCCGGCGTTATCACAGCTGGCGGCACACTGGGCATTCTCATCCCGCCATCGGTTATGATCATTGTCTATGCTGCCGTTGCCGGACAATCAGTCGTCAAGCTCTATGCCGCTGCCATGTTCCCAGGCTTTTTTCTGGCATTTCTCTATCTGATCTACATCATTGGCTGGGCGCTCATTAATCCCAAAATTGCGCCAAGACTGCCCGAGGAACAAAGGGTTGTGCCGGTCAATGACTGGGTCAGGGCGTTTCAGGGCGCTTACGGGAGCAATGTTTTCTCCGGAGCCCTCAAGGCGCTTGTCTCACCGGCGAAAGCGCGGGCGATTACTGGAGAACAAGGTCCGCTGGGCTTGCGCGCCCTCATCAAGATGCTGGCGTTCATGCTCGTTCCCTTGATTATTGTTGCCGCCACATTGGCGACTGCCTGGTGGTATGTGGTCATCCACCAGCAAGCGGCGGCCCTTGAGGTGTTCGAGGGCGTCCAGCAGCTTGGGTCGGCTCCCGTTTCGACAGAGCTTACACCGGCTGAAAAGGGGCCGCCACAGGGGTTTCTCATCGGTTTTGGTATTGTCGCCACACTGATGACCATCGTGATGATCCGCTACTACATGCGCATGACGGCGGAGCGGTTCGAGGTCATCCGTCTGTTGACCACCTCCATAGCGCCTTTGGGATTGCTGACGGCCATAGTGCTGGCTGTGATCCTTTTCGGTATCACGACGGCTACGGAATCCGCTGCTGTGGGTGCCGCGGGCGCATTCCTGCTGGCACTGCAAGCTGGCACGCTCGACTGGAAGCGTACCAAGGAAGCGGTGTTCCTGACTGCCAAGACCACCTCGATGGTCTGCTGGCTTTTCGTTGGTTCCGCCATCTTCTCGGGGGTGTTTGCACTTCTAGGTGGTCAGGCCCTCATCGAGCGCTGGGTGCTATCCATGGATCTGTCGCCGCTCCAGTTCATGATCCTGTCACAAGCCCTGATTTTCGTCTTGGGCTGGCCGCTGGAATGGACCGAGATCATAGTGATTTTCGTGCCTATCTTCCTGCCCCTGCTCAAGCACTTCAGCATCGATCCCATTCTCTGGGGTGTGCTGGTGTTCGTCAACCTTCAGGCGGCATTCCTGTCGCCGCCGGTGGCGATGTCGGCCTTCTATCTCAAGGGGGTGGCGCCCAAACACGTGACCCTGAACCAAATCTTTGCGGGTATGATGCCCTACATGCTCATCGTCATCCTGTGCATGGTGTTCATGTACATCTGGCCCGGTCTGACGCTATGGCTGCCTAACTTCCTCTATGGCGCGGGGTGACGCGTGGGCGTTTCTATGCCTGGAGTAGTGCTGAAACCTATTTGTTGACCGGGCTTTCGGGGTCAAACAGGTAAGCCACTACATCCTTGATCTGCTGTTCGCTCAAGAACTTGGTGTGCCCGAAACGAGGCATGGTTGAACAGGCCTGCACCGATTGGGCATTGTAAATCTTGGCATAAGCGCTCTTCGCCTCGGCAGCGTCATACTTGCGGTCTTTGCCATAGCCATTCAGGCTGGGGCCAAGATTGCCAAAGCTCAACTCTGCCTTCGACAGCTGATGGCAGGCATAGCAATTACCGCCCTGCATCGTTCCTGGCGCATCCGAAAACTGCCCCCCCGTGCCGCGCTGGGCAACAGTGCGTCCGGCTTTCCAGTCGCCCATAAACGTACCGTCTGCGGGAAAGATAACCGAGGCTTTTTCGCGCGCGACAATCTTGTCGAAATCTGCTGACAATGGCTCGTTCTTCGTCTCGGAGCAGATTTTCTGTGTCTCGTCCTGGACAACCTTCGCCTGCCATTCGGGGGAGGTCTTGGCAAACATCTGCCTGAACAGGGCATCCGCCCTGGAGGGATCGACAGCGGGTGCAGGTTGCTGTGCATAAGCAAGCGACGGCATCAGAAGAGTAGCGATGACCAGAATGGTTTTCTTCATGGCCCTGTCCTCAGCGCTTGATCGATGGAACATTGATTTCGCCTCCGGCTGCCATTGTCACCATATAGGCTGAAAGAGCCGTGAGGCCTTCTGACGCGTATTCCGGCGCAGGATGACGCTGTTGACGGTAGCAGTCCCACAAGCGGTGCTGCATGGTGCGGGTCTGACTCTGGCTGACGCGGTACGTCGGCCAGCCGCCCATGGTTTCCTGCGCCTGTTTGCCAGGCTTGGAGAGATCAGGCAGGCCTTGCAGGCGGATGCGCTTGCCTTCGACGGCGTGACACGTGGCACAAGCAAAATCCATCTGGCCGCCACGGCGGTTGAACAGTGCTTCCCCGAGCTGAATCGTCTCTCGCTCCATAGGGTGCTTTGTCTGCGGATCGTATTTCATGCCATTGGATTTGTTGCCGATGAAGGCCACAAGACCTTCCATGTCGGATTCCCGTCCGGGACCGCCAAAGCGACGGGCAATGACATCTTTTGTGTCGAGTCCCTGAATGCCGGTCATGCAATGCAGCAGGCGCTGTTCAAGATCCATCACCTTGTTTGTGTCGGCAAAGTAGCGGGGCAAACGGGCAAATGCGCCCTCCAGCTTTCCGGCTCCCTCGCCCAGATCGCAGGCCTCAAGGCTGACGTTCTTCTCGCCGCGCTTCAGAGCCCACAATTGCTCACCACGGTCCACTGCCAGATAGCCGGGGTTGGCCATCGGGTCATTGATCATCGCACGGTAGCGTTCGATTTCCTTTTCGCTGTCATCGGCTGGCTGCGCCATGCCCTGTCCTGTCATGATCAGCATGGCTGTGGCTACAAAGGCAAAATGCCAGCTTCTTGTGTGTTTCATCAAACACTCTCCCCGACCGTTGCGGTTTGTTCCGCAGAGACTTATTGTTCTCTTGCTGTCATCCGGATGTCCTTGAAATTGATTGACATTCGTAAAACATAATATGAGAATATAGTCAGATCACCACAAACCGGAGCCTTCCGTCAAGGACTGCCCGCATGTGAAGCAAAAATGTTTCTGGGAGAGAGACAATGAGAATGTCCCGCCACGGAGTGTCCCGGCGACAGGCGATGATCGGCGCGACTGCTACGGCGTTTGCCGCCATGCTTGCGCCCCGCATGAGCGTCGCCAGCGAGGCCACAGTGGCAGAGGAAATAAAGAAGCTCTACAGCGACAGAAAAATGCTGGATGGCAAGATCAAACTTGATCTGCCCCAGATCGCTGAAAATGGTCTTGTGGTGCCCGTGAACATCGAGGTCGATAGCCCGATGACCGAAGCCGATCATGTCAAAACGGTGCATATCTTTGCCGATGGCAACCCGCTGCCGGGCATCGTTTCCTACACATTCTCGCCTGCTTGCGGCAAGGCGGCGGCTGCCACGCGCATGCGTCTGGCCCAGACACAGAACATAATCTGCATCGCCGAGATGTCGAACGGCACGCTTCATATGGCAAAAGCCGAGGTCAAGGTGACCATCGGCGGTTGCGGCGGCTGAGCGGAAACCGGGAGAAAAAGCATGAGCATCAAACCAACCCCGCGCGTCCGCGTCCCGGCCAATGCCAAAGCGGGCGAGATCATCGAGATCAAGACACTGATCAGCCACGAGATGGAATCCGGCCAGCGCAAGGATGCCGCCGGAGCAACCATCCCACGCAGGATCATCAGCAAGATGACAGCTGCCTTTGACGGCAAGGTTGTCTTCGAGGCAAACTGGCATCCTGCCATTTCTGCCAACCCCTACCAGTCATTTTTCTACAAGGCAGCGACGAGTGGCGAATTCACCTTCACCTGGAAGGATGATGACGGCTCCGAATACGTGTCAAAGAACAAACTGACAGTAGCTTGATGAGAGCATCCGGCAGTTATCCGGGCAGTATTTCTTGAGATGTCTGTTCTTGAATAAGAATGCTGCAAGGCAATTGCGGTGCACAGGGAAGAAACCATGATCAGCCGCAGGGATTTTCTGCAGGCGGCTTCGGCTGCCGCATCAATTGTTGCTGCCTCCGGGCTCGGGCCATTGGGCCGTGTCGCGGCGCAGCAGCGCCTGACGCAGCAGGATATCCTGCGCTTCGAGCCGAAGGGCAATGTCACGCTGCTGCATGTCGCTGACATCCATGCCCAGCTTGTGCCGATGTACTATCGTGAGCCCTCAATCAATCTGGGCGTGGGTGAATCGAAGGGGCTGGTCCCCCACATCACGGGTACAGATTTCCTGAAGACTTACAATATCCCCGCGGGCTCGCCCATGGCCTATGCCCTTTCGAGCGAAGACTTTGCCGCGCTGGCCAGGAACTATGGACGCATGGGCGGGCTGGACCGGATGGCCACGGTTATCAAATCCATCCGGGCCGAGCGTGGCGACGAGCGCTGCCTGCTGCTGGATTGCGGCGACACCTGGACCAATTCCTGGGGAGCGCTCCAGACCAAGGCACAGGACATCGTGGAGTGCATGAATCTCCTCAAGCCCGATGCCATGACCGGACACTGGGAGTTCACGCTTGGGGCGGAGCGCGTCAAGGAGATCACCGATAAACTGGCTTTTCCTTTCCTGGCGCAGAACATGCGGGACACGGAGTTCGAGGATAAGGTCTTTGAGCCGCGCAAGATGTTCACAAAAGGCGGCGTCAAGGTAGCGGTCATTGGTCAGGCCTATCCTTACACGGCCATTGCCAACCCGCGGTGGATGTTCCCCACATGGGCTTATGGCATCCGCGAAGAGGAAATGCAGAAGCAGGTTGATGAGGCACGCGCCGAGGGAGCCAACCTTGTGGTGCTGATGTCACACAACGGCTTTGATATTGACCGCAAGATGGCTGGCCGTGTCAGAGGGATCGACGTCATCCTGACGTCCCATACCCATGATGCCTTGCCCGAGCCGGTGACAGTGGGCAAAACACTGCTGATTGCCACCGGATCCCATGGCAAGTTTATATCGCGGCTTGATCTTGATGTGCAGGGCAATGCGGTCAAAGGCTTCAGCTACAAGCTCATCCCGCTGTTTTCCGATGCGATTGCGTCTGATTCCGAGATGGCGACGCTGATCAGCAAACACCGCGCACCTTTCGAAAAGGACCTGGGCCGTGTCTTGGGCAAGACTGACGGCACGCTCTATCGCCGTGGCAATTTCCAGGGTTCGCTGGACGATGTGTTCTGCGATGCGATGCTTGAGACGCGGGACGCCGAAATCGCGCTGTCGCCCGGTGTACGCTGGGGCACCAGCCTGCTGCCGGATCAGGCGATCACCTTCGAGGACATCACCAATGGCTGTGCCATTAGCTATCCCAATTGCTACAGACTCAACATGACCGGCGCACGTATCAAGGAAGTGCTGGAGGATGTGGCGGACAATATCTTCAATCCTGACCCTTATTTGCAGGGTGGGGGTGATATGGTGCGTGTGGGCGGCATGGGGTTCAGCATTGATATCGGCAAACCTGTGGGCCGACGCGTATCAGACATGACACAGTTGAAGACCGGCAAAGCGATTGAGGCATCACGGGAATATGTGGTTGCGGGCTGGGCCTCCATCAATGAAGGGACGCAAGGTCCCCCGATATGGGATGTGGTCACGCAATATCTGACCGCGAAGAAAACCATTTCGCCCCGCCCGCTTGATGCCGTGAAGATCAGCGGTATCTGAGCTTTCAGGAGTCCTCATGTCTGAAACGTTGAAAGACAATATCGCATTGGCAAGCCGCCGCCGCTTTCTGGCAACGGCAAGTGTCGCTGGAGCATCTGTCGCTTTGGCAACTGTGGCCCGCGCTGCACCGCCTGAAAAAGCGGATCCTCTGATCACAGAGATTCAGGACTGGAACCGTCAGCTGGGGCCAGGTGTCGATGCAGCACCCTATGGCAAGCCGTCACCTTTCGAGAAAAACGTCATCCGCCGCAATGTGCCATGGCTTACGTCGGATGCAATATCGTCGATCAATTTCACGCCTATCCATGCGCTGGATGGCATCGTCACACCCAATGGCGTCTGCTTTGAGCGCCACCACTCAGGTGTGGCCGAGATTGATCCAGCAAAGCACCGTCTTATGATCAATGGTCTCGTCGACAAGCCGCTGGTGTTCACCATGGATGACCTGAAGCGCATGCCGGGGCGCGTCAACAAGCTCTACTTTCTTGAATGTGCGGCCAATGGCGGCATGGAGTGGCGCGGCGCACAGCTCAACGGCTGCCAATTCACCCATGGCATGATCCATAACGTCTGGTACACCGGCATTCCGCTGAAGGCACTGCTGGACGAGGCGGGCGTCAAGACCAACGGCAAATGGCTGATGCCAGAAGGGGCGGACGCCGCTGCGATGACCCGCTCAATACCTATGGAAAAGGCGATGAAGGATTGCATCATCGCATGGGGCATGAACGGTGAAGCGCTGCGTCCCGAGCAGGGCTATCCGCTGCGCATCGTGGTTCCCGGCTGGGAAGGCAATATGTGGGTCAAATGGCTCCGCCGGCTCGAGGTAGGCGATCAGCCCTGGCACCACCGCGAGGAAACCTCGAAATACACGGACCTGCTGGCCGATGGCCGCTCGCGCCGGTTCACCTGGATCATGGATGCTAAATCCATTGTCACCAACCCGTCGCCGCAAGCACCGCTGAAGCACAAGGGCCCCAACGTGCTGACGGGCCTTGCATGGTCCGGCCGTGGCAGCGTCAAGCGCGTGGACGTCAGTATCGACGGTGGCCGCAACTGGCAGACAGCACGGATCGACGGGCTGGTGATGCCGCTGTCGCTGACACGGTTTTATGTTGATTTTGACTGGAACGGTCAGGAGATGATGATCCAGTCCCGCGCCATGGATAGCAGTGGTTATGTGCAACCCACAAAGGATGAATTGCGCAAGGTGCGCGGCACCAACTCCATCTACCATAACAATGGCATACAAACCTGGCTGGTGCGCTCCAACGGCGAGACTGAAAATGTTGAAATCTCGTAAGCTGATGGTTGCGACAGCAGCGGCATTTGCCTTCATTGCCGCTTGGCAAGCCCCGCCCGCTTCAGCCCAGCAAGGCAAACCTGCGGCCCAATCCGTTGCTGCCAAGAAGACAGGCGTGGGTCGCGAGGCCCACCCCGATGAGGTCAAGGCCTGGGATACGGATGTGCGCCCGGATGGCCAGGGCCTGCCGGCAGGCAAGGGCTCAGTGAAGGACGGTGAGGATCTGTATCAGGCGCAATGTGCCGCCTGCCACGGCGAGTTCGGCGAGAGTGCTGGGCGTTGGCCCATGGTTGCGGGCGGGCGGGGTTCACTGAAAAATACGGGGCCTGAGAAGACGGTCGGCTCATTCTGGCCTTACGCCTCCACCGCATTCGATTACATCAAGCGCGCCATGCCCTATGGCAATGCACGCTCGCTCTCGGATGATGAGGTCTATGCCATCACGGCCTATGTGCTTTATCTCAACGACGTGGTGAAAGAGGATTTCGTGCTGTCGAAAGACAATTTTACCAGCATCAAGCTACCCAATGTTGAGGGCTTTTACGAAGATGATCGCGAAACGGCCGAGAAACAGTTCTGGAAGAAGGAACCCTGCATGAAAAACTGCAAGGCCGAGGCTGCCAGAGTGCTGAACCGCGCCCGCATGATTGACGTGACACCTGAAACAAAATCGGCTCCAAGGGTTGAATGATGAAAATGAGAGTAAAGATGCGGCACTTGATAAACAGGATTCATGGTCTGGTGATCGCTGTTCTGGCAACCGGTCTCATGGTCACAACGGCAGCGGCACAGTCACCACCTGACAAGGCTTTTGGTGTTTTTCTTTCTTCGCAATGCGTAACGTGCCACATGCTCTCAGGAAAGTCGGTGGGATCCATACCCCCTATAATAGGATGGCCTGAGGCCCAGTTTCTTACTGTCATGGACTCCTACAAAAAAAAAGAGCGGACTAACGCGCTCATGCAGGTGGTCGCCGACAGACTGAACGATGAGGAAACCGCTGCGCTTGCCGCTTACTTCGGTTCCTTGAAACCGCAAAAATAACGAAAAATTTTGTGTTATAAATAAATACACAAAGCGAAAAAGATAATTATAACCGGGATGTGAAACAAGCAACGGAGAACGGGCATGACGAACAGAAGAGATTTCCTTGTCGGCGGTGGTGCATTGTCAACCGGTTTGCTGTTTTCACCGGCCATACTGGCGCAGGCAAAACCGCGGGTCGTTGTCATCGGAGGCGGTGCCGGCGGTGCGACGGCGGCTAAATACATCGCCAAGGACAGCGAGGGGAAGATTGCCGTCACGCTGGTTGAGGAGAATGTCAACTACCAGACCTGCTTCCATTCCAACCTCTATCTCGGCGGCTTCCGCGAGTATAATTCAATTCTGCATGATTATGCGGGAATCCAGAAGCATGGTGTCGAGGTTGTTCGCGCCCGTGCCACTGTCATCGACAGCGACAGGAAGGAGGTTGTCCTCAAGGATGGCCGCCGTCTGAAATACGACCGCGTGGTTGTATCGCCCGGGATTGATCTGAAATACGATTCCGTACCCGGCTGGTCGCAGGCCGCCGAAGAAATGATGCCCCATGGCTGGAAGCCCGGAGCCCAGACGCGGTTGTTGCGGCGGCGTCTCGATGCTGTCCCAAACGGCGGCAACATCGTGATGATCGCGCCTCCCAATCCCTTCCGCTGCCCGCCCGGTCCCTATGAGCGCGTCTCGATGATGGCGCATTCCCTGAAAAAGGCCGGCAAGACGCGGTCCAAGATATTCATCATCGACCCGAAGGAAGCCTTCTCCAAGCAGGGCCTTTTTCAGGAAGCCTGGGAGAAGCACTACAAGGGCATGGTCGAGTGGCTGGGTCCCAAGGTGCACGACGGCCTTAAATCGGTCGATCCCAAAACCGGCACTGTTGTCACCGGCTTCGAGACTTACAAGAATGCCGCTCTCGTCAATGTCATCCCGGCCCAAATGGCTGGTGCCATTGCACGCGACTCCAAACTGACCAATGCTTCGGGCTACTGCCCGATCAAGCCCGAGAGCATGCAGTCAACGGTTGATGCCAATGTCTATGTTCTGGGCGATGCCGCGATTGCAGGCGATATGCCCAAGTCCGCTTTCTCGGCGAACAGCCAGGCCAAGGTTGCGGCCATGATGATCCGCGGCGAATTGACAGGTTCACGAACATTCGCTGCGCGCTATACCAACACATGCTGGAGCCTGCTCGAAACCGATGACACGGTGAAGGTGGGGGGTACATTCGAAGCCAAGGACGGCAAGATTACTTCCGTCACGCCTTTCGTGTCCAAGACGGGTGAAACAGCGCAATTGCGCAAGGAAACCCAGGCCGAGAACATGGGCTGGTATGCTGGCATTATTGCCGACATGTTCAGCTGATCGACAGCAAGATGATGCTAACACAACCACGTTGCTCAGCGGCGTGGTTGTGACACAACAGGGAGAAGTGACGTGCGGTTTGGTGTTAAGGCAGCAATGATTGCCACATTTGGGTTGCTGCTTGGCGGCTCTGCCATGGCGCAGGATATTGAGGCCGGGCAGCGGTCTTTCAACAAGTGCCGTGCCTGCCATCAGGTAGGGGAAGAAGCCAAGAACATTGTTGGTCCCAGACTCAATGGTCTGTTTGGTCGTGTTGCCGGCAGCATTGAAGGCTACAGCTACAGCGAAGCCAACAAGAAATCAGGTCTTACCTGGGACGATGCCACATTTGCCACCTACATCAAGAACCCGCGCGCCGCGATGCCAGGCAACAAGATGGCCTTTGCTGGCATCAGCAATGATAAGGAAATAGGGGATCTGGCCGCTTTCCTCAAGCAATACGACAAGGATGGCAAGAAGCCCTGACCAATAACGCGTGGGCTTTGCAGCCAACTCAGTTCATGTCGATGGCTCTGGCCCGCGACATGTTGATATGCTCAATCATGGCTATTACCGCTGAATTGGGGTCGCGTCGCTCAATCGCCTCGATAACCTTCATGTGGTCACGGAAAACCGGGATCACCAGTTCGGCGTAAAGTCGCGTTTCATTGCGCCGGATGAGCTTGATCTTGATCCAGTTCACGCGGAAGGCATTGGAGATGATCTCGTTATCAAGGTGATCGATGATCGTCTCGTGCAAGGACCGGTCCGTTGCTTCCGCATCATCGATAAGGCTTTCCCTCTCGCCATTTTCCGAGCGCCGCATAATCGCTTCATGGGAAGCCCGCAGTGCTGCAATTGCATCATCGCTGCGCGCCACGGCAAACAGGGCAGTTGCCTGCGATTCGATGAAGACACGAAACTGATAGGCATTGCGGATAAGATTGAGATCGACATGCGCCACCTGCATGCCCCGTTGCGGCACTGTGGTGATCAGGCCTTCCGCTTCCAATCTTGGAATCAACTCGCGGATGGCACCAAGAGGCATGCCGGTGATCTCGACAAGCTCACGCTGCGATACAAACTGTCCCGGCTTGATCTGGCGCGACAACAGGCGTTCCGTGAAGCTGTCATAGGCCCTGTCCCGGAGTTTGGGCGGTGAGAGGGACATGAATCAGGCTGCTTTCCCGGTGGCACGCACGGCTGCCAGTCTGGCGGCCAGCTTGCGGGTATCGGCTGGGGAAAGCGCATCCAGCGGAGCGCTCATGGTGTTCCATCCCCTGTCGCCTGTTCGTACGCCGATCATGGCCTTGACAGCCGACATGAAGGAGTACCCGAGGATGGCTTCGACCATCTGGCCAATACGGACGTCATTCTTGCCTTCATGCGCCACTGGCCGAAGCAGATCAGGCGCGAGGTTAGCCAGACCGCAGATCGTGCCTGCCCCGCCATGGCGCACGGCGTTTGCCAATTGGCGCTCGTCCCCGACCAGAATTTGCAAGCCCTTCAGTTCTTTCAACCGCCGCTCTGTTGCGGCCCAATCGCCGTTGCTGTCCTTGACGCCGATGATGACGCCGGGAAAGGCCTCAACGAGGCGCTGAGTCAGTTCAACCGAGATGCCATTCCGGGTCATGCCGGGGATATGATAGAGGATCACGTCCCGCAGCATGCCACCCAATTGCTCAAAGGCCGAGGCGAAGAAACGGAACAGGCCATCTTCGCTTGCATCGGCGAAATAGAAAGGCGGTGCAAACAGTGTTGCCCGGCAATCCATGTCATAAGCGGCGCGGGCCTGTGCCACGGCGTCGCTGGCCGAGGCGGCCGAGACGCCCGCAATAACCTGACGGCGCAGATCAACCCCTGATGTCGCCAGGGCCGCCAATGCCTGATAGCGGGCCGGCAGGCCGATTGAAGCGCCCTCGCCTGTGGTGCCGAAGGCTGTTATGCCGTCACAGCCGTTGGCCAGAACCCATTGGGCATGGGCCGTCATGCGCAGCAGATCAATGCTCCCGCTTTTGGCAAAGGGCGTGGATAGGGCGCAGTTAAGCCCTATCCTCCCGGATTTACCCACTTTTTCAGTTCTGTGGATTGTTGCCATGGTTGACCCCGTTGACACAGACTTGCCTTGTCAACCATCTTGCGTCAAGACTAACATGTTACTCGCAAATATCTTTGGTGTGGTCCTGTGCAGTTATGGCTTGCACTCGAAAGCGCATTGGGCTTGGATCATCATAACAAGTGGCGCGGCGTCTGACCGTTCCGCAACAAGGGGGAGACATCATGAGCGATTTCTTTGGCCGCAAACCGGTTCAACCGTCGCGGCGACACATCATTGCCGGAACAGCGGCTGGCCTTGCCGCCCCATTCCTGATGCGCAGCACGGCAATGGGTCAGTCCAGCTTTAACTGGAAGCGCTTTGACGGTGCCAAGCTGGATGTGTTGCTGGTAAAAAACCCGCGGTCTGATCTTCTGCAGGCACATGAGAAAGAGTTCACGGCGCTGACAGGCATTCAGGTGTCATCGGAACAGATACCCGAGCAGCAGCAACGCCAGAAGGCAATGATCGAGTTCACCTCAGGTCGCCCAACATTTGATGTCTGCATGCTGGCCCTGCATGTGCAGAAGCGGTTGGCCGCCAAGGGTAAGTGGATGGAGGACCTGCGCCCCTATCTGGCGGATGCCTCGCTCACAGCCCCTGAATTCGACTTTGCTGATTTCGCCGCCGGTGCGGTTGGCTTCGCGCGCCAGGCGGATGGTGTGCTCGATACATTGCCGCATTTCATCGATTTCTGGATGATCTACTACAACAAGGAAATGTTCGAACAGAAGGGTGTCACCTTCCCCAAAACGATGGATGAGGTCTTCACGGCGGCACAGAAACTCAATGATCCCGCCAAGGGCGTGGCTGGTTTTGTCTCGCGAGGCCTGAAGAATGCCAATATCCCGGTCTGGTCCTCATGGATGCTGGGGCAGGGCATGGAGACTGTGTCGCCCACCGGTCAATTGCAGACAGATACGCCCGAAGCGATCTGGGCCGGTGAAATGTACAAGAAAATGAACCGCGAGGTTGCTCCTCCGGGCACCATCGGCTTCAACTGGAACGAGTGCCAAACCACCTTCATGCAGGGCCGTGCCGCGATGTGGCTGGATGGCATAGGCTTTGCCACACCGCTGGAAGATCCCACCAAATCGCGCATTGTCGGCAAGGTTGGCTACGGTGTCACGCCGCCCGGACCCAAGGGCCATCACTCGGCGTTGTTCGGGGACGGGCTGGGTATCTCGCGCTCATCCACCAAGAAGCAGGCGGCCTGGCTCTACCTCCAGTTCATGTGCAACAAGGGCAACCAACTGGCCATGCTGAAAGCCGGTGCCGGTGCGCCCGGTCGCTCGTCGGCGCTGGCAAGCCCCGATGCGCAGACAGGCTCGCGCTTCAACAAGGAATACTTCGACTGCCTCGCCGCTTCGGGCAAGATCGCCCGTGCGGGTCTGCCACAGATCATCCCGGTTACCGAGTTCCGCGATGTCTTCGGTGTTGCCCTTACCAACACGCTTTCGGGTGCGGATGTGGCAACGGAACTGAAGAAGGCCACGGAAGCCTTCAAACCTGTTCTGGAGAAGAGTGAACAGGGGTGATTCTAACCAATCCCTTTCTTTACGGTGTCCTGCCCCTCCTCCCGTCATGAACGGTGGGAGCGGCCTTTCATGACGGTTCCATGACAACCATCGATCAACCGGGTATCGCGACTGCCAAGGTAACGCCCCATCAGTTGCCCCCGCGACGGTATTACCCTTTCGCGATTCCGGCCCTTGTTCTGATGGCGTGTGTCATCATCTTCCCCTGGCTGTTCACGCTCATCATGTCCGTGATGGATTTCAAGGTGGGTGGGGCGGTCGAGTTCGTTGGCCTCAGCAACTATATCAAGCTGTTCTCCGACGAACGGTTTCTGGGTTCAGTTGGCCGCACCTTCTGGTTCACGCTTCTTGCCGTCATTTTCCCCATTACCTTGGGTACGGCAGCTGCGGTGATATTCCACCGCGAGTTTCCCTGGCGCGGCGTGTTGCGCACGATCTTCATCATGCCGATGATGGCGACACCTGTCGCGGTGGCGCTGGTGTGGACCATGATGTTCCACCCTCAGCTGGGTGTGCTGAACTATCTCCTGTCCATCATCGGCATTGCACCCTTTGCCTGGGTCTATGATCCCAACACAGTCATCTTCACACTGGTGCTGGTTGAAGTATGGCACTGGACTCCACTGGTCATGCTGATCGTGCTGGGTGGCATGGCAGCCTTGCCGACGGACCCTTACGATTCTGCAACCATCGATGGGGCTACCGACTGGCAGATGTTCCGTTACATCACCCTGCCCCTGATCCTGCCCTATATCATGGTGGCGGTGGTTATCCGCACCATCGATGCCCTGAAGGTGTTCGATACAATTTTTGTCATCACGCAGGGCGGGCCTGGCACAGCCTCCGAGACATTAAATATATTCCTCTATCTCCAGGCCTTCCAGTTCTATAACCTTGGCTATGCCTCGGCAGTGGTGGTTGTATTCTTCGTTATCATCGTCGCGCTTTCGCTGCTGCTGCTTTACATGCGCCAGCGCATGAAGTGGAACGCCTGATGAGCAACCGCGTTGAATCCGGCGGCATCTGGCGCAAGATTGGTTTTGGCTTTTCCGTCTTCGCGCTCGTTTCTCCGGCCATCCTCATTTTCCTGTGGATGATCTCGCTCTCGCTGAAAAACGAACTGGATAATACGGCTTATCCGCCGGTGTTCATCCCAAGTCCACCCACACTCTCCAACTATTTCGAGGTTTTCGAGAAGAACAACTTCCTGCTGTATTTCTGGAATTCAATCCTCGTCACCGGTGGTGCTGTGCTTATCGGTCTGCTGGTCGGGGTTCCTGCCGGGTATGGCATTGCCCGCTCAAAAGCCCATCGCACGGCTGTGATGATCCTGATCGCCCGCATGACGCCGGCATTGTCCTATCTCATACCGTTATTTCTGGTGTTCCAGATCCTGGGCCTCATCGGCAGTATCTGGGCATTGCTGATCACGCATCTCGTTATCACGGTTCCCATCATCGTCTGGGTAATGATCGGCTATTTCGAAGGTATCCCGCAGGAACTTGAGGACGCAGCTTATGTCGATGGCGCGACCCTGTGGCAGAGTTTCCGCTATATTGCCCTGCCGCTGGCCCGCCCAGGCATGATGGTGGGGGCTATCCTTGCCTTCATATTCTCTTGGAACAACTTCGTGTTTTCTGTCGTGCTGGGAGGCAAGAACAGCCGCACATTGCCATCCGCAGTCTATAATTCGCTGACCTTCGAGCAGATTTCCTGGGGGCCACTGGCGGCCGCAGCGCTGCTTGTCACATTGCCGGTGATCATCCTGACAGTTGCTGCGCAACGCGAGATCGTGGCAGGACTGTCAGCGGGCGGCTTGAAGGACTAGACGGCTTTCGCCGCCTTGACACCTTCGCGGGCGAGTTCATCCGCACGCTCGTTGAGTTCGTTCCCGGCGTGGCCTTTCACCCAGTTCCATTCAATGCTGTGCTGGCGTGTCGCCTCGTCCAGACGCACCCACAGTTCAGCGTTCTTCACCGGTTTCCTGTCAGCCGTTTTCCAGCCGTTTCGCTTCCAGCCATGAATCCATTGCAGGATGCCCTGACGCACGTACTGGCTGTCGATGTTCAGGCTAACCGTGCAGGGCTTCTTCAGGGCTTCCAGCGCCATGATGGCCGCCATGAGCTCCATGCGGTTGTTGGTGGTGTCGGGCTCGCCGCCAAACAGTTCCTTGCGGTTGGTGCCTGCAATGAGGATGACGCCCCAGCCGCCGGGACCGGGATTGCCCGAGCAGGCTCCGTCAGTCCATATTTCAACAGCACTCATCAAAGCAAGCTCATCGGCTGATGCCATATTCCGCCGGGCTGTCGACCTTCTGATGGGTGCGCAGGCGGCGGTAATAGGCCATCGGATCATGTGGTTTCACCAGCGCACCGGCGGGCACATTCAGCCAGTCATAGAGCCGCGTCAGCATGAAGCGAATGGCCGCACCCCTGCACAGGACAGGCAAGGCTTCAACCTCCGCCTGTTGCAGTGGGCGCACCTTTTCATAACCTGCAATAAGCGCCCTCCCCTTGGTCTGGTTGAAGGAGTAATCGGGTTCAAAACACCAGGCGTTGAGGCAGATCGCCAGATCGTAGGCGAGGAAATCAGTGCAGGCAAAATAGAGGTCAATGATGCCTGAGAGATGACCCTTGAGAAAGAACACATTATCAGGGAACAGGTCCGCATGGATGACGCCCGCTGGCAAGCCCTCAGGCCAATGCTGTTGCAGGTACATCAACTCTTCATCGGCATAGCCATAGAGCCCGATCTGCACGGAATTGGCCGCCGGTCCACAGCGTTCCAGCAGGGGCCGCCAGCCCTGTTGTGCCAATGCATTGACGCGCGCATGGGCGGTAAAATCCTGCCCGGCGGCATGGAGCCGCGCCATCGCCTCTCCTAACTGCCCGCATTGCTCAACGGTGGGACGGCGGGCGGACAGGCCCTCCAGAAAGGTCACAAGCACGGCGGGCCGACCGGCAAGACGGCGCAAGGCTACGCCGTCGCGCGCCTTCACCGGTAGGGGCGTGTTGATGCCCTTGGCGGAAAGATGGCTCATCAGCGCCAGGAAAAACGGCAGATCAGCCTCGTTCACCCGCTTTTCGTAGAGCGTCAGGATGAAGCGGCCCGCGTCTGTTTCCAGCAGATAGTTCGAGTTCTCGACACCCTCTGCGATGCCCTTGCAGGACAGCAATTCGCCGACGTCATATCCTGCCAGGAAGGCCGTCATCTCATCATCTGGAATTTCGGTATAGACGGCCATCAGTCTGCCGCCTCACGCAACTGACGCGGCAGCGGGAAGAACACGCTTTCATCCGCCGTCGAAACGCTCTCTACAGTTATGGTGTAACGCTCGGCAAACGCATCAATGATTTCCTCAACCAGCACTTCAGGGGCAGATGCGCCCGCCGTGATACCAAGGCTGGTGATGCTGCCATAAAGCGTCCAGTCGATGTCTGTGGCGCGCAGCACCAGTTGCGAGACGGAACATCCGGCCCGTTCAGCCACTTCGCGCAGGCGCTGCGAATTAGACGAGTTGGGCGATCCTACAACAAGCAGGGCATCAACCAGCGGAGCCACATGCTTCACGGCCTCCTGCCGGTTGGTCGTGGCGTAGCAGATGTCTTCCTTATGAGGGCCCGCAATGGCGGGAAACCGCGCCTTGAGGGTTGCCACGATATCAGCGGTATCATCCACTGACAATGTGGTCTGGGTCACGAAGGCCAGATTGTCGGCATCTTTTGGCAAAAGGGCAGCCACGTCAGCGAGCGTTTCAACCAGTGTCACTGCGCCCTCAGGCAGCTGGCCCTTGGTACCTTCCACCTCAGGGTGTCCGGCGTGACCGATCATGATCAGGTCGCGCCCACGCCGGTGGTGCAGTTCCGCCTCTCGGTGCACTTTCGTCACCAATGGGCAGGTTGCATCAATGGAAAAGAGTTTTCTGCGCCCCGCCTCGGCAGGCACGGATTTCGGTACGCCGTGGGCGGAGAAAATCACAGGTGCTGTCGTGTCGGGAACTTCATGCAGTTCCTTGACGAAAACCGCACCCTTGGCCTTCAGGCCTTCCACGACATACTTGTTATGCACGATCTCGTGGCGCACATAGACAGGCGCACCATACTGGCGCAGCGCCTGTTCCACAGCGTCAATAGCCCGCACGACCCCAGCGCAGAAACCACGCGGTGAACAGAGCAGGATTTTCAAGGCGGGTTTTGCCACAAAAGTCATCTGCGGGATGTGACCGCTCGCCGCGTGATCGTCAAGCTGTGAAAGTTTCCGGGAATGTCTTTTGACAAACCTTCTGAAAGTTTAGCAAACCTGCCAAAAGTTAAGCCTCCCTCTCGAAAAGTCGGCGGTTAACGACTATGTTGAGATTTTTAGGTGACTGATAGCTTGCGGCGGCCTGCTTTTCTCACGACACTCCTTTTTACGCACAGCAAACCGGAATTGTTTCACCATGGCCGATGCAGCCCATAGCTCCGATCTCATTCATCAGGCCGTTGTATTTCTGGGTGCAGCCGCCATTGCTGTGCCGGCTTTCCGTTTTGCCGGGCTCTCGGGTATTCTGGGGTATCTCGTCGCGGGCATTGCCATAGGCCCCTCCGGTTTTGCCTATTTCACCGATCCAGGCACGCTGTTCAGTATTGCCGAGGTGGGTGTGGTGATGTTCCTCTTCGTTATTGGACTGGAACTGAAAGTTTCGCAGCTCATGGCGATGCGGCGCGACATTGCCTGGCTTGGCGGCTTGCAGATGATACCCACCGCGCTGGTGCTGATGGCCGCCCTCATGCTCTTTGGCCTTGGCTGGAATGCTGCCCTTACGATCGGCATCGCGCTGTCGCTGTCAGCCACCTCCATCGCGTTGCAAATTTTGCAGGAGCGCGGGCACATGCAGCACGTCTACGGCAAGAAGACGTTTTCGATCCTGCTGTTTCAGGACCTTTCGGTTGTGCCGATCCTGGCGCTCGTTCCCCTGCTGGCAGTAGGGGCGAGCACGTCCGGAGGAGCGCTGGAAACGGCTCTGGCAATCGGCAAGGCCGTTGCAGCCATCGCTGTCATCATTCTGGCCGGGCGCTATCTGCTGAACCCGATGTTCCGGTTCCTGGCACGCCTCAACAGCCACGAGATCATGACCATCGCAGCCTTGCTGGTGGTGCTTGGTGCGGCGGTCATCATGAGTTTTGTCGGCATGTCGATGGCACTGGGGGCGTTTCTGGCCGGTATGCTGCTGGCTGAATCGAATTTCCGCCATGAGCTGGAAGCTGATATCGAGCCGTTTCGGGGCTTGCTGCTCGGCCTGTTCTTCATGTCAGTCGGTATGTTGATCGATCTTGGCTATGTACGCCAGAACTTTGCCCTTGTGGCCGCAGCCACGCTTGGCCTTATCCTGATCAAGTTTGTGATTTGTGCCCTCATCGGTATCCTGGAGAAGGCGCCTGCCACATCCTATCTCCGGGCTGCCAGTATTCTGACACCGGCGGGAGAATTCTCCTTCGTTATCCTGCCTCTGGCGGCGACCTTGGGTATCCTGACCAGCAACAACCAGAAATTGTTCATGGCGGTTGCCGCCTTTTCCATGCTGCTGGGGCCCTTGGTATCCAAAGCCATCGACCTTTATGTGCAGTCGCTGGAGCGCAAGAAAAACCTCTCGGGGCCTGCCATCGACGAGGATTTCCATGGCGCGGGCGGAAAGGCGCTGGTCATCGGCTTTGGCCGCTTCGGCCAGATTGTAAACCAGATGCTGTTGACCTCCGGCACCGATGTCACTGTCATCGACAACGATATCGAGATGATCGAGGCGGCGGGCAGCTTTGGCTTCAAGGTCTACTACGGCGATGGCCAGCGGCTTGATGTATTGCGCGCTGCGGGGGCTGAAAAAGTCGAGATCATCTGCATCTGCATCGACAAGCAGGAAGCCGCCGTGACGATGGTGGAGATTATCAAGCACAATTTCCCCCAGGCGCGCCTTCTCGTGAGGGCCTATGACCGACGTCATGCTATCGAGCTGATGCGCCTGGAGCCTGATCTGGTCATGCGCGAGGTATTTGAATCAGCCCTCAGCTTTGGCAGCGCGGCGCTTGAATCCCTTGGCCGAACAAGAGACGAAGCAGCCGATACGCTGGCTGATGTGCGAAAGCGTGACATGGCCCGGCTCAGGTTGCAGTTCGAGGGTGATATCCAGTCTGGCTCGCATCTCAACCACAAGCAAGCCGTGCACCAGAGCGTAAAACCCACGCCGCTTATTATACCTGCCCAGAAATCAAGGGCTCTTTCGCCTGAAACACAGGATGTGTTCGATCAGGCGGCAAGAGAGAACCAGAAAGCCAACTGATGTCTTCTTCCGAACCAAATCCGAATGCTGCCATACTTGCCTCTCACCCTTCGCCCCCAGTCTCCTCCCGTGCCAAAGGCGTGTTTACCGAAGGCTCGACCATGGGCCATGTCATCCGCATGACAGTGACGTCTTCGGTTGGCCTCATGGCCATTTTCGCGGTTGATTTTCTCAGTCTTCTCTATGTGTCGTGGCTCAAGAGCGATGCGCTGACGGCCGCTGTCGGATACGCCTCGGTGGTGCTGTTCTTCCTTACCTCAGCCAATATCGGCTTCATGATTGCGACAACTGCCCTGGCTGCAAAACGCCTTGGGGCCGGGGATAGGGAAGGCGCCCGCCGCATTGCTGCATCGTCACTTGTTCTCATGGTCATCACGGCAGCTGTGCTCTGGCTGGTCCTGTTGCCGGTGCTGAGACCCTTGCTGGCTCTGCTGGGCGCAGAGGGTGAGGTACAGCAGGTAGCCTGGGAGTATCTCCAGATAACGCTTCCGTCCAATATCCTGATGGCGCTTGGCATGGGCTTCTCTGCCATGCTGCGTGCGGTGGGGGATGCCACCCGGGCGATGTATGTCACGCTGGCGGGCGGCATTGTCACAGCGATCATTGATCCTATCCTGATTTTCGGTCTTGGCCTTGGTGTTTATGGTGCCGCCATCTGCGTGGTCATTTCGCGGGCCGTGTTTGCCTTTGTCGGCTGGTACGGCGCAATCCGGGTTCATGCCATGATGGCGCGTCCAAGTGTGGCGCATGTCAAGGCGGATGCGAAGGCCGTATTCGATATAGCCGGCCCAGCCATCCTTACCAATGTCGCCACGCCCTTTTCTCTGGCGATTGTGGCTCGTATTGTCTCGGTCTATGGTCCGTGGGCCATTGCCGCCAACACGGTCATCGACCGGTTGACACCCATTGCCTTTGGCGCGCTGTTTGCGCTCTCCGGGGCTGTGGGACCCATTCTGGCACAAAACTGGGGCGCCGGATATTATCACCGCATGCGCCAGATCATGCGGGACAGCTTTATCTTCAGCTTCATCTACGTGATGATCACCTGGACTGTGTTGATCCTGTGCCGGCACTTGATCGTGGACCTCTTCGCCCTCACGGGTCCGGCGGCGGAAGGCGTGATCTTCTTCTGCTGGATCAGCGGCATCATGTGGCTGTTTCTCGGCATGCTGTTCACTGCCAACGCGGCTTTCAACAACCTTGGCTTTCCGCTGTATTCCACCGCCTTCAACTGGGGGCGCGCGACGCTGGGCACGATACCCTTTGCCTGGCTTGGTGCACAGTCTTACGGCTATCAGGGTGCACTGGCAGGCATAGCCCTTGGCTCGGTCGTCTTCGGCGTTGTCTCGGCATTGCTGGCCATGCGGACCATCGGCACGCTTGAACATCGCGCGAGGGATGCCACCAAAGCGGCAGTTGCCTCACAGCCAGCCACCCCCTAGATTGTGACATCTGGCGGGTGTGGCCAGCACAGGAACAGCCGCCATGATGAATCTTTTCGAGATGATGACACAGGCGCAGGGCGGCAATGCCATGCAGAATATGGCGCAGCAGTTCGGCCTTGCTCCGGAGCAGGCGCAGGGTGCAGTCGAGGCCTTGCTGCCAGCCCTGTCAATGGGCTTGCAAAAGCAGACCGAAAGCGTCGACGGGTTTCAGAAACTGTTGCAGATGTTTGGCAATGGCCAGTATTCCGGCTTTCACGATGCGGATGGTGATGGCATCCCAGACAATGCAGCGACACAGGGCAATGATGTGCTTGGGCAGCTTTTTGGCAGCAAGGATGTATCCCGCGCCGTGGCGGACCAGGCCTCATTGATGAGTGGCGTCAGCACCACAATCCTCAGGCAGATGCTGCCGGTTATTGCCAGCATGGTGATGGGCGGCATGTTCAAGGGTGCGATGAATAACGGCCTTGGCGGTATCCTCGGACAGGTGATGCAGGGTGGGCTTGGCAACATTCTTGGTCAGTCCATGGGACAATCCATGGGGCAATCCACCGGTAGCATGCAGCAACCACAGCCACAGCAGAACCCCATGGGGAACATGATGGGGGGGAGCATGATGGCCGGAAATCCACTGGGTGGCCTTCTGGGCAATCTGTTTGGGGGTCTGCTGGGTGGCAAGCCCGCCCCGGCACCCCCTCCTCCCGCTCCTGACCCGATGATGGCAGGCCTGGATATGCTGAAGGGCATGTTCCAGTCCGGCCAGCAGGTCAATCAGGGCTACCAGAACAACCTGCAATCGATTTTCGAGCAGTTCTCGCAGCGGCGTTGAGAAGGCAAGATCCCGATATCGTTACGGATCTTTTGGCTAGGACCCCTAGGCGCTTCTCGCTTCGAGCCTGTAAAACACCAGAACCGCAATGGCGCCATAGATGACGTGGCCGACAAAGCTCATGAATGAGAGATCTCCCCCTTCGCCCAGAAGGTAGAAGGACAGGCCACCAAGGGGTGCCATTATGCCCAGTGCATTCAGCCAAGTGAATGTACCCCACGAGATGGCATTGACCCACTGCGGGTTGCGGTTGATGAAACGGCTGGCAATGAGCAAGGTGACGGCAACCCAGAAGGCAACTAGCCCAAGCGATAAGCCGTTGCGTGAAGCATAAATCGCCACTCCCGCCGTGAATGTCGCGAATACAATGGCATCAAGAACCGCGCTCCAGCGCGGCAAAATCTGCGATATGATGTAGAATGCTATCGGATATCCAAAAATACCAACGCCGTAGTGCAAGGCTTCACGCAGCCAGACGTTGATCCCGAGACCAAGCTGGTGTTGAGCGATAGCATCAATAAGGCCAGCGGGCTCCAGCGGATAGCCCAGAACAGCCTTGGTAAGCACGCGGGCAAAAACCTCCCAGACGATAAGGCCCGCCAGCCCGCCTGCTGCCAGATGAGCAATGGTTTTGAGGGATGGAATGGGCAAGCCCGACGCGTGTGCAGTCTGTGATGGTGTCATTTTAGCCCCCCTTTAGCAATGATATCACGTGTTGTAACAAATTTTAACGAAAGATCACGTCACGGATTTGCACGCTGGATCACTGGTGCGTGAAGGAAGGGTGAGCATGATATCTCCCCTAATCCCTTCTGACACATGGAAATCCTCAGCTTTTCACGCTAAGACATGCTGCCATGAGCGAACGAGAACCTGCCCAAGAACCTTGCCAAGAGCCTTGCAACACCATGCCTATTGCCAATCTTTTTCCTGTTCCCTCCGAGCAGGACTGGCTGAACAAAGTTGAGGCTGTTCTCAAGGGAGCCACATTCGAGAAGAAACTTGTCAACCACACCCATGACGGGCTGCGGATTGCGCCACTCTATGCGCGCAAAAGTGAGGCACCACTGGTGGCCGGTGCCAATGCTGGTAAGCCCTGGCTGGTTTCTGCACGGATGGAGCATCCCGTTGCGGAGGAAGCTGCTGCACTGGCTTGCGAAGACCTGGAGGGCGGGGCGGATGCTCTGGCGCTGGTGTTTGCCAGTGGGCCTTCAGCGCGTGGTTACGGTATCCGTTGCAACACGATGGCTGATCTTGATGCTGCACTCTCCGGTGTGCATCTTGATATGGTGGATATCCGTCTCGACCCCGCTCCGGCAGGGCGGATGCATGCGCTGTCGATGGCGGCACTTGTGGAGAAGCGCAAACTGAACCCTGCGCAGATGCGTCTTGATTTTGGCATGGATCCGTTATCATCGCTGCTTCTGCACGGCACGGTGCCATGGGATTGGCCGTCGATGGCCGACCAGCTTGGTGAAACTGTCAGAGCGCTCAGGCAGAGGGGATTCAAGGGGCCCTTCCTGACGGTGGATCTCAGGCCCTGTCACGAGGCCGGTGCCAGCGAGGGGCAGGAACTCGCTGCGGGTCTTGCACAGGCCGTGCTCTATCTTCGCGCACTCGAAGCCAATGGCCTGACGCTTGATGCAGCGCGACGCGCAATTTCTTTCATCGTGCCGCTTGATGCCGACCAGTTCATGGGAATGGCAAAGCTGCGCGCCTTGCGCAATCTCTGGGCAAAGGTCGAAACCGCATGCGGCCTGACAGCTGAGTCTTTACGCATTAATGCCGAAACATCCTGGCGCATGATGACGCGGCGCGATCCATACGTGAACATCCTTCGGGCCTCAGTTGCCACCTTTGCGGCGGCCGTTGGCGGTGCCGACAGCATAACCGTGCTGCCTTTTACGCAAAGCCTGGGATTGCCGGACGACGGGGCACGGCGATTGGCACGCAACACCTCACTTGTCATGATGGAGGAAAGCAACCTCTGGCGCGTTGTCGATCCTGCTGCCGGTGCCGGCGGGTACGAGGCTTTGACCCAAGCGCTGTGTGAGAAGAGCTGGGCGCTGTTTAAGGAGATTGAAGCTGAGGGCGGCATCGTTGCAAGTCTCCTTGCTGGAAAACTGCAAGCGCGCATTGCCAAGACACGCTCAGCACGCATGCGAGCGGCTGCCAGCCGCAAGCAACCGCTCACCGGAACCTCCGAATTTGCGAACCTGTCCGAGGTTGCACCAAGGGTGCTTGATGTAGTCCTGTCAACTCATGAGGCATCTAAAGCCCGCATTGAAATTGCAGCGCCAATTGCAGAAGGCCTGCGGATTGAGCCACTGCTTTCAAGCCGCCTGTCAGAGCCGTTCGAGGCCCTGCGAGACCGCGCCGATGCCGTGCTGGAAAAAACAGGCCAGCGTCCGCAAGTGACGTTACTGACTATCGGCGAACTGACAGATCACGCCGCAAGACTAGCGTTAGTGCGGAATTTCTTCGAAATCGGCGGGTTTGATGTGGTGGTTTCTCAAAAGCTCCCAAACACCACAACGCTTGTCTGTCTGATCGGCTCAGACGCAGCCTATGCCGAAGAAGGGTCAGATCATGCCGCGCAGTGCTGTGCTGCGGGCAATACAGTCTGGCTGGCTGGAAGACCGGCTGAACTTGAATCAGCGCTACAACAGGCGGGCGTTTCACGGTTTGTTTATGCGGGTTGCGATGTGGTTGAGGCGCTGACAGCTGCTCATATTCAGATTGCAGAAAGATAGCAATTTTGCTATGAATTGGTCAGTTGAGACATTTGGACCGCTTGTCGATGCAGAGATTGATGATCTGCCTGATGACATGCGTCTCAATCTGGGTCGGTTGCTGAGGGTCATAACAGCAACAGGTCTGCAAGGCTTGCCCGCAAAATCGGTCAAGCATCTGGAGGACAAGCTATGGGAATTGAGGATCACAGGAAGAGACGGGATTTCGCGGGTCATTTACGTGACAATGACCGGCCGACGGATTCTTCTCCTGCGCGCCTTCATCAAGAAAACACAAAAAACACCGCCAAAGGAACTGGCGCTGGCGCGAAAGAGGTTGGAGAGTATCGACCTCGCAAACTTCAGGAACTCGTCGACACATGGATGAAAGACCCCGCCTTTCGAGAGGCGTATGAGAACACAACCATCGAATTTCTTCTGATGCTGGAAGTGTCATCGGCCCGCGCCCGCTCTGGCCTGACACAGGCTGAGATCGCCAGGCGCATGGGCACCACGCAATCAGCTGTGGCACGGCTGGAGACGGAGCGCCTGCCGTCGCTGCGTACACTGAAGCGCTATGCAGAGGCGGTTGGCGCTAAGCTGGTGGTTAAGCTGGAAGCGAAGGGGTGAGCGAGATTGTCAACCTCAAACCAATTGGAAAAAATGAGAAACCCGAAACACGTTGGGTACTGCTCATCAAGGAAGTGCGCAGCAATAGCGGCTGCTCCATCAGTAAGGCCCAACATGATATCCTTTCAAAACCGATCTGGAGACGCTGGGCTGTTTCGCGGGCGAACCGAAGCGCTCGTTGCGCAAAGGAAGCGCGATTATACATCCGCGATCTTGGTGATGCGGCCTTCTTGACGAAAAACGGTGATCAGTTCGTAGTTCGGCAACTGAAATTGTAAGGCACGAAACATGAGCACCATCCCTGATTTCACGACTGTCAGCTGGGACCGCTTCGGCACTACGTCTGCGCCCGACAATGCGCCATCAACCGTCTGGCTCACGCCTGAAGGCATCGCAGTCAAATCCGCTTACGGCCCCGCTGATATTGCTGGACTTGATTTCATCGATACCTGGCCGGGCATCGCGCCCTATGTTCGTGGCCCCTACCCGACGATGTATATCAACCAGCCCTGGACCATCCGGCAGTATGCCGGGTTTTCGACCGCCGAAGATTCAAACGCTTTCTACCGGCGTAATCTGGCAGCAGGCCAAAAGGGCCTGTCTGTCGCCTTCGATCTGGCAACGCACCGGGGCTATGATTCCGATCATCCCCGCGTGGCGGGTGATGTCGGCATGGCCGGTGTGGCGATCGACAGTATATTCGATATGCGAACCCTGTTTGACCGGATTCCGCTTGATCAGATGTCGGTCTCGATGACCATGAACGGGGCGGTGCTGCCCATTCTCGCGCTGTTCATCGTGGCGGCCGAAGAGCAGGGCGTGCCAGCGGCGAAGCTGTCCGGCACCATCCAGAACGATATCCTGAAGGAGTTCATGGTCCGCAACACCTATATCTATCCGCCGGAAGGATCGATGCGGATCATTGCTGATATCTTTTCTTACACGGCAAAAGAGATGCCGAAATTCAACTCCATTTCGATCTCCGGCTATCACATGCAGGAGGCAGGTGCGACGCAGGATCTGGAGCTGGCCTATACGCTGGCGGACGGCATGGAATATCTGCGGGCTGGCTTAGCAGCAGGCCTCGACGTCGATGCCTTTGCGCCGCGCCTGTCCTTCTTCTGGGCCATCGGCATGAACTTCTTCATGGAAGTGGCCAAGCTGCGTGCGGCCCGCCTGATCTGGGCCAGACTCGTACAGGACTTCAAGCCGAAAAATGAAAAGTCCCTGCCCTTGCGCACCCATTGCCAGACCTCCGGCTGGTCACTTACCGCGCAGGACGTGATGAACAACGCGGTGCGCACCATGGTCGAAGCCATGGCGGCAACGCAGGGCGGCACGCAATCGCTTCACACCAACAGTCTTGACGAGGCACTGGCTTTGCCAACGGATTTTTCGGCCCGCATCGCCCGCAATACCCAGTTGATGTTGCAGCAGGAAAGCGGCACATCCCGCATTATCGACCCTTGGGGCGGAAGCTATTATGTCGAGCGCCTGACGGCGGATCTGGCGGCCAAGGCCTGGAAGCATATACAGGAAGTAGAAGCGCTTGGCGGCATGGCCAAGGCCATCGAGGCGGGCATTCCCAAACTGCGCATCGAAGAGGCATCCGCCCAAAGGCAAGGTGCCATCGACAGCGGCCAGCAGGTTATCATCGGCGTCAACAAATACCAGCCGCTGAATGAGCCACCTATCCCTGTACTCAAGGTGGATAATGCCGCCGTGCGCGCGGCCCAGCTAGCCAAACTAGCGCAGTTGAAAGCCGAGCGTGACCCGCAAGCGGTGGCACAGGCACTGGAAGCCCTCACGTGTGCCGCGCAGCAGAAGAATGGCGGCATGGAGCATAATCTGTTGCGCCTCGCGGTCATCGCCGCCCGTGCCAAGGCGACGGTTGGTGAAATTTCGCAAGCCCTGGAAAAAATCTGGGGTCGCCACAAGGCCGAGATCAAGGTGATCAAGGGCGTCTACGCCAAAGCCTTTGGTAACGACAATCCGGTGATTGAGCGGGTGCGTGACATGACCCGCGCCTTCCGGGAAAACGATGCCCGCGCACCACGCATTCTGGTCGCCAAGATGGGGCAGGACGGCCATGACCGCGGCCAGAAGGTGATCTCATCCGCTTTTGCCGATCTTGGATTTGATGTCGAGATCGGGCATTTGTTCGCAACGCCTGAGGAAGCCGCAAAGGAAGCAGTCGAGAAAAACGTCCATGTCGTGGGTGTTTCATCGCTGGCCGCTGGACATCTGACACTGGTGCCGGAACTGCGTGATGCGCTGGCAAATCTTGGCCGTGCTGACGTGATGATCGTGGTGGGAGG
>JANMLW010000050.1:0-3957 GCA_031372765.1 Hyphomicrobiales bacterium
CGACCCCGGGTTTACCACCGGCATGTCTCGGCCTATCCCGATGTGGAGTACGTTCCGGCTTGCGCCATGCAGCGCCAGCGGGTCTGGGTGGATCAATACACCTGGACCCATCGTTATGTCCGTGTATGTGACTGATCCGTCGGCATTTCGAGGCATTAAACCCGTGCTTTTCCGCCCCTGAGCGCCTAGTGTTTTCGCTGACGAATCAATCAGCGAAAGCATATTTACCCCATGGCCGAACCCGCCACTCAGCCGCCCGAAGGCACTGATCCCAACGCCTACGGTGCAGACTCGATCAAGGTTCTCAAGGGCCTTGATGCCGTGCGCAAGCGGCCGGGAATGTATATCGGCGATACCGACGATGGCTCGGGCCTGCACCACATGATCTACGAGGTGGTGGACAACGCCATCGACGAGGCATTGGCTGGCCACGCCACTGAAGTGACCGTTACGCTCAACGAGGATGCATCCGTCACCGTGACGGACAACGGTCGTGGTATTCCCGTTGATATGCACGAGGAAGGTGTATCCGCTGCTGAAGTCATCATGACCCAGCTCCATGCGGGCGGAAAATTCGACCAGAACTCCTACAAGGTATCCGGCGGACTGCACGGTGTGGGTGTATCCGTTGTCAACGCGCTGTCCTCCCTGCTGCGCCTGCGCATCTGGCGCAACGATCTGGAACACGCGATGGAGTTCAGCCATGGTGTTGCTGTCTCGCCACTGAAAGTGGTTGGTCCCGGCAACGGGCAGCGCGGTACGGAAGTCACCTTCCTGCCATCCACCGAAACCTTCACCAATGTCGAGTTTGACTACAAGACGGTGGAACACCGCCTGCGGGAACTCGCTTTCCTCAACTCCGGCGTACGGATCATCCTGACTGACCGCCGCCACGGCGAAAACAAGGTGGAAGAGCTGTTCTATGAAGGTGGTCTCGAAGCCTTCGTGCGCTATCTCGACCGCGCCAAATCACCTCTCCTGAAAACACCCGTGATGGTAATGCGCACGCAGGAAGAAGGCGGCGAAAGCGGTATCGGCATTGAAGTCGCGCTATGGTGGAACGACAGCTACCACGAGAGTGTGCTGTGCTTCACCAACAACATTCCCCAAAGAGACGGCGGCACGCACCTTGCAGGCTTTCGTGGTGCCTTGACCCGTCAGGTCAATGGCTATGCGGAACGCTCCGGCATCGCCAAGAAAGAGAAAGTTGAACTCACTGGCGACGATTGCCGCGAGGGCCTCACCGCCATCGTATCGGTGAAGGTGCCGGACCCGAAATTCTCCAGCCAGACAAAGGACAAGCTCGTTTCATCCGAGGTCCGGCCCGTTGTTGAAAGCATGCTGAACGAGCGCTTGGCCACATGGTTCGAGGAACATCCCGCAGAAGCCAAACTCATCGTCACCAAGGTTGTGGAAGCTGCCGCTGCGCGGGAAGCTGCCCGCAAGGCGCGTGAACTGACCCGCCGCAAGGGTGTGCTCGACATCGCCTCCCTGCCCGGCAAATTGGCGGATTGCCAGGAGCGTGATCCTGCCAAATCAGAACTGTTTCTTGTCGAGGGAGACTCCGCCGGCGGCTCCGCCAAACAGGGCCGCAACCGTGAATTTCAGGCCATTCTGCCCCTGCGCGGCAAAATTCTGAACGTCGAGCGTGCACGCTTCGACAAGATGCTGATGAGCCAGGAAATCGGCACACTCATCACGGCGCTTGGCACCGGCATCGGGCGCGAAGAGTTTAATCCGGACAAAGCCCGCTACCACAAGATCATCATCATGACGGATGCTGACGTGGATGGCTCACACATCCGCACATTGCTGCTGACCTTCTTCTTCCGCCAGATGCCGCAATTGATCGAGCGCGGCTACATCTACATAGCACAGCCGCCGCTCTACAAGGCAGCCAAGGGCAAGACGGAGGTCTATCTCAAGGACGAGCGCGCCTATGAGGAATATCTGCTGGACGGCGGACTTGATGGCTCCGTGCTGCGCGTCGCCTCTGGGGATAGAACAGGCGCTGATCTGCGCACATTGGTTGATGAAGCGCATCTGGTACGCACGGTGCTCAATGGCCTGCACCAGCGCTATGACCGGACAGCTGTGGAACAGGCGGCTGTTGTGGGTGCCCTGAAAGCAGACGCGCTTTCGCCGGAGATGGCAATGCGCATTGCAACACGCCTTGATGTGCTGGCCGACGAGTTCGAGAAGGGCTGGAGCGGCGAGGCGGTTGACGGCGGCTATCTGCTGAAGCGCACCGTGCGCGGCGTGACACAGGTGGTCAGCCTCGATCATCAGTTGCTGCAATCGGCCGATGCCCGCAAATTGAACGAGCGGGCGGCGTCCCTGATGGATGCCTATGCCAAGCCAGCCATCTTAAACCGCAAGAACCGGGATACGGCGGTGTATGGCCCGATATCGCTGTTCAACGCCGTGAAGCTCTCAGGCTCCGACGGCGTGCGTCTTCAACGCTACAAGGGCCTGGGCGAGATGAACCCCAGCCAGCTCTGGGAAACCACACTGGACCGCAACGCACGCTCGCTGTTGCAGGTAAAGATCAAGGAAGTGGACGAGGCGGACGATATCTTCGTCAAACTGATGGGCGACGTGGTGGAACCACGCCGGGCGTTCATTCAGGAGAATGCGCTGAGTGTGGGGAATTTGGATGTGTGAGGGGGGTTAGTTTGTTTTTGCTCTCGTTATAAAATGATCTGCAGTTATAACCGCTAAATGATATCTAAACACTGACGAATTGCTGTCGCTGCTCCCTGTATGCGCTCCTTCTGAACCTAACAGGCTAGAAAGCTCTTTCACGATATTAGCTTCATAGGATTTCTTTGGGTCCATATTATTCGGCTTAAAGAACCCGATTTCCTGCAACTTGACCCGTGCTGCACCTTCCTTAAGGCCCAGACCTTTGGTTTGGGGAAGCATGTCTGCGATTGTATTGAATACAGCGTTTAGAAAGCCTCGCGTGTCGCCATTTGCCGATTCCCAATGCCCCTCATCCAAGCCCTTTTCCAACTGGTCAAGGCGCTGCAAAGCTTCGATAGCAGCAGCGTCTTGGAGTGCCTGCTGCAATCTGGAACGGCGTTCATCAATAGGTATCGGCGAATGAGGAACCAATTGCCTATCAACAACTCCCCAACCGTCTACGGCCAAAGTGTTCAGGAAGCCAACAACATACAAAGAGAACTCTGGTTTTACTTTCATATGCCAGTATCGAGGCATCTCCAGCTTGGGGATGTAGGTAGCGGCTTCACGAACAACACGATCAGAAAGAATAGTCCCTTCAGTATCCATTCGAATTGGTTCTTCTCTGCATGCTTTCGACAAGAGGTTCCTAAGTTTGGGTGTGGATCGTTCAGTTTGAGGAAGTCGATCATAATCCGGCCCACAGCCAATCTCTTCAATGAAAGATATCGCCTTTGCATTTGTAAATCTTTGATCAGCCACGAGCAGATCCAATGCTCTTTGCACGGTTACCCAGCGAAATCGAGATACTTTCAATGTTACCTCCCGGCCTTTGACCTTTTCCCATTACAACTTGGCTGAGAGGATCGCCATATCAATTGCATCAATATAATCCATCCCTCAGGCCCTTCATGTCGAGGTGCGAGCGGAGCGAGCCTCGAGACACCCCGCCGCATATAGCACCCCTGGCGGATTACGGGGACGCCATATCAATTGCATCAATACAATCCCTCCATACGCCCTCATGTCGAGGTGCGAGCGAAGCGAGCCTCGAGACATCCTTCCGCATAAAGCACAGCCTCGTTTCTCGAGGCTTGCCTGCAGCAAGCACCTCGAATTGAGGACGGTAGTATGCAATGAAAGGATTACAGGGACGCCATATCAATTGCATCAATACCATCCACACAGGATACCCTCATGTCGAGGTGCGAGCAGAGCGAGCCTCGAGACATCCTTCCGCATAAAGCACAGCCTCGTTTCTCGAGGCTTGCC
>JANMLW010000052.1:0-4639 GCA_031372765.1 Hyphomicrobiales bacterium
AAGGTGGAGGCCAAGGCCAAGAAGGTTGCTGCCCTGTGCATGGAGGCGGCCGAAAACGATATCGACTTCAAGGATGGCCGTTTCTCGGTCAAGGGTACTGACAAATCCATGGCCTTTGGCGAGGTCGCCTTGCAAGCCTACGTGGCGCACAAGTTCACTGGCCAGCAGTTGGAGCCTGGCCTGAAAGAAGGCGCGTTCTACGATCCCACCAACTTCACCTTCCCGGCGGGGGTGCATATCTGCGAAGTCGAGATTGATCCTGACACGGGTGTGACGAAGATCGAGAAATGGACGGCGGTGGATGATTTCGGCACGATCATCAACCCGATGATCGTCGAGGGGCAGGTGCATGGCGGCATTGCCCAAGGTATCGGACAGGCGCTGCACGAAAGCACCATTTATGACAAGAACGGTCAGTTGCTGACCGCCTCTTTCATGGACTATGGCATGCCGCGCGCTGATGATCTGCCCAACTACCTGCTGGCCTTTAACTCGACAGCCGCACCATCCAATCCACTTGGCATCAAGGGCTGCGGTGAGGCGGGTGCGATTGCGGCCCCACCGGCGGTGATCAACGCGATCACCGATGCACTGGGCCATGAAGACGTGGTCATGCCTGCAACACCGCAGGTTGTCTGGAAAGCAGCGCAGAAGGCCATCAACAAGATGGCAGCGGAATAAGTTCGGGAGAACCACCATGTACGCATTCAAATATCACCGCGCTACATCTGCCCGTCAGGCGGTCAATCTTCTGGCCAAGGCGGATGATGCCAAGTTGCTGGCGGGTGGCCAGACACTGCTCCCCACCATGAAGCAGCGGCTTGCCAGTCCTGCGAACATCATCGATCTTGGCAAGGTGGATGATCTTAAGGGCATCGAGATCAAGGGCAAGACCATTGTTATCGGCGCCATGACCACCCACGCGCAGGTGGCGGAAAGTGCTGCCATCAAGGCCAGTATTCCCGGCCTTGCCGCATTGGCTGATGGCATTGGTGATCCGCATGTACGCCATCGTGGCACTATCGGCGGATCAGTTGCCAACAACGATCCGGCGGCTGATTATCCGGCTGCTCTGATGGCTCTGGGTGCAACGGTCGTTACCAACAAGCGCAAGATAGCTGCGGATGACTATTTTCAGGGCATGTTCGCAACAGCCCTTGAGGATGGCGAGATGATCACCAGGATCATCTTCCCCTTCGCTTCGAAGTTTTCCTACGCAAAGTTTCCCAATCCCGCTTCGCGTTATGCGCTGGTGGGGGTGGCCGTTGCCAAGAAGGGTGCTGCTGTCCGCGTCGCCGTTACCGGAGCTGGCTCTGGCGGCGTCTTCCGCTGGAAAGAGGCGGAAACGGCTCTGGGTGCCAGATTCAATGCCAAGAGTGTTGAGGGTCTGAAAGCCGCAGCCAAGGGCCTGAACGGTGATATCCATGCCTCTGCAGAATACCGCGCGCATCTCATAGGCGTCATGGCGAAACGGGCTGTGGTGGCAGCGACAGCGAAGTAAAGGCGACGCATTGGCAGGTATTCCGGGGCAGGTATTCCGGAATTCCTGCTGACATCGGTGTTGATCGAACTGACGCCGGGCCCCAATATGGCTTATCTGGCAGCGCTCGCCGTCTCGCGCGGTCGCAAGGTCGCATTGGCAGCCGTTGCAGGGGTCACTCTGGGACTTTTGATGCTTGGCATGCTGGCCGCGCTTGGCTTGCAGGCCCTGGTTCTTGCTTCACCATGGCTTTATCATGCCATCCGCGTGGCAGGATTTCTCTATCTGCTGTGGCTGGCTTGGGAGACTTGGCTTCCACCTGATCTGCAAAATGCGGAAAGCGAGGCGTATGATGGCTTCCGCAAGGGGCTGATCACCAACCTGCTTAATCCCAAGGCGGGCATTTTTTACGTCGCGGTTCTGCCTGCATTCGTGAACCCATCGGAAGGGGGAGTCGCCACGCAAAGCGCAGCGCTTGCGATGATTTATGTTGGTGTTGCAACCGCCATACACCTTGCCATTGTCCTGTTTGCAGATGTTGTGGGCCGTGGCATATCATCAGGTAGCAGCATCACCACTATACGGCGTGTTCTGGCGTTGGGTCTTGTCGTTGTGGCGCTGTGGTTTCTGCTGAAGACGTGAGCATAGCGTCCCTGCGCTGTCAGTACATGAATTTCTCTTCGACGATCTTCCCATCCCGCACCGTATATAAGCCAACCTCCTGCATGGCCGTGCGCTGACCTGTTTCTTTCATGGTCACATCAATATCGAAAATTACGGCAAACTGGTTACCGTTGACATAAGGGCCTGTTGCTTCTGATTTGTGAATTTCATGGGCTCCATACCACCAGTCACTCTTGGCCTTGACGGCTTGCGTGCCCTGAACACGCGCCATTGGTCCGTCCATGGCTTCAAGGCTGACAATATCAGGCGCGTTAAACTGCGCCGCAGCGTCGTGATGGTGCCCGGCCTTGAGCATCTCTGTGAAAGCTTTTGCGAGATCAGCAGTGGTCATTGCAATCCTCCTTGAAGCAAGATCGTTCTATATTTGTTCTATTTATATGATGTGTCAATATGAAATTCAAAAAAATGTGACACGTGAATGGAGCCGCGAATTCCCTGATGCGCTCGGGCTGGCTGCGCGCTATGACTTCAGCATGATCAACATTCCCACTTCCATCGACGCAACGGTCGAACTTCTGAAATCCGTGCAATATGTCTCTGACAGATCGCTGGCGACCGTGCTGTTCCTGTCGTTGAAAATGGGCCGACCGCTCTTTCTGGAAGGGGAGGCCGGTGTTGGCAAAACCGAGATCGCCAAGGTGCTTGCGGCCTCGTTGGGGCGCAGGCTCATCCGCATGCAATGCTATGAGGGACTGGATGTTTCCTCCGCCGTTTACGAGTGGAACTACGCAGGGCAGATGATGGCCATCCGCATGGCGGAAGCGGCAGGCGACAAGGATCGTGGTCAGTTGCAGGCGGATGTGTTCTCCGAGCGTTACTTGATCAAGCGCCCGCTGTTGCAGGCGCTGGAAGATGATGGCTCCGGCCCGCCGGTGCTGCTGATCGACGAATTGGATCGCACGGATGCGGCGTTTGAGGCGTTCCTGCTGGAGGTGCTGTCCGATTTTCAGGTCACGGTGCCTGAGCTTGGCACCATCAAGGCAAAAGCCCCGCCCATCGTCATCATCACCTCGAATCGCACGCGCGAAATCCACGATGCGCTGAAGCGCCGCTGCCTTTACCACTGGGTCGATTATCCGGATGCGATGCGAGAACTCGCCATCCTGAAGGCCAAGGCCCCCGCCACGCCATTGAAGCTCTCGAAGCAGATCGTCGCGTTTGTGCAGCGCATAAGGCAGGAAGATCTGTTCAAGAACCCCGGTGTCGCCGAGACACTGGATTGGGCGACAGCGCTGGTGGAGCTAGATGCTGTGGCGCTGGATCCGGCGATGGTCAGCGATACGCTGGGTGTGTTGCTCAAGTACCAGGATGACATTGCCAAGATGCAGGGGTCGAAGATGAAGGAAATTCTCGATCAGGTTAAGGCGGAGATGAGGGCGGAGACCAAGGCGTGAGTGAGCCGTCCCGTTCCTGCGGCTCCTGCACGCTATGCTGCAAACTGTTTCCGGTGCCTGAACTTGCCAAGTCCGCTGGTTCCTGGTGCAAGCACATCGCTCAGGGGCGTGGCTGTGGGATTCACGAAACGCGGCCTACGGTTTGCCGCTCCTTCTGGTGCCAGTGGATCGAAAACGATGATCTCGGGCCAGAATGGAAACCTGAAGTCAGCAAGTTTGTGCTGTCCATTTATCCCGGTTCCAATTCGCTGGCCGTGACGGTGGACCCCGCCAATCCGCGCAGTTGGGCGCGTGAGCCCTATCTGTCGGAATTGCGCCGGTTTGCGGCTGCGGCTTTGGCGCAAGGTGATCAGGTTGTCGTCTTCAAGGGTGACCATGGCACGGCTATCCTGCCGGATCGCGAGGTGGAACTGGGGCGGATATTGCCGGGGGACAAGCTGGTCACTCTAAGGCGCGGCGTGGCATATGATGTTGAGGTTAGGCGGTGAAAGCGCTAACCCCAGGCCATATCGCGGAGAACATCGCCTTCTTCGCACGCGCCTTGCGCACGGCAGGCATTCCCGTCGGCCCCAGAACCGTGCTGGACGCCGTTGAGGCCGTTCAGGCCGCAGGCATTGGAGGGCGCGAAGACCTCTACTGGACATTGCATAGCGTTTTCGTAACCAAGCGGGACCAGTCTATCCTGTTTGATCAGGCCTTTCGTCTTTTCTGGCGGCGGCGTGCGCTGATCGAAAAGATGATCCAGATGCTGTCGCCGTATTCTCCGCTGAAAAAGGAGAGTGACGCGCCCAAGCCGCTTGCCCGTGTTGCCGATGCCATGTTCGGCAATGTGCGTGATCAGGAATTGAAGGAGAAACCAAAGATCGAGCTGGATGCCACAATGACAGTGTCCGATATCGAGGTGTTCCGCACCCGGGATTTCGAGCGCATGACGGCACTGGAAGTGGCGGAGGCCAAGCGCGAGATTGCAAAGTTGGTGATGCCGATGGACCATGTGCGGACACGTCGCTTTGCCGCTGATGTGCGTGGTGCGCTGGTCGATCCCCGCAGAACCATGCGGGCCAGCATGCGGGGCGGCGGC
>JANMLW010000056.1:0-2455 GCA_031372765.1 Hyphomicrobiales bacterium
GGGTGGCTCTACGGGTTTGGGCGGCACAATAACAGGGCGTGGTGGAGGCACCACAATGGCGGCGACTTCCTTGCGATCTTCCCTGGCTGTCGCTTCCTGCGGCCTGGGTGTATTGTCGGTATTGACCTGCTTCTTGGCTTCACCCGGCGCGTTCTGTTCTTTCTTGTCATCAATCCTGTCCACGCGAGGTGCGGGGGCAGCCTGCTTGGCGGCAGTTTCGCCTTTGGTGACTTGGCGCAATTGGCTTTCGTCAATCACCTCAACCGATACAGCCTCTACAGCGTCGGGCAGCACCTTGGGCTGGCTGAACGTCACGACGCTGGCCACCAGAACAGCCGCATGCAACCCCACGGAAAGAGGCATGCCAGGTCTTTTAAGAAAATCTGGTCTTTTGAGAAAATCTGGTCTTTTAAGCATATCGCCGATCGCCATTGCTTACGATCTCACTTCCGGTCCTGTTCAGTCAGCAAAGCAACCTTCTTGTAACCCGCTGCGGTGATTGCCGACATCACCTGTGCCACGGTGCCATAATCCACCTGCTTGGCACCGCGCACATAAATGCGCTCATCAAAACCTTGCCTGGCAAGCGGCTGAATCTTCTGGCCGATCTCGGCCACGGTGATCTGCGTTTCACCAATGAAAATCTGTGCCTTTTCGTTGATTGATATGGTGATCGGCTTCTGGTCCACATTGAGCTGACCCGCTGCTGTCTTGGGAAGATCCAGCGGAACGCCAGCGGTCAGCAAAGGCGCTGTGACCATGAAGATGATCAGCAACACCAGCATCACATCAATGAAGGGTGTCATGTTGATGTCAGCGATAGGCGCGGATTTGCGTCCCCGTCTGCGCCGTCCGCCCCCACCCTTTGCTGCACCGCCTGCGCTCATGCCCATTCTCTGTTTCCTTAAGCCGCGACGCGTTCGTCGATCTGACGCGACAGGATGGCGGAAAACTCATCGGCGAAGCTCTCCAGGCGGGATTGCGCCTTGGTCGCCTGCTTCTGGTAGATGTTATAGGCGATGACCGCCGGAATGGCGGCGGCCAGACCAATGGCGGTGGCAAAGAGGGCTTCGGCGATGCCGGGTGCCACTACCGCCAGGGATGTATTCTTGGAAGCGGCAATCGAGGTGAACGACGTCATGATGCCCCAGACAGTACCGAACAGGCCGATGAAGGGGCCAGCCGAACCGACCGTGGCCAGGACCAGCAGATTGGATTCGTAACGCTCAGACTCGCGCTGGATTGTCACGTCCAGCACCTTGTCGATACGTGAGTTGAGCGAGGCAAAGCCGCGGCCCGAACCTTCAAAGGCGCGCTTCCATTCACGCATGGCAGCCACGAAAACCGATGCCATGCCGCTGGTGGGACGGTTCTGCAGATTGCGGTAAAGCTCCTCAAGGCTCTGGCCAGACCAGAAGGTTTCCTCAAAGCTGTCCATCTGGCCGTTGAGTTTGCGAAACAGCAGCCATTTGTTGATGATGATGCTCCAGGTCCAGACCGAGGCAAGGATCAAGCCCAGCATGACCAGTTTGACGACCATATGGGCCTGCCAGAACAATCCCCAGAGGGAGAGATCATGGACGGTTTCGGCTCCTGGCATGCTGTTCTCCACGCGTCTGCCGGATAGCCCCCGGACGCTTGATCCGGCGGCTTTCCGCTAAAAATGGGTCCAAACTTGGGCTATCAAGCGCCAAGCCCCGGAAATCACGCGGATTCCCAGCTATCACACCAGTTAAGCGGCCATCAATGTTAACAGGAGGTTAGCGCAGTGGTGTGGATAGCCGGAATCTGAGCGTATCAGGTATGCGTCTGGCGCGACCACCCCCCACGCAGACCATCGTGACCAGTGCTGTCACCAGTTGGTCTGATCCCCGCAACACGCGCTGATCGACAACCATCGATGCCCCCTTCATCTCCACCGGCACGGTTTCGATGCTCAAGAGATCATCCATCCGGGCGGGTTTGAGAAAGTCGATCTTCATGGACCGCACGGCAAAAGCCAGCGACACGCCTTCATCGAACAATTCGCTTTGTTCGATGCCAAGCGCCCGGATCAGCTCGGTCCGGCCACGCTCCATGAAGCGTAGATAGGAGGCGTGATAAACAACACCCGAGAAATCCGTGTCCTCGTAATAGACACGAATGGAAAGAAGATGTGGATCAAGCATGATGCCGCTTATCGAAACAGCCAGTTTGCGGCCAGCCTGAAGACTATGGCCATCACAACCAGCATGGCGGTGAGAAAGGCAATGTACCGCCAGCTGATGGGTTTGGGCCTGGAAGGCGCGCCAGTCATGGACCGGGGCGAATGGGAATCATTGGCGGGGGGCGCCATCAATCCGTTCAGCAAGCCGGGTTTGGTGCTGCCCTTGGCCAACATATCCTCTGCGAGTGTCCTGTAATTTGCAGTACGGCGGGGAATGCGCTCTCCCAGAATGAAGGCGGCAACCTCTGC
>JANMLW010000068.1:0-2905 GCA_031372765.1 Hyphomicrobiales bacterium
GGTGCTGGCAGTCTGTGGCGCGGTCCTCGCTGATGTCCGCCCGGCAGCAGGCATCTACATCGTTGCAGGATTGCTCAAGCCGGAGATGAAGGTTGAGATCGAGGTAACAGCGCGGTTGATCCTGCGCTAGGCTCAGGACTCATTGATTGATCCAGAAGGCGACCGTAGCAGCTATACAGATAGCAGAGAAGAAGGTGTGAGCGCATCTGTCGTATCGGGTGTGTACGCGTCGCCAGTCCTTGAGTTTTGCAAACATGTTCTCGACCTTGTGTCGCTGCCGATAGAGAAGCTTGTCATGTTCGATGGCTACCTTCCTGTTCTTTCTTGACGGAATGCAGGGTGAAATACCCTTTTTGATCAATGCATTGCGAAACCAGTCCGCATCATAGCCACGATCTGCCAGCAGTTCTTTTGCTCTTGGCATGGCATCAACAAGCAAGGCCGCACCCTTGTAGTCGCTCATCTGTCCTTCACTGAGGAGGAGAAGCAACGGGCGGCCTTTTCCATCGATGACGGCGTGCAGCTTGGAGTTCAGCCCGCCTTTTGTGCGACCGATACGACGGGGAACATCCCCTTTTTTAGGAGGCTGGCTGCCGTCCTGTGCGCTTTGAGGTGGGTTGCATCAATCATCAACTGGTCTGGTTCACCTGCCTTGCCTGCGAGGGCAGAGAAGATCCGATTGAAAACTCCCATCCGGCTCCAGCGGATAAACCGATTGTAAAGCGTCTTGTGGGGGCCGTAACCTGCAGGAGCGTCCTTCCACTGAAGTCCATGTTTTATAACGTAAATAATCCCGCTCACCACCCGAAGATCGTCCACCCGCTGGATGCCATGGGACAATGGGAAATACGGTCTGATCCGATTGAACTGGACCCGTGACAGCAAATACAAATCACTCATGGCATCCTCCTGCCATCAGTGAATCAGATCAACCCTGATTTGGGAATCCCAAACCGTTAATTAATGAGGCCTGACCCTAGCCAATTCATTGGCAAAGCCGTCCATCTCGGTGTCCGTGTAGGTCTTCATTGTATCCGTGACTGCGATGCCGAAGCGCCCGAACATGCATGGGTTTTCAAATTTGATCCGATCAAGGGTCATGGGCCTGCCACAACACGGCATGGCCCGTGTGCTGAACCGGAAGCCCATTGCCGCGTCATAGTCCTCAGTCATCCACTGTGACCAAGCCTTGGCGGATTGCTCCGTACCACATTCCGGGCAGTAGGTTGCCCCCATGTTGCCGCCGCAATCGAAGAAGGCGATCTTGCCATGGTCTATTGCCTCGACCTTGTAGGCAGGCATGGCGACCTGCAGCCATGTAACGGCCAATGCCACGTTTTCGGGTTTGGGAACGTGGTTCATATCGACAGGAAGAAATGACCAGATGCGTGTTGTCATGATGCCTTCTCAACGCCGCCTGTCAGCAATCATTTGCCGGATGCGCGTGTTGTGGTCCCCTACAATGTCGCCATTCTCGTCGGTCGAGCCAACCCAGAAGTCGATCTGGCTGAAATCGCCCAGATGTCCTGCCTCGGCAATCTCTGCCAACGCTTCGCAGCAGGCTGTGACAAGCGAAGCCAGGAACGCCTCGTAATTCCTGCTGTAGAGCGCATATTGCTCATCGTTGGTTTCATCGATAGCCATCATTTTTTCAGTGATAGCGTGCAGTCTGCTGGCCTCTGCCGCCCATTCTGGGCCTAGCTCATCGTTAGGGCCAGTCAGACCGCCGGGGTAAGGGAAGTAACCTGCGTCCCACCTCACTGTCTTAAGGGCTTCTGTCGGGCCCAGTGGTTCTGTGCGGTAGCGGTTGACATCGAGCAAGGCACCCTCGATTCCTGCTTGTGTAGTTGCAACACAATAGAAGGCTGCCTGAGGCTGCCCCCATTCCCACGTATAGCCAATGGCCCGGACGGTTTCCACGGGATGCGTGGTGAAGAAGAATTTGAAAGCAGGAATGCTGGCCTCAACCAGCAGCTTGCGGGTGTTGGTCCAGTCGTGGCTCATGCCGCACCTTTTGCGGATCGCGCACTGCGATCAGTCTGTATGACTTGTCCGCCAAGCAGCGATGGCAATCCGGGAACCTGGCTTTGGGCACGAAGCCACAGCCAGACGCCGCGTATCTTGCCGATTTCAAGCAATTTGATGTGTGCCGCGCCGATGCCCTTGCGGCTTTCAGCTGCGATGCTGCGCAGGCACTCTGCGTCGCGAAGGAACAGTGCCATTGCTTCCTCAGGCGACGCGGCTTCGCATTGTTCAATACCTTGCGTGAAATCGTCAAAACAGACGATTACAGTATACAGCGCCCGCGTCTTTGCGACGGGATTGATCTTTGCCACGGAGGTCATGAGCCATGGACCTCGCCACCGCAGATAGGGCATTGCGAACGCTTGGCGACGCTCGCCGTGGCACAGCCACAATGGCTCCCAAACTGGCAGACCGGCGCATCGGCGGTCCAGTTTTGACCGGGCGTGGGACAAAGGACTTGCAACCGCCACGCATCCACTGTGCCGTTGTCTTCGCGGTTGCGGGTCGCGTTGGCGAGCACGAGGTGAGCATCCTGATGTCGCCGCTCTTCACGGTAGATGTGCCGCTCAGACAAATGTTGGTAAAAGAATGCAATGAGCTCCTGGTCGCTCAGGTTCTGTAGCCACCGTGCGACCTGCAAAGTTTCGAGTTTAGGATTCTTCATTCTCTGCAGTACTTCCGACTCGGTGGTCACACCAATCAGATATACCTCGCCGACAAAATAGCCGCATTATTTCGTACGTTTTGTGTTCACCATTGCTTTATCATCGCCCCCGAAAACGATTGAGTTGTTGCCGTTGCTCAAGGCCTGGATCACTCTCGCTTGCAAAAGGCTTGGATTGTTTTCGTAGAGTTTTGACGAATTTGCCAGACTGCGAAG
>JANMLW010000072.1:0-4701 GCA_031372765.1 Hyphomicrobiales bacterium
GATCATGGCCGGCATGCTGAATGCCGCGTCCATGACCTACAATCCAACGATAGGAGGCATCATTGAAGCGCTCTGAAAACATCGCCCTAGGGGCCGTTGGCGTCCTGATTGCGGTCACTTTCTGGCCAAGGAGTGAAACACCACCGATCGAAACAGGTGCCAAATCACTGGAACAGCAGGATGGCTTTCAGACCCTTGCCTTTGCCAGCAAGGAAGAATGCCTGAACGCGCAGATACTGACAGCTACGGCCTGCGACACAGAGTTCAGGAACGCCGAGCCTGCGGCACTGGCCGATGCGCCAAAGTTCGACAGCATGGATAAATGCACCGCAGAGTTTGGTGCAAACGGCTGCAAGACAGCCTCGTGGAACGGCGCATCGGTTTTCGTGCCCGTGCTGGCCGGCGTGCTGATGGCGCGTGCCCTGAACGCTGGCGGACAGTCCAGCAGCCAGCCGCTGTATCCCCCGCGCACCGGCCCTGCCGCCTGCCCGCCCGGCGGCAACAACGGGCCGGAATGCCAATCCCGCAATTCAGGTTCCAGTTCCAGCAGCAGCGGATCATCAGGTCGTTACTATTCGACCGGCTCTGGACGATCTGTCGCTCTTGCGCTGGGCAGCAGCGTCGTCAACCGTATTTCACCAGCTGGCATAGCCAGTGTTGGCCGGGGCGGCGGCAGCTGGACCACGACCCGGGCCGTAACAGCGGCACGGGTGGCCTCGACCTCTTCAAGCTCCACCACTTCGCGCGGCGGCTTTGGTTCCACCAGCCGCTCGCATTCCTCCTTCGGTTCCTGATCCATGAAACGCCTTGTCCTGCCCGAACGTGCAAACTGGCGTGCCAAGGCAGAGGAATATGGCTTCACCTTTCATTCCGCCGGTGGCGACATCTATTGGGATGAGACAGTTGCCTGGCAGTTCACCCTGCGCGAGATCGAGGAGGATATCGAGGCACCGACGGCAGAACTGGAAGAGATGTGCCTCGCCTTTGTCGGCTCCGCCATCGGCCACGACGAGGTGTTGCAAAAGCTCGGCATCCCGGCCGTGCACTGGCCGTTCCTGCGCGAAAGCTGGAAGCGGGGAGACCGCAATCTCTACGGCCGGTTTGATTTCGCCTATGATGGCACGGGCCCGGCAAAATTGCTGGAATACAACGCCGACACACCCACAGCGCTGTTCGAGGCTGCGGTGTTTCAATGGACATGGCTTGAAGACCAGATGGCGGCTGGCGTTTTGCCCAATGACGCCGACCAGTTCAATTCCCTGCACGAACGTCTGGTGGAGGCCTTGCGGCAATTCCGGCAGGGCCGCCCCTATCTGCTGCATCTCGCCCATGTCAGCGATAGCGCCGAGGACAAGGCGACCGTGGCCTATCTTGCGGATTGCGCGCGCCAGGCCGATGTGGAAACCGTTGAACTCGCCATCGACCAGATCGGCATCAACGCCGAAGGTCAGTTTACGGACCTTGAAGACACATTGATCCAGGTGCTGTTCAAGCTCTATCCGTGGGAGTGGCTGTTTCAGGAGGATTTTGCCAAGAACCTCAGCAGTGCCCGCACACAGTTTATCGAGCCGCCGTGGAAAGCCATGCTCTCCTCCAAGGCGCTGCTGCCCTATTTGTGGGAAATGGCCCCCAACCACGCCAACCTGTTGCCTGCCTTCTTCGCTGATGATCCAAGGGCAAAAACGCTGGATGATCATGTGGTGAAGCCCGTGCATTCCCGCGAAGGCGCCAACATCGCAATCAGGCGCAAAGGCGCGGTAAGCGAACAGACTGATGGAAACTACGCCAACGGCCCCGCCATAGTGCAGGCGCTCGCGCCCTTGGCACGATTTGACGGCGGCCACGCCGTGATTGGCTCATGGGTGGTGGCAAGCCAACCGGCGGGCATCGGCATCCGCGAGGACAAGGGGTCGATCACGCGGGATACGGCTCGGTTCGTGCCGCATTTTATTGCGGGGTAGGTGAGATGTCATTCCGGACGAGATGCGGCAAAGCCGCATCCGATGATCCGTAATCCAGCGCAATGCTTCGCCGAAGGCGTCAGAATATCTTTTGCAGATTACCTACTCGAAAAGCGGCTGCACCCGCGCCAGAACCTCATCCATTATGAACTCCGGCACTTTCTCAGAAAACCTTGCGCTCCTTGCCTTCAGATCAAGGGCACGCAGCAGCGTGTCAATAAGGGCTAATTCCTCTTCAAGCGCATCATAGGCAGCGGCGTACTCCGGATCGTTCATCATGCTCCCGGCATCAAGATCGGAAGGCTTGATCGTCTTCATCGAACCTCCTTTGCGTGCTCGAATGCGATCTCCATCTCCCCACTCACCCCCAGCGCATGTCCCCGGTAAAACCCGAGCTCTGATGCCATGCACCCCAGAAACGACGCCACCAGCTGCGCCGAGAGCCGGATATCCGCGCCATTCCTCGGAGGCCCGTCGAGCAGCCCCTCAGCATAGGCCGCTTCCAGCAGGCGGCGGAGGTGCGAGCGCGAGACACCGAAACGCGCACCGAAGGTTTTCAGGTCGAGCGAGACCGGCGCAATCTCCCGCCCACCGCTCGGCTCAAGTGCCTTCGCCACGCAGGTCAGCAGCAGCATCCAGCCACCATCACGTGAAACGAAGTGGTTCACTTCGGGGAACGGGTCCAGCATTTTCCATCCTGCGAGAACCGCTTCCGCCCCCCTTCGCCTCATGTCCCAGCCGAAGCGCGGACGCGTAGCGTGACAATGCGCCAGTTCGCCCTCGGGCGCGATGGCGTCGATGATCTGGAAGATGCGCCGGTTCCAGCCTTCGACCACGCCGACAAAACCCTCGCTCGGCTCCAGTTGCACCACGCGGCTGTCGAGCGGCGATTTGATCCGCCGGAGATAGCCGCCAAGGCGCATGATACCCAGAATCGCCAGCACCCGGCCACGGCTGGCGCATTGCTGCCGGGCGCAGATCCTCTGCAGGTTCGCAACGGTCAGGCCACTGCGGGGATCATCAGGGTCACGCGTGTCGTAAAGGTACAGGCAATAAACCAGAATCTCGAAGCGCCAGGCCTCGGTGACGACCTTGTTGAGAATGATGTTGTTGGAGAAATAGTCCGGGACAAGCTCGCCATAGCGCGCAAGCCCATTCAAAAAATTGGGATGATCCCGCAGAACAAGGATGCGCCGCCACGCACCAGGCGTGGTGCGGCTTGAAAGTACGGCATCGAAGCCGTCGAGACAAAAAGGCGTAGTGATCACAGACATCAAAGGCACAGAACAGGATGCAGCCGTTGCACACGTCAGAAGTACGGGAGGGCGAGTCAAGTGCCATTTAGCCCGCACTGGCCGAACCGGCAAGTGGCAGCAGCTGATCCTAGAAAACAGGATATCAGCCGCTGCCGGTTAAAATCCGAACTCAATATTATGCGTCAGTATCACTTGCGCCGCGATAACGGCGGAAGTTACGAGAGAGATATTGTCGAGGGGTCCGACCGTCAACGCGTGCAAGGCCATGGGCTGCATCCATCTCTGGACTGGTTTTCAGTCCGGAATGCACGATCTGCCGATACTACCAGCTCCCCGTATTCGCCATGCTGGCCCACGGCTCTGCCGCGGCTTTCGCCTCGCCCTTCTGCAGCAGCTCGATGGAAATCCCGTCCGGCGATTTCACGAACGCCATGTAGCCGTCGCGCGGCGGGCGGTTGATGACCACGCCGGCCTTCATCAGCCGGTCGCAGGTGGCGTAGATGTCATCCACCCGGTAGGCGAGATGGCCGAAATTGCGCCCGCTTCCATATTCCTTCTCATCCCAGTTGTAGGTGAGTTCCAGCAGCGGCGTCTTTTTGGCGGAGGCACCGCCTGCTTCATCGGCAGGAGTTGCCAGAAAGATCAGCGTGAAACGCCCCTTTTCGCTCTCGGTGCGGCGCACCTCCACCATGCCCAGCTTGTTGCAGAAGAAATCAAGCGCTGCATCCACATTACCTACGCGGATCATGGTGTGAAGATATTCCATCGGACGCCCCTGAGGTTTGCTTGCTGATGAAGTGAATATGGGAGCAGACTGGCGCAGGGGCAACAGCTTGCGCAGGTGAAATTATCCAGACCGTCATTGCGAGCGCGAGCGAAGCACGCCAGGTCTGGACCGTGATCCGGTCTGCCAGAAACAAGGCATAGCCTCAGATTTCCTCATGCTGAGGAGCGGGAATGCCGCGTCTCGAAGCGCGCACGGTGATCGTGCAGGCAGCTTGCTCCGAAAAAAGAAGCCTGCGACCATTGTGCGTGCTTCGAGACGCCCCTTTGGGGCTCCTCAGCATGAGAAAATCCGGAACTCTTGTTGCTCAATCAGACAGGATAGCGCTCCGGAGACAGAGGCAAGTCAGGATTGCTTCGCTCACGCTCGCAATGACGTTGAAATAGAATATCTCCTGTCTGCTTTTAGCGATCTCTGCTTTAAATGGGAGATGAATCACCCACAGCCCAAGCTCCAGAACGCCAGCCCGCTGATCCAGCTCGCGGACTACCGGCCATCCGCCTATCTCGTCGATCAGGTCGACATGCTGATTGCGCTTGATCCCACGCAGACCCGCGTGGTGGTCACCAGCCATTTCAGGCCAAACCCTGAGGCCAGCCAGCGTGGCGTATCCCTGATGCTCGATGGTGATGAACTGGCATTGGTTTCCATCCTGCTGGATGGCAGGCCGCTCGCCAGCACCGCGTACTCGGCAGCTCCG
>JANMLW010000084.1:0-1763 GCA_031372765.1 Hyphomicrobiales bacterium
AACCAAGCAGTGCAGCAAAGATGCAGCTCAGCAGGGCAACCGCCAACGTTGTACCGAGAGATGCGGCGATCTTCGGCACAATCGAGAGGGCAAAGACGTGATCAAAGTTCATGATCAAGCGTCCGTCCTGCACCAACGTGGCGCTCGACCCAGCGGCCAACAATGGTTGCCGGGTAACAGAGGATGAAATACGCTACAAGCAGGGCGAAGTAGATCTTCGGTGGGTCATAGTGGAGCTGGGCAATTTCCTTTGCGCGAAATGTCATGTCAGTTAGCGTCACCAATGACACAAGAGCCGTACCCTTCACGAGCTGGATGAACTGGTTGATGAAGGTCGGCACCATTGCGAGCAATGCCTGTGGCAGTTCAATCAGCATCAGGACCTGCCAGTCACGCAAACCCATGGCGCGCCCGGCTTCGGCCTGGCCCTTGTCGAGCGCCTGCAAGGCACCACGCACTGCCTGACTGCCGTAAGCGCCGATATGCAGGCCCAGGACCATTGAGCCAACAGCGATGCCTGATAGGCGCAGACCGTATGTCGGAAGTACATAGTAAAAGCCATAGAGCAGGATGATGACCGAGGTCGAGCGCCAGAACTCGATCAAAGTCGTGATAGCGCCATAGGCGAGACCACGGCTGATATGCTGAGCAATGCCCGCAGTGAAAGCGAAAGGAATGGCATAGAGCATACCGAATGCTGTCACTGTCAGCGTAACGCCTAGACCCTGGAAGATACCGACGAGAACCTCAAGGAAGGTCATTGCATTGTCCTGCGTGCTATCCGATCAGCCATTGCCAGCGCAAATATCGGCTGTGGAGATTGCACCGGCATCATCCTCGGCGGTGAACAGGTATTTCTCCATGATCGGCAAGAGTTTGCCCTGTGTCTTGATCTTGGCAAGTTCGGCATTGTAGGCATCGCGGAGCTTGCCACGGCCTCTGGGGAAGACAACGGCGGCATACAGCTTGGCCGGCCTACCGTTGGGCTTTGTCAGTCCCTTGAAGGGTCGGGCGATCTCGATCCCCTGAACCTTCTGTTCCTCGATCACACCGATCGCGCTCGGCAGTGACAACGTGGCTGCATCCGCACGTCCAGCGAGTATGGCGCTGACTGCGGCCTCGTTGTTCGGGAACATCGCAATCTGAGACTCCGGCATACCGGCCGCCAGAGCGTTCTTTGTGTTCTCCGAGCCGCGACCGCCTGCGAGCCGCGCTTTGGGGTTCTTCGCCAGATCCTCATAGCTATGCAGCTTGAGCGGATTACCCTTCACCACAAGCAGCCCATCGCCGACTGCAACATCCGGTTCGCCAAACAACACCTGTTCGCAGCGGGCTGGCGTGATCGCAACACCTGACGCAATAATGTCAAAATGTCCGGCCAGCAGACCTGGTATCATAGCGCCGAAATCGGTGACGACGAACTCAAATTGAGTGATGCCCAGAGGCGCAAACGCTGCGCGGACAATATCGGGATGGATGCCAACGACATTGTTCTGCCGATCACGATAACCCCATGGTGTACGGTTATGGATGCCAACTGTCAGCTTCTTGTCTGACCATTCGGAGGTCTGCGCTACTGCCGGCGTATGCCACGGGGCGACATGGATTACCGCCGCGACGACAGCGGCGAGAAAGACATTGGTACAGCGTGGTGCAATCGGCGTCATGATGTATTCCGTCCTGTTGTTGGAGTAACCGCCCGAATTCCTCTCAGTGCAGGATCTGGCCGAGGAAGACCCTGGTGCGCTCGTGCTGCGGCGCAT
>JANMLW010000110.1:0-2403 GCA_031372765.1 Hyphomicrobiales bacterium
ATGGCTCAACCGTGGGCTGAGTCGTGTTTTTTGCAAACGTGTCGATCAGATCGACATAGGTATGCCGCAATGGCGATGAAGTTGAACAACATCGACACTAACTTGCCAACGGAGACACACATCTACCGCCTTGCGAACCAGCAGTGATACGGCGCTGGATTTACCCACACCCGTTGTGCCCACCACCGAAAAATGCTTGCTCAACATATCCTCGATGTTGACCATTGCCGCGATTGTCTCGTCCTGAGAGATGCGGCCGATTTCGACACCCTTGCGCTCGCCCAGATCAAAAACAGCCCGCAGATCAGCTGTGCGGATACGGTGCGCCGTTGCGCCAAGCCAAGGATAACGCGATATGCCGCGACGAAACAGAAGCCGGCCATCAGGCTGATCAGCCACCTCACCGACAAGCTCTACCTGAACCAGCAGGAGATTGGCAGCATTGTCGTCCCACTGGTCATGCCGCACTGACATATCGTAAACCATGCCGACAATCCGGCTTGCACCCAGATTGATCGAAATCAGTTTGCCGATGCTCCAGTATTCAACATTGACGTTTTGTGCGTTGGTTGCGGATGTCGAAATGGTGGCGCGGGCACCAGTCACGGCGATCACCTTGCCCATCATGCGCTCAACAGGCTGTTCGTCATCCCGGCGCTCTGAGTCTGCTATTGTCTGAAACTGCGCAGCGTGCAGTGGGATATTCATGGGTCGCTTCCCTGGACTTTGTCAGGAAACATGCCCCAATCAGATTAAGACGCAGTAACCAATTTGCGTAAATGCCAACAGACTTGTCATTCTGCTGCTTTTTTTTCTGCGTAGGGTCGCCGCGCCAGCACATCTGCCAAAAAACGACCAGTATGGCTGCTCTTGTTAGCCGCAATATCTTCAGGCGTGCCAACACCGACAACCTCGCCCCCGCCATCGCCGCCCTCAGGGCCCATGTCGATCACCCAATCCGCCGTCTTGATAACCTCAAGATTGTGCTCAATGACCACAACGGTATTTCCCTGATCCACCAATTCGTGCAGCACTTCCAACAATTTGGCGACATCATGAAAATGCAGGCCGGTTGTTGGCTCATCGAGAATATAGAGGGTGCGGCCTGTTGCACGCTTGGACAGCTCCTTGGACAGTTTGACGCGCTGTGCCTCTCCGCCGGACAAGGTTGTCGCTTGCTGCCCAACCTTAATGTAACCTAAGCCAACCCGTGAAAGTGTTTCCATCTTGTCGCGTATAGAGGGAACGGCCTTGAACAGTTCTCGGGCCTCTTCCACAGTTGAATCAAGCACTTCTGCGATTGATTTGTTGCGATACTTCACTTCCAGCGTTTCACGGTCATAACGCTTGCCCTTGCACACATCGCAGGTGACATAGACATCGGGAAGAAAGTGCATCTCGATCTTGAGCATGCCGTCGCCCTGACAGGCCTCGCACCGACCTCCCTTGACGTTGAAGGAAAACCGGCCGGGCTGATACCCCCGCGCCTTGGCCTCAGGTAACTGCGCGAACCACTCGCGAATGGGTGTGAACGCACCGGTGTAGGTCGCGGGATTGGAACGCGGCGTCCGACCGATGGGCGATTGATCTATGTCGATAACCTTGTCGAGATGCTCCAGACCCTCGATGCGATCATGGGGTGCAGGATGTTCTGAAGCACCATTCAGACGCTTTGCCGCCAGTTTGAACAAGGTATCAATCACCAATGTGGACTTTCCGCCGCCCGAAACGCCGGAGATGCATGTGAAGGTGCCCAGCGGAATCTCCGCTGTTACATTTTTGAGGTTATTCCCCCGCGCATTGACGATTTTCAGCATGCGCGATTTCATCGGTTTACGCCGTTTGGCGGGAATCATCACCTGCATGGCGCCGGTGAGATATTTACCCGTCAAGGAAGCTGGATTGGCCATGACTTGGGCTGGAGTGCCTTCGGCTACGATCTGCCCACCGTGAATGCCTGCTCCCGGCCCCACATCCACTACGTAATCGGCCTGCAGAATAGCATCTTCGTCGTGCTCCACCACGATGACCGTGTTGCCGATATCGCGCAGGCGGCGCAAGGTGCCCAGCAACCGTTCGTTGTCGCGCTGATGAAGGCCAATCGACGGCTCATCGAGCACATACAGCACGCCGGTGAGGCCGGAGCCTATTTGCGAAGCGAGGCGAATGCGCTGGCTTTCACCGCCGGACAATGTGCCCGATGCACGACCCAGCGACAGGTATTCCAGACCAACATCGACCAGAAAGCGTAGGCGGTCACGGATTTCCTTCAGGATGCGCGAGGCAATCTCACGCTGTTTGTCGGTAAGTTTATGGGGGAGTTCACCAAACCACTGATTGGCATCACGCACCGAGAGCCGTGTGACTGCCGAGATGTGACAACCCGCGATCTTGACGGCCAGC
>JANMLW010000111.1:0-28618 GCA_031372765.1 Hyphomicrobiales bacterium
CGGCCACCATAGGCATCTCGGCCAGCACCGGGTCTGTCACCAGTAACGGACGTTTGATGCCGGATTTTTGCACGGCATCGGCCAGTTCCGCAATGCGGCCCGCGCCGAAACGGATGGCAGTGGGATAGTTCCAGTTTCCACAGAGTTGCATGAGCATCAGGCTTTCTTGAGATGATAGCTTTTGGGCCGCGTCAGGCCTTCATAGCCGAGCGATGAGAGGGACGCACCGCGCCCGGTATTTTTGACTCCGGTCCAGGCGAGGCCCGGATCGAGATAGTCACAGCGGTTCATGAAAACCGTGCCGGTTTCCAACTGGTCGCCCAGCATTGCAGCAGCAGCTTCATCCCGTGTGAAGATGGCGGCGCTGAGGCCATACTGGCTGTCGTTCATCATGTGCACGGCCTCCGCGTCATCCACCACAGGCATGATGCCGACGACGGGCCCGAAAGTCTCCTCGCTCATGACGAGCATGGAATGATCGACACCGGTCAGGATCTGCGGGGCCAGATAGGGCGTACCGTCCTTTGCGCCGGTAAAAGAGGCAGGGTCGAGATGCGCCTTTGCGCCCCGTGATAGGGCATCAGCAAGATGATTGCGCACCACATCTGCCAGCCTGAGCTGCGCCATAGGCCCCAGCGTCGTTGTTTCGTCCAGCGGTGAACCCAAGACATACTGCGCGGTCAACGCCACGGCCTCATCGACGAACCGTTTGTAAAGGCTGACATGCACATAAATTCGCTCGATGCCGCAGCAGCATTGGCCGGAATTGAACATCGCACCGTCCACCAGTGTCTCGACAGCCGCGCCAAGGTCTGCATCAGCCCGGACGTATGCCGGGTCCTTGCCGCCAAGTTCCAGCCCCATGGTGGTGAAGGTGCCTGCCGCTGCCTTCTCGACGGCGCGACCTGCGGCGACGGAGCCGGTGAAGCTGACGTGGTTGATCTCGCCCGAGCCGATGAGCGCCAGCGTTTCGGTATGGCCCAGGACAAGATTCTGGAACAGACCTTTTGGCAATCCAGCCCGGTCCATGGCCATCTGGAAGCGCTCGCCCACCAGCAGGGTCTGCGCGGCGTGTTTCAGAAGCACGGCATTGCCTGCCATCAGCGCTGGAATGACGGAATTGACAGCAGTGAGATAGGGGTAGTTCCACGGCGCGATGGTGAGGACAATGCCGACAGGATTGCGGCGGATGTAGCGCGTGAACCCCTCGCGGCTCTCCGGTACGACAGGAGCCAGCGCCTTGTCCGCGATGGCGATCATGTGCCGTGCGCGTTCCTCGAAGCCCTTCAATTCGCCTGCAGCATAGCGGATGGGGCGGCCCATCTGCCAAGAGAGTTCAGGCCCGATCTCGTCCTTCATGGCGAGCATGGCATCGACGGCAGCGGAGAGAATGCGAGCCCGTTCAGCAACAGAAACATGTCGCCAGTCCCGTTGCGCTTTGCGGGCGGCAGCGAGCGCTGCTGCTATTGCAGAGGGTGTTGTGACGGGGCGGCGGACAAACTCGCGCCCGTCAACGGGTGAAATGCAGATGATGTCTGTCATAATTTCAATACCGCTCGAAGCCGCGCATCAGTTCCCAGTCTGTCACGCGGCGGTCATACTCTGCCTGCTCCCACTGGCCGGTGTGGACGTAATGGTCCACGACATTGCTGCCAAGCGCCTGCCTGAGCATGGCCGATTTATCAAGCGCCGTGAGGGCATCGCGCAGGGTCTTTGGCACCTCCGCCAGCTTCTTGCCGGTGTAGGCATCACCCGCGAAGGGCGCGGCCAGCACGAGCTTTTCCTCGATCCCGGCGATACCAGCCGCCAGCAGCGCCGCAAAGGCGAGATAGGGATTAAGGTCTGCGCCTCCCACCCTGCATTCGATGCGGATAGCCTTGGTGCCTTCCCCGCAAAGCCGGAAGCCCGCCGTGCGGTTATCGCGGCTCCACACGGCCTTGGTCGGCGCGAAGGTTCCGGCCTGGAAGCGCTTGTAGGAGTTGATGTAGGGGGCCAGAAAATACGTGATGTCGCGTGCGTATTTCAGCTGGCCCGCGACAAAGCTGCGCATCACGTGAGACATGCCATATTCTGCCTTGGGGTCCAGAAACAGCGATGTCTTGCCCGCCTTGTCCCAGAGTGAGGCGTGGATATGTGCGCTGGAACCCGCGAGATCATAGCGCCATTTCGACATGAAGGTGACGGCCTTGCCTTTGGCCCAGGCGATCTCCTTGATGCCGTTTTTCAGCACCACATGCCGGTCCGCCATCTCCAGCGCGTCGGTGTAACGCACGTTGATCTCTTCCTGTCCCGGCCCCCATTCGCCCTTGGAATTCTCGACCGGAATGCCCGCGCCAGCGAGGCCAATGCGCACGGCGCGCATCACGTCCTCTTCCTTGGTGGTCTGGAGAATATTGTAATCCTGGATATAGCTGCCACTGGTTTTGGGTTCGTGATAACGCTTGGCGCGGATTGCCTCGAAACTCTCATCGAAGAGATAGAATTCCAGCTCGGACGCGAGATAGGCCCGCATGTCCATGCTGGCCAGTTTCTCCACCTGCTTCTTCAGCATGCCACGCGGCGAATGCGGTAGATCGCGGTGATGGTGATCCTGCACGTCGCACAGCACGATTGCCGTGCCTTCAAGCCACGGCAACCTGCGGATCGTCGACAGGTCCGGCTTCATGACGAAATCGCCATAGCCCTTCTGCCAGCTTGCGGCGGCATAGCCCGGCACGGGTTCCATATCGATATCATTGGCAAGGAGATAATCGCAGGCATGCGTTTCGGCATGGCCGCCATCAATGAAAAAGGGCGCATGGAAACGCTTGCCGATGAGCCTCCCCTGCATGTCGGTAAAGCAGACCAGCACTGTATCGATCTCGCCAGATGCCACTGCTGCTTTCAGCGCGTCAAAGCCCAGTGTCCCCGTCATACCATTCTCCCCGCGCCCATGCTTGCCGCAAACGTGACGGGCTTGCGGATGAATTGCAACCCCTGGAGGATGCCATAGTATATTTTTAGCCGACACAGCATTTTTCACCTCGACGCGCCGCAGCAAATCCGCCACCTGTTGATGATCGTTTAACGCAACTGATTTGTCCGGACAGCCGCTATCTCGCTCACTGTTTTCCTCGCTGTGCTTGCCGCCGCTGCGCTTCATGCCGGCTGGAATGCCATGCTCAAGATCAGGCTTGAGCCATTTCTGGCGATGGTGCTGATCAATCTGTGCGCTTCCGTCGTCGCTCTCCCAGTCCTGATCTACACTGGTCTGCCAAGGGCTGAAGCGTGGCCTTGGCTCATTGCCTCGGTGCTGATCCATGTGGGATATTACTTCGCCCTTACCGAGGCCTATCGCCGAGCCGACATGAGCCAGGTTTATCCCATCGCGCGGGGATCCGCGCCTCTGCTGACGGCTGTCACAGCGATCTTTTTCCTCGGCGAGAATGTATCCCTGCAAGGATTTGCAGGAATCGCGATCCTCGGGGGTGGTATCTTTGTGATGTCGATGAAGAACGCGCATGATGCAACCCATATGGATCGTAAGGCGTTGGGTTTTGCGGGCCTCACCGCTATCACGATCTGCGCCTACACGTTGAGTGATGGCACAGGCGCGCGCGTTTCAGGCGACGCTCTTGCCTATATCGCGGCTCTCCATGTAGCCGATGGATTGTTTTTCACAGCGATCGCCTGGCTTATGCGCGGTACGTCCGGATTAAGGCCAATTACAGGGTTCTTGCTTCCGGGTATGGCAGGCGGTGCCATGTCCGCCGGGGCCTATGGCATCGCGATCTGGGCCATGACAGTCGCGCCCATTCCGCTGGTGGCGGCTGTGCGCGAAACGAGTGTGCTTTTCGCTGCTGCCATAGCTGTACTGATCCTGAAGGAGCCATTACGGGCAAACCGCGTAGTTGCTGCGGTGCTCATTGTCGTCGGTCTGTTGCTGATCCGGCTGCAGTAACTTCAGCGCTTGCGCCAGCCTTGCAGGCGGTCAAACACCAGCCGATCCAGTGCTACATGCAACAGCTTTACCGCCACGGCGGTCAGCACAATGCAACTTGCCATCGCAGCTGCTGCGGCCATCGTTCCAGCTTCATCCATATGCACGATGGCAATGGCTGCAACTTTTGTGGAGGGACCGTAGAGGAAGATGAGCGCTGATACCGTCGTCAGCGCATTCACGAACATATAGACCGCGATGTCGAGAATGGCGGGCATGCAGATAGGCGCTGTGACACGGCGGAATGTCGTCCAGAAGGGCACCTTGAGCGATGCTGAGACCGATTCAAACTCTGCATCGATCTGTTTCAGCGCGGCCGTCGCCGTGATGTGCGCGACTGTGTAGAAATGCGCGATGGTGTTCACTGCAAGCAGGGTCAGCGTACCGTAGAAAATGCCCAGTGGATTGGATGGCGAATTGATGAAGAAGACATAACCAAGGCCCAGCACGAGTCCCGGAACCGCCATCGGCAGCATTGCCAGAAACGGTACGATCTGGCGTAACACGGCATGTCCTTTGGTCTTCTCCACGAGATACGCAACAACAAAGATCAGGGCGGTGCCGAATAGAGCGACCAGTGCGGCAAGGCGCAGAGAGGTGAAATAGGGGTCCCAGCCGCCAGGATCGAAATTGGCGAAATCATAATTCGCCGTGGTAAGGGAAAGATTGTAGGGCCAGTATTTGATGAAGGACGCCCACACAGCCACACCCAGCATGGACAGCAGCGCAGCGCCAATCACCAGGCAGAAGATCAAAAGACCAATGTCGCGCGCTGCATGCGGCTTTGGCTGGTAGGGTACCGCGCGAGCCGAGAGCAGGGCTACTTGCCGTTTTTGCACCTGCCGGTCCACGAAGAACGCAAGCACGGCGGGCATCACCAGGATGAGGCCGACTACTGCGCCCATCTCGAAATTCTGCTGCCCCACGATCTGCTTGTAGGCATCGGTCGCCAGAACATTGAACTGCCCGCCGATAACCTTCGGAATGCCGAAATCTGTAATCACGAGGGTGAAAACAACGAAACCCGCACTGATCAGGCCGTAGCGTACACCGGGTAGCGTGACAGTGGTAAAGACGCGCAAGGGTGGTGTCCGCAGCGCTTCGGCCACCTCATAAAGCCGCCCGTCCGCCATGCGCAGCGCCGTGGCAATGATCATCACTGCATGGGGAAAACAATAGGTCGCCTCGGCGATGACGATGCCGGCCTGACCATAGATCGAGGTGCCGAACATCCAGCTCTTGAGTAGCCCCTGATTGCCGAAGAGATAGATAAGCGAAATTGCCGATAGCAGTGATGGCGCGAAGATCGGCAACAAGGCCAGCGCCATGAACAGTCCGGGAAAAGGCATGCAACTGCGGGTCAGCGCATAGGCATAGACGAAAGCCAGAGGCAGCACGATGGCGGTGGTCAGCAACGCCACCTGCATAGAATTGAACAGCGCGCGCACCAGAGAGGGTGTCTCGACATAGCGGATGAAATTGGCAAGGCCTACGAATTCGCCCTGCGTATTCTGGACAGCTTTCGAGAGCAATGCCCACAGCGGCAGGGCGATGATGACAAACAGGATGATGGCAGCAAGTGTGAGCAGGATGCCTGCGACGCGGTGTTCTGTGATCAGCGGTTGAGGGGCTGATATGCTTTTGGCTTCATTGTCCGTGTTGGCAGACATCGCGCTCATCCGCTGGTGCGTGCCGGGAACACACGCAGCGCTTCCGGTGCCAGGAGAAGGCCAAGTCTTGAGCCTGCAACAGGCTTCAGCGAGGCCATGATACTGGCTGACACATCCGCCAGCAATGGTTTTTGGTCGATGCCATCAAGGATAAAGCCAATCCGGCTGAAGGCTCCCAGAAACTCGATATCGCGGATCGTCGCTGGTAACGCATCCCTTGTTTCTGCCACTACGATCTCGACTGCTTCTGGGCGAAAACCGATCTCCACCGCGGATCCTGCGGGTAAGGCTGAATCACCACGGCGTGTCTCCAGTACATGTGGACCGATCTGGACGTGACTGGCGTCGCGTGCGGTTCCAGTCAGGAAATTCATGCGGCCTACAAAATCGGCCACGAAGGCGGTGGCGGGCGCGCCGTAGACCTCTTCCGGCGTGCCAATCTGCTCGATGACACCGTGGTTCATGACCACGATGCGTTCGGCCATGGACAGGGCTTCTTCCTGATCATGGGTGACCATGATGGTGGTGACACCGAGGCGCTTGTGAATCGACCGGATCTCTTCCCGCAGGCGCAACCTCACGCGTGCATCCAGTGCGGAGAGTGGTTCATCCAGCAAGAGCAAGCCAGGCGATGTGGCCAGCGCCCGGGCCAGAGCAACGCGCTGCTGTTGCCCGCCCGATAGTTGAACGGGATATTTCCGGCTCTGGTCCGTGAGGCCGACAAGGATCAACAGCTCGTCTACCCGCGCCGTGATCTGTGCCTTCGGAAGCCGCTGGTTGACGAGCCCGTAGCCGATATTGTCGGCAATCGTCAGATTGGGAAACAGGGCATAGGATTGGAAGACAATACCAAAATCGCGTGCAGCAGGGGGGGCATGCGAGACATCACGGCCATCGATCACGATAGAGCCGGATGTTTGCGGATCAAGCCCTGCAATGGCCCTGAGCAATGTGGTCTTGCCGCAGCCCGAGGGCCCGAGAAAACATACAAAATCACCGCGCTCGATATCGAGATTGATATCGTTGAGCGCGATGAAGGTCGAGAAACTCTTGGTCAGGTTACGGACGGCCAGAAAGGGCTGACCGCCTCGTCTGTTATCGGACAGTGTGCGCTGCATGGAATAATCCGCGATCCGGTTTCAGGATCAGCGGTTCGGTTGCCGCAGACTCTGTTGCTGCCTCACTTCGGTGCCGCCTTGCTCTCATAGCGCTTCACCCATTCGGCCAGAATGCGCTCGCGATTGTCCGCCATCCATGTAAAATCATTTTTGGCCATCTGGGCTTCGGCATTGACGGGATAGTTGGCCGGCGCACTCTTGACATCAGGGTGCGACACGAGAGCGTAGTACTTTCCGAAGAGTTCGCTGGCACCTTTCGTTGCAATCCAGTCTGCAACCTTCTTGGTCGCAGCCAGATTTTTAGTTCCCTTGACGATAGCGGTGGCCTCCATGTCCCAGCCCGCGCCTTCCTTAGGGATGATGATATCGATGGGTGCGCCCTGCGTTTTTTCGCGCGCGCCGCGCATGTCAAAGCCGATGCCCATCAGGCGCTCGCCTTTGGCTGCCTGAACGCAAGGAGCAGAGCCTGAATGCGTGTAGACAGCGATGTTGTCATGCAGCTTGTCCATATAGGCCCAGCCGGCCGCTTCACCCATGATCTGGAGCCAGGCGGCAACCTGGAGATAGCCCGTGCCTGAGGAGGCAGGATGCGGCATCACGATCTTGCCCTTGTATTCGGGCTTGGCCAGATCCAGCCATGAGGCTGGTGCAGCGGCCTTGTCCTTGGCAGCCTCGACGGTGTTGAAGCAGACCACGGCCAGGAATGCATCGCTTCCGGTCCATGTGTAGGGAGCCGTTGGATCGCGGAACTGCGGCTTTAGGGCCTGTGCACCGGCGGGCTCATAGGTTTCAAGCAGTCCCTGCTTCTCAAAGAGCAGCAGGCTGGTGGCGGCAAGTGCCAGAATGATATCCGCACGGGGATTGTCCTTCTCCGCGAGGAATCGCGCTGTGATCACACCGGTTGAATCGCGCACCCAAACGATTTCCACATCGGGAACCGCCGTCTCGATCGCGGTCTTGAAGGGACCGAGTTGGTCATTCTCGAGCGCTGTATAAGCCGTTACCTTGGTGCGGGCCTGGGCCGCGGCATCCGAAATGGCTCCTAGAGCCATGACTGCGGCAATGGCTACGCCCGCCAGAAGCGATTTAATCATTGTTGTTCTCCCAACCCCAATCATCGGCAATCACCGACTGAACTATTGCACTGCACATTTGGCCTGACTGCAAGGGGTTATCCCTGATCAGGCCTCATCTTTTCGTCAAACAGGCCCAATTCTGTTTTTCAGGAAGGCCATGGCAGCGAGTAGGTCCTCACGTTTGTGAAACTCTTCATCGCCTCCTGCACGCCTTCCTTATAACCAAGGCCTGAATCCTTGATACCCCCGAAGGGCGACATTTCAATGCGATAGCCCGGCACTTCCCAGATGTTGACCGTACCGACATCAAGCCCACTGATGAAGCGCGTGATATAGTCCAAACGGTTGGTGCAAACACCTGAGGACAAGCCAAAAGCAGTTGAATTTGAAATTTTGATGACAGACTCAATATCATCCGGCACGCGGATAATCGGAATCACGGGTCCGAATGTTTCTTCATGCACCAGTTCGCAATCATACGGCACATGATCGACCACGGTTGGCGGGTAAAGCGCACCCTGCCGGTTGTTGCCGTGCAACAGAACCGCACCCTTCGATACAGCGTCATTGACACGCCGTTCGAAGCTCATTGCGGCCTGTTCAGTGATTACTGTTCCGATATCAACCGTGGGGTCCATCGGATGACCCGTTTTCAGCTTTTTCGCTTTTTCCAGAACCAGCTTAGAGAATGCATCCGCCACGGATTGCACCACGAGAATGCGTTTCACTGCTGTGCAGCGCTGCCCCGAGTTCTTGGTGGCACCCTGCACCGCCAGTTCCGCCGCTTTGTCGAGATCGGCGTCTTCCATGACGATCAGCGGATCATTGCCCCCGAGTTCCAGCACGATCCGGCGATAGCCTGCTTTCTCAGCGATATACTTGCCTACCCGCACAGAGCCCGTGAAGGTAATAAGATCGGCATCAGGATCAGTGATCATGGAATCACCCATAGTCGAGGGGTTGCCTGTCACGACTGACAGCATCTCCGGCGGCAGGCCCGCTTCGTAGAGAATATCGGCCAGCAGCAAGGCGGTCAGCGGTGTCAGTTCCGTGGGTTTGAGCACCATGCGGTTGTTTGTGGCGATAGCGGGCGCGATCTTGTGCGACACCATGTTGAGGGGATGATTGAACGGCGTGATTGCCGAGATGACACCCAGCAGCGGCACGCGCGTCGTAAAAATCTTGCGCTGCTTGCCATTGGGGCTGATATCGCAGGCGAAGGTTTCGCCGTCATCCTTGATGCAGAGTTGACCAGCGAAGGAGTAAACATCGTAGGCGCGCGTTGCCTCATACAGCGAATCCTTCCAGCACAGACCGGATTCCGCCGTGATTACCCGTGCGATCTCTTCCTTGCGCTTGGCCAGAATTTCTGCGGTGCGCAGCAAAATCTGCTGGCGCTCGTAGCGTGTCAGTTTTGGCGTGAAAGCCTTCGCCCTGGCGAAGGCGTCCCGGACATGCTCCGGACGTCCTGCGGGCACAGTGCCGACCACTGAATTGTCATAGGGATTACGCACCTCGATGACATCATCCGTCAAGACGCGCTTTCCAGCGATGCGCATCGCTTCGCGCCGGACAGGCAAAGGTGTGTGCATGGTCATGGCTGTCGTTTCCCTGTAGTGTCGGTCCAGTTCAACGCTGCGGCGAAAACGTCGAATGTGCGCAGTTTATGGCCTTCAGGGACGTTAATAGGCCGGTTTGATAGCATCGGCACCCTCTGCTCACTGAGGCCACCATGCGAGCGCAATGGCTCGTCCAGCCCCGACAGATCATGTAGTTCCGGAGCGGTGCCCAGCGTCTTGTAGCGCGTTGCAATCACGACGATATCGCCGATGCGGTCCGGGGGCAGTTCAAAACGTGCGCAGGCCTCGTCACGGGTGATCGCCAGTTCGATGCCAGGAATGGCTGAGAGCTTCGTTATCAGGTCAGGCACATTCGAACCTGCAGGAACATAGACTGTGGCGAAGGAGCCCAGCGCGCCGTGGTGCGCCACATAGGGGTCTGTGATCGGCAGGATGACGCGAACCTTGCCTTTGCTGAGCCATTCATCGAACTGGCTCTGGAGATAGATGACATCGGGCGAACCATCGGCCAGATGCTTGTCGTTCATGCCATGATCGGCTGTTGCGACGATCACACAACCCAACGCATCGAGTCTCTCCAGATAACCATCGATCATGGCATAGAAATCATTGGCGATTTTTGAGCCAGGCGCGGCCTTGTGCTGGATATAATCCGTGGTCGAAAGATACATCAGGTCAGGGCGCATGGTCTCCATGAGCTTCACGCCTGCGGCAAAGACAAACTCGGAGAGATCGCCCGAATACACCTCCGGTAGAGGCTTGTCGACGAAGCGCAGCACCTTGTCGATTCCGTTGTCCGCAATGGTTGCCTTGTCAGCCTTTTCCGACGAGAAGGCGACGGCGCGGCCTGTGCTGTAGTCGAGACCGTTGGAGAGAAGCAAGCGCAGCTTGTCCTTGGCCGTTACCATCGCCACCTTGCGGCCCGCATCAAGCACTGCCGCCAGAATGGTGGGTGCGCGCAGGAACTTCGGGTCATTCATCATGACTTCGGTGCCCGTTGCAGGATCATAGAAGAAGTTGCCCGCGATGCCGTGGACGGCGGGCGGACGGCCCGTAATGATCGACAGGTTATTGGGGTTGGTGAAGCTGGGAATGACGCATTCCGCTATCAGATTTGCGCCTCCCTGCACCATGCGGGCAAAGGTTGGCGCGACACCGGCTTCTATGGCTTTCTCGATATAGCCCGGCTCAGAGCCATCGATGCAGATCACCACCGTGGGCTGCTTAGGGATGGTGTAGGATCGGTCATTGACGGTGACGGATGTTTGCATGGGTGTCGTCCTCAAGCCGTTTTTCTGGATGTCAGCGTCACACCCATGTCGGCCAAAACATCGCGCACCGCTCCGAGCGCCCCTTGCATGTCTTTGGGATAAAGCCTGCCGATGCAGCCGATGCGGAAAGAATCCGCCACCGTCAGCTTGCCCGGATAGATGACATAGCCCCGGTCCTTGAGTGCATCGTAGAAAGTCTGGAACACAAACCTGGGATTGTCCGGCATGTGAAATGTCACGATGATCGGGGCCTGTAGATGATCGGGAAGGAGGGTACGGAAGCCCAATGCCCGCATGCCGTCGATCAGCACCTTGCCATTCTCACCGTAGCGTCTTCCCCGGCCGGTCTGTCCCCCTTCGGCATTGAACTCGGTGAGCGCCTGATGGAAGGCAACGATCACATGGATCGGCGGGGTGAAGCGATACTGCCCGGTTTTCTCGAAATTCGCCCATTGGTCATGGACATCCAGCGTCAGTGTCGTGGCATTGCCCTTCAGGCTGGGCAACGCTGACTTGCGGGCAATGACGAAGCCAAGTCCGGGCACTCCCTCAATACATTTGTTGGATGATGCGGCGATGGCATCAGCATGGGCCTTCTCGGCGTCCAGCGGCAAGGCCCCAAAGGCACTCATGGAATCGACCAGATAGGATTTTCCGTAGCGGGCTGCAATGGCGCCAATCTCGTGAACAGGATTGAGAATTCCAGATGTCGTCTCGCAGTGTACTGCGAAAACATGGGTGATGGATTTCGAGCGCTTGAGAACGGCCTCGATCTTCGCAAGGTCCGGCGGCGTGTCCTCCGGCGTTTCCAGCATGCTTGATTTGCGACGTGCGATATCGAGAATGCGCTTGGCCCGCTGCCCATAAGCGCCGTTGACGATCAACAACACTTTGCCCGTGGGCGGCACAAAGCTGGTCAGCATGGCCTCAACAGCAAAGGTACCCGAGCCCTGAATGGGGACAGTTACAAAGCTCTTGTGTGCGTTCACAATGGCGGGCAGTGCCTCAAGCACCTCGCGGTTGATGCGCAGGAAAGTGGCATCGCGTGAGCCCCAGTCATGTAGCATGACCGCTTTGACGGATCTGGATGTTGTCAGTGGCCCCGGTGTCAAAAGGAACGGATCACCGGTCTCGGATAATGCAGGTAAAAACCTGGAATGCTGCATCATGATGGCCCCCGTTTGATGCAAAATTACAGAGACGCTTGCTATTTGTCTAATACCGGCTTTGAATAGGTCATATAGACCACATCAATATAAGAGTGAGAATATGCAGTCCGGTCTGAAAGCCTTTCATGCTGTCGCGCTGGCCGGCAGCTTCACCCGTGCTGCCGCTGCCATTGGCCTCAGCCAGCCCACGCTGTCGAGCCAGGTAGCATTGCTGGAGGCCACGCATTCCGTAAGCTTGTTTGACCGCAAGCGAAGGGGCGTCACCCTTACGCCGACAGGCAAGCGTTTGCTGGATGTTACCAGCCGCATCTTTGCTGCCGAGGAAGAAGCGCTGGATCTCCTGCGCGGCGCTCGCAGCATCCAGACCGGACATCTGCGCATCGCTGCTGACAATGCCTCGCATGTCATGCCGGTGCTGGCCCGCCTGCGGGCCGCCAATCCAGGCATTACCTTCTCCATGAGCATTGATAATTCCACCAATATCTTGCAGCGTCTGCTGGATTACGAGGCGGATCTGGGCGTTATGGCGCGGCTTACAACTGATCCGCGAATCTTCAGCCTGCAACTCAAGCGTGACCGGTTGATCCTCTTCGTGCCCTTCGGTCATCCGCTGGCCGCGCGGGGCTCTGTGGCTATCGCCGAATTGCAGGGCGTTGATATTGTTATTCGAGAGCCCGGCTCTGTCACACGCGAGGTTTTCGAGGCCAGTCTGACCCGGGGAGGCATCCGCCCCGGGCGGCTTATTGAGGTGCAAAGCCGCGAGGCTGTGCGGGAAACCGTGGCCGCCGGCTTTGGCATCGGGGTGATTTTTGAAAGTGAGCTGGGCAGCGATCCGGCCTTCCTGCCTGTCGTTGTGCGAGATGCTGATCTTGGCGTGGCGGAATATGTCGCTTGTCTTGAAAACCGCAGGAGGCTAGCGAATATCAAGGGCTTTCTGGATATTGTGCAGGAACTGGTTTCGCATGACACAAACTCGACGGTAACACAGTGAAAATGGATCCGGCGCGCAAGCGCAAGCAACTCCATGTCATGGCTTACGGCGTGCACGTCTTCACGGCGCTTGGCGCGGCATTGGGTTTTCTGGCGCTCAAGGCGGCGCTGGAGGGTAATATCGCAGAGTGTTTCATCTGGCTTTCGGTGGCGCTGTTTGTCGATGCGGCGGATGGGCCTATGGCGCGCAAACTGAATGTGCAGGAAACCGCATCCCGCTACGATGGGGCAACGCTTGATCTCGTCGTGGATTTCATCACCTATGTCTTCGTTCCAGCCGCAGTGCTGCTGCGACCCGAGATTATGGACGCTCCATGGGGTCTGGCAGCCGGGCTGCTGATCACTATCGGCAGTGCGCTCTATTTCGCAGATACCACGATGAAGACCCATGACTGGTGGTTCCGGGGCTTTCCCGCAACCTGGAACATCATCGTTTTTTATATCGCAATCTTCAAACCGCCTTCCATCCTGTCCTTTGCAATCGTCGCTATACTCACGGCCATGATGTTTCTACCTGTTGTGTTCGTGCATCCCATTCGGGTTACGCGGCTCAGGGGCCTCACCATCGCAGCGGTTCTGATATGGGCTGCCGCATGTGCCTCGGCACTCTGGCAGGACCTTAATCCGGGCTGGCCGATCAAGGGCGTGCTGCTGGCCTGCGTGGTCTATTTCTCCGGATTGGGGTTCATCCGGGAGAGCCCTTCAAACGAAGGATGATTCATGCCGTTGCTGACCATCTCAGGAACCACACGAGAAATCGAGCTTATCGTCTTTGACAAGGATGGGACACTGGTCGATTTTGATCTGCTATGGGCCGGGAAACTGGTGCATGCCGTGGAAGCTGTGCTGGTTGCGGCTCCCTCTGTGCCTGAGCTGGAAGCGCGGCTTTTTGCGACGCTGGGCATTCACGGCGACGGAAAAAGCGTCATACCGGAAAGCCCGCTTGCAGTGTCGACGCTGGCCAAGCTGGGCATGGCAACGACGGTTGTACTCTATCAGAACGGTGTCGCATGGCATGAGGCGGAGCGGATTTCGCGGGATATTTTCATGCCTGCTATTGAGGTCTTGCCACGTCCGCAGGATATTCACCCCATTGGTGACGTCAGTGTCTTTATGAAGGAGCTTGCCCGGCGTGGCTTCAAACTGGCCATCTTCACCAGCGATGACCGTGATGCGACGATGGCAACCATGCCTATGCTGGGCATCGCTGATCTTATCCAGACAATGGTCTGCGGGGATGACGCCATTGCGGGAAAGCCCTCCGGTGCAGGCCTTTTGCATCTCTCACGTCATTTTGGGGTGCCCCTGGAAGCGATCATGATGGTGGGAGATTCCATGACTGACATGACAGCAGCGCGGGATGCCAATGTCGGCTGGTGTGTGGGTGTGCTGTCAGGTACTGGTCGCCGCGATGGTCTTGGCAAGATTGCGCATCATGTAGTCGATGATATCCATGCGCTGCAGCCCGCAATGGCCCGCTGAGGCGGGTCAAGATTTCAGCCTGTGTATTTCAGCGGCGCGCCGGTAATTCCACCATGGTAGGCAGGCTCAGGCGTGCTGTGCTCTGCGGAGTAACGTGGGGAGCGGGAGAGTATTCACGCTTTACATCTCGTTCTTCGCCAGAAAGTCCTTCATCCTGTCCAGCGCCTTGTCGATATTCTCAAGACTGTTGGCATAGGAAAGCCGGATGTAGCCTTCGCCGTGCACACCAAAGTCTGGTCCGCCGATGGTGGCGACGCCGGCCTTTTCCAGCAAGGCTGAGGCTAGCGGTTTGGCCTTCCAGCCGGTTTTTGAAACATTTGGGAACGCATAAAACGCGCCCTTGGGTGTAACGCAGCTTACATTGGGGATGGCATTCAGGCCCGCCACGACGGCCTGTCTGCGCCGGTCAAACTCCGCCACCATGCTATGCACCGCATCCTGCTGACCGGTAAGCGCTTCAAGGGCGGCCCATTGCGCCGGGGCATTGACACAGGAGAATGAGTTGACCGCCAGTTTGCGCGCAGCGTCATAGAGTTTGCCCGGCCAGACCGAGTATCCCAGACGCCAGCCTGTCATGGCATAGGTCTTGGACCAGCCATTAAGCAGGATCGTCCGATCACGGATTTCGGGGTAGCTCAGCAAGCAGACGTGTTTCTCGCCGTCATAGACCATCTGATCGTAGATTTCGTCTGACATGATCGCGACACGGGGTCTGTTGACGAGACCCTTTACCAGCTTGTCTACCTCGGATTTTGGCGTGACACCCCCCGTGGGATTGGCGGGTGAATTGACAATGAGCAGCCGGGTGCGTGGTGTGATCAGGCCCAGTGTTTCGTCAGCAGAGAAGGCAAAGCCATTTTCTTCGCGGACCGGCACGGGAATGGGAGTGGCCCCTGTAAACTCGATCATCGAGCGATAGATGGGAAAGCCGGGATCGGGATACATGATCTCGACGCCTGGCTCGCCAAACATGAGGATTGCCATGAACATTGTGACCTTACCGCCGGGCATGATCATCACTTCTTCAGGCGAAACCGAGACACCAAACCGCCGGAAGAGATCAGCTGACACACCTTCACGCAGGGGCAATATGCCGTTGGCAGGTGTGTAGCCGTGGTGACCATCACGAAGGGCCTTGATGGCCGCCTCGACGATGTTTGGTGGCGTGGCAAAATCCGGCTGGCCTATACCAAGGTTGATGATGTCCTTGCCTTCTCGCATCAGGGCTGTGGCGCGCGCCAGAACAGCGAAGGCATTTTCCTCCCCGATGCGGGAAAAGGCGGCGATGGGAGACAGTGACATGGGCGATATCCAGCGATGATCAGGGTTTGCTTATCAGGGCAAAGGGGCAGGCAACAAGTCCTATTCCCTGGGTCTGGATGAACCCAGTACAGCCTCATCAAGCAGTTGATTCACATCCGCTGATGAAAGGCCCATTTCCAGCGCGATGTCTGCCGTATGCTGCCCAGCCATGGGTACATCCAGACGCAATCCGGGGCGAACGCCGTCAAACTCAAGCGGCAGGGAAGGAGCAAGCGCTTTTCGTCCGGTCGCCACGGTGATCTCCACCATTGCACCGGGATGTTTGAGGTGGGGGTCATCAAACATGTCCTCGGGCCGGTTGATCGGCGCGAAGGGCAGACCGATTCTCTCGCATGTCTCCAGTATGGCGCTGCGCGAAAGTTCGGCAAACATCGTGCGCAACCGTGGCATATAGCGCTCACGCGCCAGTACGCGGTTGCGGTTGCTGTCAAGTTCCGGATCAGCTTTCAGGTCATACAGCCGGAATTCATCGCAGAAGACGGCCCATTGCGTGTCAGACACCACACCCACAAAAACCTGGCTGTCATCCGCGGTCTCGAAAACATCATAAACAGCCCATGCCGCCACCCGGTTGGGCATGGGAGCCGCCGGTTTTCCGGTTGCCGCGAATTGCATCATATGTTGCGCCATCAGAAACATGTTATTTTCAAACAAGCCACTTTTGATCAGCTGACCCTTGCCCGTGTGGTGCCGTTGCTGCACGGCAGCTAGAATGCCTATGGCCGCAAACATACCGCCCATCAGATCATTGACCGAGGCGCCCGCCCGCAGTGGTTTGCCCGGCGGGCCAGTCATATAGGCAAGGCCACCCATCATCTGTACGACCTCATCAAGCGCCATGCGGTGTTCATAGGGGCCTGTCAGAAAGCCCTTGAGAGAACAGTAGATCAGGCGTGGGTTTTCAGCCTTCAATCCGCCGTAGCCAAGCCCCAGGACGTCCAGTGCGCCGGGTCGAAAGTTCTCGGTCACAATATCGGCAGTGGCGATCAATTTGCGGACAAAAGCCAGACCGCGCTCCGATTTCAGGTTGATCTGGATGGAGCGCTTGTTGCGGTTAAGCGAAACGAAGAAACCTGCCCCCGAGCCAGCCAACTTGCGGGTGTTGTCGCCTTCCCCCATGGGCTCTACCTTGATCACATCAGCGCCGAGATCAGCCAGAATAAGGCCGGAGGAGGGGCCCATCACCATGTGGGAAAATTCGATGACCCTGAGGCCGGCAAGCGGCAAGGGTTGCTGGGCATCAAGCCTGCTCACGATGCAGCCGATGCGCGTGCAGAACGAAATCCCCTGGGAAGTCCAGCAGTCGGTATATGGCCATAGAGCGGCTCTCCCGGCAGGGCGGCAATCAGGATTTGGCGGGCGATCAGCAATTGATCCATTTTGATACCCGTATGCAAGCCCATTGCCTCAAGCATAAACACCAGATCTTCTGTCACGATATTGCCGGATGCGCCGGGCGCGTATGGGCACCCTCCCAATCCACCTTGAGACGCGTCAAATGTCGTCACGCCCACATCAAGTGCCGCAACCACATTGGCTAGCCCCTGACCGCGGGTGTTGTGAAAATGCGCGCCGCCAGCCTTTTCGCCCAGTTCAATCCGCAAGCGCCTGAACAGCCGTTTGACCTGCGCCGGATTGCCCATGCCTGTCGTGTCGGAAAGGCCGATGCTATCGGCTCCAGTTCTGGCGAGGGCAATGGCAAGCGCAATCACGGTATCCTCATTGATGACGCCTTCCAGCGTGCAGCCAAAGGCGGTTGAAATGCCAACCTCGACACCGCGTTTGGGGTGTTTGGTGTCAACCGCAAGCTGATCGCGCAAGGCACATATCCTTGCCACCTCCATCACCGCATCATCAGGTGTCCGGTTGATGTTGGCCAGTGAATGTGAAAGCGAGGCGGAGACCGGCACGGTAACCCTTTGCGCACCCGCAGCAAACGCCCGTTCTGCTCCCTTGAGATTGGGTACAAGCACCAGAACGGCAACCTTTGGTATAGCCACAGTTGCGGCTACAACCTCTGCCGTATCCGCCATTTGCGGCAGGAGCTTGGGTGATACAAACGAGCCAACCTCGATCTCCGGTATGCCCGCTGCCGCGAGGGCATGCACCCATGCAATCTTGTCAGCTGTTGGCATGATTTGCTTTATGCTTTGCAGCCCATCCCGCGGACCAACCTCACTCACGATCACATCAGGGAGTGGAAGAGGAGATCGCTGAGGCATCGGCTCGCACGGCAAAACAATGGGAAGAAGTTTTGTAAAGGAAAGGGGCCTGCCGGATCAAGCCGCGAATTGTGTGGGTGATTTGCGTGCCTTGCGGCAATACAATCAGGAGTAGAATTTACATCTTCGGCTCTTGAAAACGACCCCAGTCTCGCGAGCGTTCTGCATCCTGCAAACCAAAAGATAGGTTTATCAAGCCAGAAAAGTTATGGAGTGCATCATAAAAATCCCTATTATTTTCATAAATAGGAAAATAATACTTTATTATTTGTAATATCGACATTAAATCAAACAAGCGACTGATTTGGTCAATGTGCTTCTCGCGCCAGTTGTCGATTGGTGCGAATGAATTATGCAACTAATAGGTGTAAAAAATGCAACACCGAGTTGGGATCGATGGGCGGAAAAAGACTGTCCCGTCAGCAAAGGTTCTGCCCGCAAAGAGCCAATCCATAATGGCTCAATCGGCTGGTCTTGAAGGGGTGAGTTGGGATGATATCAACCTGATTGCCTCCGTCGCGGCTTTTGAGAGTCTGAGACAGGCGGCCAAGGCTTTGGGCATAAATGCTTCAACCCTTGTGCGACATATGGAGCGGCTGGAAACTGCCCTTGGAACCATGATATTCGACCGGCATCCTCAAGGCTTTGTGCTGAACGAGGCCGGGTTGGTCGTGGCCGATATTGCACGCGATATGCAGCGTCAGTTTTTCAGATTGACGGATGTGGCCAGCAAGGATCAGAACCCCAGCGGACATGTCAGGATAGCGATAACCGAAGGACTTGGCACGTTCTGGGTTGCACCACGCATAGCTCGGTTCGCAGTCGATAATCCGGATATTATCATCAATCTTGAGAGTTCCATGGAGTTGCGGAATCCTCTTCGCAATGAGGCGGATATCGCCATTCAGTTCCGTAAACCTGATAATCCGGATCTGATTGTGGCCCGTCTTTGCCACATGCATATTTATCCCTTTGCCTCACTTGCCTATATCGAAAATCACGGCATTCCCCTGTCAGGACAGTCGGCCAGAAGCCACAGGATCGTCATTCAGGAGGCGTCGCAGTTTTCCAATGATGTTATCGAAGATTTTCTGAGGGCAAAGAAGTTGCAATCCAGCGTCGCCTTCATAACAAACTCCAGCATCTCCCATCTTTATGCGGTCGAGCGCGGGCTTGGCATTGGAGGGTTGCCAACATTCTCTCTCGCCATGGGTGCGGGGCTCGTGCCCATCGACATCAACCTTCAACATTCGATGGAAGTCTGGATCAGTTACCGGCGTGACATGCGCAGACTCAAGAGGGTATCTATCGTGATTGAATGGTTGCGGCAGATCTTCAGCCCGCAGCGTTACCCTTGGTTTTCGTCAACATTCATGCATCCGGCGGATATCATGCGTATCGTGAACAGGACAATGGATCGCCACAACTACTTTGATTCCACTATAATAAAAAGATTTATAGACAATAATGATGATATTGAAATCAAGGAATTTAAGAGACCGGTAGGAAGACCACGGTTAAAAGGCTCACCATAACATGTTATATAATGAAAAAATACATGTTTTTAATTTTTTATTAAATAATTTAGGAAAATAGTCAGAGTAAATACGTTATCAAGTCTGTTCGATGAGCGCCTCATGATGGTCTGGCACGGGATATTCCGTGTTCAGGTGACCAGAAGGTGTATCAATGAGTATCTCCCTTTCATCAGGCGTCCGCAACGCCCTTTCAGCCATCCAGAACAACGCCTCGGCAGCTGAAGTACAGCAGAAGCGCCTGGCGACTGGAAAGAAGGTCAACAGCGCGATCGACAACCCTGCCAACTTCTTCACATCACAAGGCCTCAAAAGCCGTTCATCCGATCTCGGCCGCCTTCTGGATGGCATCGCCCAGGGTGCCAAGACACTGGAAGCTGCTGACAAGGGCATCAAGTCCATCACCAAGCTGGTCGAAGCTGCACAGGGTGCGGCACGGCAGGCCCTTCAGAATGCCTCGACCAACCTTTCCGCAACAAGCTCAGTGCTGGCCGGCGGCGCAGCAAAGACCGCTGTTGCAGGCGACGCGGGAAACCTGGTCATCAAGGCAGGTAGCACGACGACCACAGTCGCTGTTGTGGCTGGCGATACAATCCAGAAGGTTGTCGACTCGCTCAATGCGGAAGGTACAGGCCTAAGGGCTGAGGTTGGCACCGATAACAAGCTGAAAGTCAGCGCGCAGAACGGTGAGTCGCTTGAAGTTCTGGCTGGCACAGCTGCAACCACAGCTTTTGCAGGCCTGACGGCAGGTGTTGTTGCGCGCGATGCGTCGACGACCAATGCGACCCGCGAAAGCCTTGCCAAGCAGTTTGACGATCTGCGTACACAGATAGATCAGCTGTCGAAGGATACCGGATACAACGGCATCAATCTCCTCAATGGTGATTCGCTCAAGGTTGCGTTCAATGAGAAGGATACCTCTTCGCTCACGATCAAGGGCGTGACGTTTGACTCGGCTGGACTGGGTATTACCTCTTCCGACAACAAGCTGCAGGCCAACTCCGATATCAATGCAGCAATTAAGGAACTGACAGCAGGCGTCGATAAACTTCGGAGCCAGTCCTCGACCTTCGGTTCCAATCTCTCGGTCGTGCAGAACCGTCAGGAGTTCACGAAAGACTTCATCGATACGCTGGAGACAGGTGCAGACCAGCTCGTGCTGGCTGACCAAAACGAGGAAGCGGCCAAATTGCTGACACTCAACACCCGTTCACAGTTGTCGCAGACAGCGTTGTCGTTGGCGTCGCAGGCTGACCAGGGCGTCCTGAGACTGTTCTAAGGCTTGAAACCCATACCCTCCGGGATTGTCTGACTACGGCCTCCCGGAGGATCTGCCCTGGCCCAAACCGAACAAGAAATTTCAAAGGGCGTCGTCGTCATGCATGAAACGAGATCGGACATGCGTCCCAGCCGGAAGTCTGCCAACTGGATATCGCCATCCCATGATACAGCTTCTGCGCTTTGTCCAAAAGAGCGCACAGCCCAAAGGCTCTTTGATATCGCCATCCCTCTGAGCCTTTCCCTCACGCGAGCGAATGGTGAACTCAAAGATACGGTCGGGATATTGCACGAGCAGGTTCAATTGATCGATCTTGTCGCCGCAGCGACAGATCAGATGTCAACAATGAGTGACCTGGCAGCATCAGAACTTTCCATCACCTGTGGAGAGGCTTTGGCCGCATGCAACCGCTTGGCAAATGTGTCACGTCTGGCAACGGAAACCCATTGCAGCAGTCTTCAATCCGCGGTTGATATGACCAGCGGCATGAACCGGCTTATGGAAAAATACACTGAACTGTCAGAAGCGTTTAGCGGCCTGATCGAATTCGCCGCAAGTCTCAGAGCAATGTTGGACGAGGCAGAACCGCTTGATACAGACAGATTGAAACAGCGTATTGCTGATAGCCTGCAAGGTCATCTCACCGCCATTGACGCAACCATGGTGGATATTCAATCCAGGTGTCAGGCAGCGCATGTCAATGCCATTGACCTTGAACAATCTGTGATTGCCTCAGCTGAGCATTCTGGCGATATGCATGCCTGTCAAAAAGCTGTTGGTATGGTCGTTGATCGATTTGGCGGGGCAGTTCAGCCGCTTCGGCAAATGGCGACGGCCAGTAATGGCATAAAGTTAAACCTTTCCTCTAGTGGCAGACAGTTGGGTTTAGCCAAACAGCAATTCGCAGGTCTTTGCGGTCAGTTTGCGGCCACGCTAGAGATGTCAGACAGGCTTGGACAGGGTCTGCTGTGCTTGGGGCATTATTTGCCCATTTCGCGGTTCGCTGCTTTGGGCATAGATATGGCAAGCGAAGTAGGATTGAAACTGGAGGCAGCAGTTCATGCTGGTTTGATAAGCCTCGATGATGTGTTCGATGAACTTTATCAGCCGATTACGGGGATGCATTCATGCTTGCACCAGACGGCGAGCACAGGCTTTATGCAAAATATGATATCCGCAGCATTCAGGTCCATGCTGACCGATGCAACTGAAGTGACGGGTGCAGGGCTTGTGGACCGCAACGGTTTTCAGCCCGTTTTTTGGCAACCGAAAGTACATTCACCATCTCGGGAGGCTGCACACAAAAATGGCCTGTCAGATCATCAAGCAGGAATAATCCTCGGAGATACTGCCAGGGCAAATGCTGCACGCAGTCTTCAGCAAAACCTGTTTCTGCATGAAAGGATACCTCTGACGGATACGACTTACCGGGACCACTACGAGTTGTTTTCACCGGTCGTTGTGGATGCTCGCCATTGGGGAAGCCTGCGCCTGTGTTTCATGGTGGAAAGCAATGGCCATGAAAGTGTGTGGTGAAGGTGTTGTTGACACTCTCAAGATCAGCAAGGACGCGTGCAAACGGGTTAAGGGCGCACACAACCCGACAACCGCAGAACCTGTTGCATCGCAGTTGCCTGCCCTAGTGTCCATGATGACTCTGGAAACAAATGGCCATCCGCTGGACAATGACTACGCCGCAAGGATTATTGTTATTGGCGGCGCGTCTGGCGATTTCGCGGTGCTGCAGGCTGTATTGACCGGGCTTGTCCGAGCACCAGTGGCCATTGTTGCCGCTGTTGAATTGCGTCAGGACTGTGCTGAACCTATAATCAACAGCCTTCAGGAGGCTACCGGCTATTCCGTTAGACTGGCGCAATCAGGCGTGTCCGTATTGGCAGGGCAGGTGCTGCTTTTGCCCAACGGATGTACGCTGACCTTCCGAGGTTCTCGCGGCTCGGTTTCCTGTCTGCTCAACGATTTCACATCAGCATGTGATCACCGGCACACCATCGACATCTTGTTCGCATCCGCAGCTGAAGTGCTTGGTAGCCGCGCTATGGGCATTCTATTATCGGGAACTGGCCCCCAAGGGTCGCACGGTTTGCTGACCATGCAGCAATTTCATTGTTTGACAGCCCGTGAGATCGGGACACAGACTTCGAGCGCCAGACCGAAAGTGACGGCCGGCAAACGGGTATGTGAGGCTGAGCAGGTGCCACTTGCCGGAATGGGGCGCTGGATTCTTGAGGCTGTTGCCGAACGGCCATTGCCTCCACCCGAACAATCCTATTCCAAGCGGCTTATGCAGCGGGCATAATTAGTGCTTCATTATACAGTGCAGATTTTCGGACGATCCGAAGTGATCTGTATCTGGGAGTTTGAAGCAGAAAATACACGTTGGCGTTGCAATTGCGGGGCAACAAAAATTAACAAAAGAAAGTAAGTCTTTCAAGTATCGAATAAATTTCCTATAATAGCGGTAAAAGTACCTATTAAAAATAAAATTAGATTTCAATTCCTAGTTGTGCTAATAATTTCCTATGAGGCAAGGTCAGTCTTTTTACACCCTCAGGAAATCAGGAGAGAGAGTTTTCGTGCAGAACCGTGATCTCTTTCAAACCGGCAAAATAACCCCAGGTGCAAAAATGATGACACCCCTTGAGCGTCTCTCGGAGGCTCGCAAGCGGCGGGGGGTTTATGCACAGCCCGCAAGCCAGTCAGATATTTTTGCTTTGCATGCCATGCTTTTGCAAAGACTGGATGACACCATCGCTTCTGCGGAAACAGCCTGCATGGTGCAGGATGTCAGCCCTAACACTATCTGGTCCGTCTATGGCAAAGCGGGCCTTGTGGGCGGTCTTGCTTTCCTGCCGCTTAACGCGCTGGGACTTTACAACCTGATCTATGGCAAACTGGATTTCAGAAATCCGCCTCTGGATTCACTTGCCATTGCTCAAGAGAGGCCATCGGTCATCTACATCTGGGCCCTTGTTGCCAAGGGTTCCGGCATTGCTGGGCTGGCTGATGTACTGCACTTTCTCGATACGCCACGGTTTCGGCATGTCGATATCTGGACGCAGGCAGTTACGCCCGCAGGAGAGCGCCTGGCGACGCGCCTCGGCCTTGCGCGGTTCAACCATGCAACTGCTCCCTTTTTCAAATACAGCAGAAGCGCCGGATGAGCATCGCGGGTGATCCAGATCGCATGGATGAGCGGCATGAGACCGTCCGTGTGGTCAGGACGGTCGAAGACTTCATGAAGATCGTTTCCGTTCGCTCCATCGTTTATGTGTCGGAGCAAAAATGCCCTTACGCAGAAGAGTTTGACGGCAACGATTTCTGCGCCATGCACCTGCTTGGGTGTATCGATGGCGAGGCAGTCGCCTGCGTGCGAATCCGGTTCTTCGGCGACTTTGCCAAGATCGAACGGCTTGCCGTGCGGCTTGAGGCAAGGCGTTCGTCGATTGCTTTCCGGATTGTTCGTCAGGCTATCCGCATCATTGCGCAGAAAGGCTACACGCGGATTTACGGTCATGCCCAGGAAGGGCTTGAGACGTTCTGGGAGCGGTTTGGTTCGCGCCCCCTTGGCAAGCCTGCCTCTTTCACATTCAGCGGTTATCGTTACACGGAAATGCTTTTGGAGATAACAAAGGATGCCAGCAGCATCAGGCTTGGCACTGACCCACTGGTCCTGAATAGGCCGGAGGGCGAATGGGACATTCCGGGAATTCTGGAGCACCGGCAATCAGGCAGTGTTACTGCGGGTGCTGAAAAAAGAGCGGGTGCATGGACAGAAAAAACCCGTACCGCGTGGCAGAAATGGGCGTCAGTTGCACCCTCTGCCTTTGAAAGGGTGTGAGCGGCAAGACGAAGCCTTTGAGCAAGCGAATGATCATATTTCGACAGTGGCAGCATCCAAAGTCTCATCGTCATGAATTGTCTCGGTGTGCTGAAGCAGGCGTGGGGAAAGGTGTAAGCCCGCATCAGCAATCGCATTGACCAAACGGAAGGGTTGTCTCTGCATGGGGTAAAAGCAGAAGACATTTTTTTCATCGAAAAAATGAATGATCGTCTTGCGGTTATGCACAAAAGCCAATCGCATAAGATACGCGAAGTTATCTTTCCGTATCTCGGATATCAGCACATCTCGTGCCTCGTGCTTGAGAATGGCTGCAATATCATCCAGTTGTGCCACGCAATCAACGGTGTATCGTGCTGCTTCAAGCTGCTCGTTCAGCCGATCGCGTATGATGGCAGATGAAGCATAGATCAGTGCGGTCTGCATGATGCAATCGCTTGGCAAGCAGTTAATCTTGAAAGCCTTTTCTTCGTGGTGGGGTGTTTGGCTCGGCACATGATACTGATTTCGATTTCGCAATAAATTGATTGGGAATGTCATCGTTATTCATGCAGCTGAAAATTCTGTTACAGAAATAAACGCCATAAAATATGTAAAATAATTTAAATATAATTACATTATAGAAATTATGATTTATTTATCAAATAACTAATTCATAGTTTTAGTATTATAAAGTATATAGTATTATTATATAATATAATTTAATGCAGCAATTACAGATTCAGTTTTTGTCACAAGCGCTACATTCTGCATGGCGTAGGAAATGGAAGCGCGGTGCCAATCTGCATTCATTGTAGAGCACCCATCCTCGGGGATAACCATGACATAGCCTTTGTCAGCGCCGGTGCGGGCAGTGTGTTCGATGGACATGTTGGTCCAGGCACCTGTTTCTATGATAATGTCGCGGTTTTCCGCCTTGAGTATGGTTTCCAGATTCGTGCCTTCCCAGGCGCTCATCCTGTTCTTGCGGATTACGTGATCACGCTGCTGCGCTTCAAGTCCAGGAACTGGTTCGGCCCCCCACGTCCCTTCAATCAGCGCATCGGCTTCCACAGCCCCTTCAAACAGGGGGGCATTGAGTGTCATGTCATGACCATCCTTGCGACGGCAGAACCAGACATGGATAACCGGCACACCGACTCGGCGACACTGCTCTGCCAACCGACGGATATTCTCGATGGCGTTCTGTTCGCGGCAATGGATGGGCGAGCCTGATGAGGCGAATGCGCCACCCTCCATCACGACATCGTTCTGCATATCCTGAATGATGAGGGCGCAGCGCCTCGGATCGAGCCGCAGTTCATCATGGCCAGTGGGAGAGGCCAAAATGGTATCACTGACTGCCGGGCGGGCGCGCATGAAAGGCTCGTTTCGTGGGCCTATCTTGACGTCCACAGCATAGACGGAGGTGCAAGCGCAGACGTAGAGTGTGCGCCAATCCGCACCGCCCCAGTGCAGATTTGCAGCTTGCTCTGGTATCGAGATCGCTCCGATATGTTTGCCATCCGGTGCAAACACCCAAATACCACCCGGTGCGGTGACCCAGACATTGCCGTCGGTGTCGCATTTCATACCATCGGGGACGCCCGGTTTCAGGGTATCCTGAATACCGCTGGCAAAAATTCTGCCATTTGTCAGACTGCCATCTGCCAGTACGTCGAACACGCGGATGTTGGCTTGCTCGGTATCATTGACGTAAAGCCGTCTTTCATCAGGTGAAAAGCACAGGCCGTTGGGTTGCGTGAACATGTAGCGATCAACAAGTAGTTGCGGCTCAGGTGCACCGCCGGGTGGAATGCGGAAGACGCCTTGCCAGCCCATTGCCCGCGGGCGTTCAACGCCATAGACCGGCATGCGCCCATACCATGGATCGCTGAAATATATGGAGCCGTCCGACCGTACACAAAGATCATTGGGACTGTTAAGTTCCCTGCCTTCGAAGTGACTGGCCAGTACATCCTGTTTTCCATCTGAATGTATACGAACAAGCCGGGAAGTTGCGTGTTCACAAACGAGCAGGTTGAGATCCGCATCATAGGTCAGGCCATTGGCCATATTGGATGGGCGAAGCACTTCGCGTACGCCGCTGCGATCCAGCCGTCGCCGGACATCGCCGGGCATGTCCGAGAACACCAGATAGTGACCCGTCGGATGCCAGATCGGGCCCTCCGTGAAGGTGAAGCCGGTTCCCTCCTGCCGGACGGGCGCATGCTCGTCGATCAGGCGGCGAAAAGCAGGATCATATGCTGTGTGTGCCATGGCAGCAGCCTTTCGGGTCAGACCGGGAACCAGTCACGTCGTTGCACTGTCTGGCTGATCGGACCTGGCACGATCATATCAAGACGACCGACAACCTGACCACGCTCCACTTTTGCGGGCTTGTCATGAACGGGCAGAAGAAACTTCGAGGAGTTCAGCAGCTTCTTGATCGCCGCTTTTTCGGATCGTTTGGAACCCGCGTGATTGCCTGTGACCTGCACCTCATGGGAGTAGATCACATGAAAAGGGTCAATGATCTGATCCTGAAAGTCGTAGATGACATCACCGCAGATAGTCGCCAGTCCTTCGGCAGTTTCGACGTGGATATTCATCGAGCCTTCCGTATGCGCATTGGCTGACTCCATCGTCACGCCGGGGATCAGCTCGATGGGCCCTGAGAGTTCGAGGTCTTCCAGGCGCAGGGCGCTTGGGGTGTGCAAGCGCTCAATCAGGTGCTGGATATCGGGTTTGGGATACTGCGGATGCATCAGGCCTGAGACAGAGCATTCAAGCTCACGCCGGTTGACAACAACTGTCGTGTTCATCGAGAAATGGTCATCCTTGCCAGCATGGTCGATATGCAGGTGGGTATGGCAGACATAGCGGACGTCATTCATCTTGACGCCGTGCCTGGCCAACTGGTTCTGGATCATGTTTTCATGGAACTGAAGACCGCGCATGCCCAGCACTTCCATGATGGCGTTATCGCGGTAACCGGTATCGACAACGATCGGGTATTGACCGCCGAGGATGAGGAAACCGTAGACCGGCACGCGCTTGGTGCGCCCGCAGTCACGGCCCAGGACCAGAAAGCTCGATTCAAGCTCAATATCCCCGTAGTCCAGAATTCGGATTTCCAGTGGCATGTCACGCTCTCCTTCAAATCAAAGCCGATAAACCCGGCTAGCTGTCGCATTGAAAATTGACTGCTGTTCACGCTCGCTGAATTGGATCGCACCTTCCCTGTGCGCCTTGATCAGCGAAGCGTAGTCAGTCCAGATCTTTTCGATCGGGAAATTTGAGCCAAACAGGCAACGGTCCGCCCCAAAAAGCCGGACAGTCTCGGCGATTAGCCATGCGACATGAGCGGGGTCATTCCGTTGGATGAAGGTTCCAAAGCCTGACAGCTTGGCTACAACATTCGGCTGGCCTGCAAGAAGTGCCATATTCTGTAGCCAGAGCGCGCGCCCGGTCTCCGACATATCTTCCATCATACCCGCATGCTGCAAAACGAATGTCACATCCGGACAATGTCTTGCCAGTTCAGCGGCACCTGCCATCTGCGAAGCGAAAACCTGCAGGTCAAAAACCCATCCGTAATCGCTCAATCGCGAAATGTTTCTGATCACATCCGGGTTGCGGCAGAGGTCCGCTTCCGGTGCAAACCGGTAAAGCGGATTCTCATGCCAATGAAACTGCTGGCGAATGCCACGCATTCGCGGGTACCGCGCCAAGCGGTCGAGAGCAGGGCGCACATCGGGCACTGTCATGTCGGCATAGCCCACAATGGCATGGGGCCAACCGGTTTCCAGCGCGACCGTTTCGATCCATGCAACTTCATCTTCGGCACGCCCAGCCGGCCAGTTAGCCTGCACATAGACCGACTTGTCGACGCCACCACCTGCGATATCAGCGCGGTATTCCGCTATTGAATAATCCCGTCGGATAGGCTCGTACGGCCCAAAAATCCGGGGCTGCATAGGGCCAGCTAGCCATGGCAAGTCCGATTGCCGCCAGATATGAAAATGCGCGTCAACGATCTTCATGCCCGCGCGCCTTTGGAAAAGCGCAAGATTTCGCCAGCAA
>JANMLW010000115.1:0-1516 GCA_031372765.1 Hyphomicrobiales bacterium
TCTCGAACCAACTCTCGCGCAGAGCGCATCAGCCTGAAGGAGCGGCGTCCGCAATTTACTGCCGTGAGCGTTTTGCAAGTCAGTGCCCTGGCTGAACGGTGATCTGGAGGGCAATACTTCCCGCCTTTTCGAAATGCAGAGCGAGCGGAAAATTCTCGCCTGGTGTCAGATCACGCTTTACATCAAACAGCATGAGGTGGAGCCCGCCAGAGCGCATCTCAATGGGATTTTCTGGTGAGATAACGCGCGTCCTGAATGGATCAATCAGAATATCCCCGTGGCTTTGAGCCGGATCGTGTAACCGCAAGGTCTCGGATAACGGCGACGAAGCGCCGATCAGACGATCCGCTTCGGGCGCAAGACTCGCGAGAGCGCCAAAGACAGCCACAGCACCCGCCCGCTTCATTGCAACACGGGCATACATGCCGTCCACAACAACGGTGCCAAATTGTCCATGCGCCAGCGGCCAATCGGCTGGGTCATCAGGCTGATCGTCCGTCTTTAGCCGCAACCTCTCGACAGGGCGACCGTTTCTGAGATGGCTTTCAACAATCTCGTCCATGTTATCCGGCGTGAGGTTGCCATACCAGATATCGCCGGGCTGGATGATCAGTGCGGGCGCGCGGGTGCAAGGATAAAGACAGGACGATCTGCATACGATCGTTTTTTCAGGCCCTTTATCAAGACCGTTGTGCTTGATGGCGGCTCTCATGCGAGCCAGCAATTCCCAAGCGCCATTTTCCGCGCAGCGCGGCCCAAGGCATATGTAAGCAGAATGCCCATGAGGCGGAACACCGCCTTTGTCAGATTTGTCGGGCAGTGGCTTCACCACCGTGGCGATATCCGGTCCAGACATACCATCCCGTGCAGCTTGCAGAATACCATCCTTGAGATAGTTGGAGCGATCAAGGGCCGGTGCCATCACCACCGACATGCCAATAGCGCCTGATTTGCGCCGCGCCGCCAATGAACGAGTGAGCCAGCCCGATACATTGCGGTCAAAGGGCGTGAAACACGGGACGATGATGGCCTTTTGCCGTCCTTCCTCTTCGAGTTTGTAGAGCGTGTCGGAGATCGAAGGCTCGGTCATTTCAAGAAATGCGATATGAATATCATCGCTCAATCCCTCAGTCCGCAGGTCTTCCGCAAGGTCCTTGAGCATGGCCCATTGCTCGCCGTGGGGCATTCCACGGCCAAGCAAGATGACAGCGGTTGATGGTGTCTGTTCAACTGCCATGTCAGATTAATCCCTGTCTCGGTTCCAGCCCTGGAGGGCCATCTTGCGCAAAAGGAAAGCGAACACAGGCGTACCAATCAACGCTGTAAGCACGCTCAGGGGAATTTCCGCTGCCGTCAACGTTCTGGCTGTGAGATCAACCAGAACAAGCAGGATAGCACCAACCATTGCAGCCGTGGGCAAAAGAACACGGTGCGTTGGACCAACCAGCATACGCGCCAGATGCGGCGCCAGAAGACCGACCCAGCCGACGATGCCACAAACAGCCACAGTCGCCGC
>JANMLW010000121.1:0-18373 GCA_031372765.1 Hyphomicrobiales bacterium
CTGCGCCATCGGCATCGTCTGTCTGGCTGCTGCCCTGACGGCCTATGCCCGGACATCACTGGCGGGCTGGGAGCGTATACTCCTGGGCATGTCAAGCCTGCTGTTTCTGGCGCCGGGCTGGGGAGCAGCGGGGATTGCGACAGTGATTGCGATGCCGGTCGTGCTCCGGCAGATGCGGGCAGCATGAACACGCCTGCCATCATTGCGATAAACAGTCTTCACTGCTAAGCGGCGCTGATGTTTCGCAAACCCGATATAGAGCGGTATCACGCCCGCATGGCGCGCATTGCGCGTTGGGACCGTCCGCTGGAAGGCGGGTGGGACAGCTTCAAAGCCTGGATGAGCATGATCTTTGTCGATCATGGCATCTTCCGCCTGTTTTATCTCAACCGTCACAGTGTTGATGGCAAATTGTTTCGCGCTGCCCAGCCCTGGCCGCATCAGATAGCCCGCTTTGCCCGCGAGGGCGGCAAGACATTGGTCTATCTCCGGGGCGGGCGCGAGCATGGGTCCTGGCCGCTTGAGCGCGATGCAGCGGCACGGCACGGGTTGTTGCTGACAGAGTTTCTGGCCCGCTCCCGTGAGGCGCCATCGAGGGAGATGCTGCTCTCATCACCCGCCTTTTTCGCGCAATTGCACTATCCGGCACTGATCCACTGCAAATCCGGCGCGGACAGAGCAGGCTTTGTCGCAGCGCTTTATGTGCTGGTGCATCTCAAGCGGCCTGTGGCTGAAGCCATCATGCAGCTGAGCGCCGGGTACGGCCATTTTCGCTGGTCAAAGACGGGTATTCTGGATCAGTTCTTTGCGCTTTACCGTGATACAGGCGAGGCGCGCGGCATCACATTTCTGGATTGGGTGCGCGATCATTATGATTCCGAGGCTTTGCAGCGTGATTTCAAACCCGGTTTCTGGTCCAATATGCTCGTGGACCGTATCCTTCATAGGGAATAGCGGCCATGAGACTGTGGCTTTCTTCAGGACAATAGAATGAGTGCCTCCATGACATGGTTTGTGCCCATCGCGATTGGCGCGGTGGCGGTTGTGCTGCTGTTGGGGCTTGCCAACATGCTGCGGGGCGGTGATGGCAACACCTCGCAGAAACTGATGCGCTGGCGCGTTATCCTGCAATTTGTCGCCATTGTCGGCATCATGGCTGCACTCTGGTGCAAGGGAGGCTGACCTGGTCAAGCTCAACCAGATCTACACCCGCACCGGCGATGATGGCACTACGGGGCTGGGCAGTGGCAAACGTGTCGCCAAATACAGTTTGCGGGTGGAATCCTTTGGTACGGTGGATGAAGCCAATGCCTGTGTCGGCATGGCGAGGGTGCATACGGTGGTGGCATTTCCAGAGCTCGATGTGATGCTGGCCCGCATCCAGAACGATCTGTTCGATCTGGGCGCTGATTTGTGCACGCCGGATGTTGGTGAGCCTCTGGCCTATGAACCCCTGCGCATCGTGCAGGAACAGGTGGAACGTCTGGAGCGCGAGATTGATGCGCTTAACGCCGATCTGGCCCCCTTGAACTCGTTCGTACTGCCGGGTGGATCACCGGCCTCGGCAAACCTGCATCTGGCGCGTACTGTCAGCCGCCGTGCCGAGCGGCTGATGACGCACCTTGTGGCCCAGCCGGGTGAGCGTGTGGGTTCGGCTGCGATGAAGTATATCAACCGCCTGTCGGATTTCCTGTTTGTCGCCTCGCGCTGGGTCAATGACAAGGGTGCCAAGGACGTGCTCTGGGTTCCGGGCAAGAACAGGTAAAGTCGACGCTTTAGCGCCCGACGCCGTTGGCGTTGATGATCTGGCGGCCAATGATCATGCGCATGATTTCGTTGGTTCCTTCCAGTATCTGGTGCACGCGCAGATCACGCACGATCTTCTCGATGCCGTAATCCTGCAAATAGCCATAGCCGCCATGCAGTTGCAGCGCGTCATTGGCGACATTGAACCCGGTATCTGTCGCCACGCGCTTGGCCATGGCGCAGCGCATGGTGGTCTCCGGGTCTTGCCGGTCATAGGCGGAAGCTGCGGAATATAGAAAAATGCGGGCGGCCTCGAGATCAGTGGCCATATCCGCCAGTTTGAACTGCAACGCCTGCATCTCATTGAGTTTCTTGCCAAAGGCCTTGCGTTCGCTGGCATAGGACAAGGCCTTGGTGAGTGCCGATTGCGCACCGCCGATGGAGCAAGCCCCGATGTTGAGGCGACCACCGTCCAACCCCGACATGGCAATGCTGAAACCGGTTCCTTCATCGCCCAGACGGTTGGCAACCGGGATGCGACAATTGTCGAACATCACGGCACGGGTTGGCTGGGCATTCCAGCCCATCTTCTTCTCGTTGGCACCAAATGACAGGCCGGGTGTGTCCTTGGGGACCAATACAGTGGAGATGCCCTTGGGGCCATCCGCACCGGTTCGGACCATCACCAGATAAAGGTCTGCGGCTCCTGCGGCGGATATAAACTGCTTCTGGCCATTGAGGACATAGTGGTCGCCGTCCTGTACTGCGCGTGTCTTCAGGGCTGCGGCATCCGATCCTGATCCCGGTTCGGTCAGGCAGTAGGCACCCAGATGTTCCATGGTGAGAAGTTTGGGCAGAAACGCGGTCTGCTGGGCGTCCGAACCATACTTGTCGATCATCCACGCCACCATGTTGTGGATGGAAATATAGGCGGAAACAGCGGGGCAGCCCTCTGCCAGTGCCTCAAAAATCAGGGCTGCATCCAGTCGGCTGAGACCGGTACCGCCTGACGCTTCACTGACATAAATGCCCGCCATGCCCAGTGCTGCCGTTTCACGGATGACATCCACAGGAAAATGACGTTTCTCGTCCCATTCCAGCGCATGGGGTGCCAGCTTCTCGGCGGCAAACTCCCGCGCCATATCGCGGATCGTCATCTGGTCTTCGTTGAGAGCGTACTGGGTCATTGGTTAAACCTGCTGTTAGGCATCACCATAGCCTGCTTCAGGCCAAAGGCGAATCCTGCTGTTGTCGCATGGCACGATTGACTATGATGCACTGTCTTCAGGAAAGTGATGTCGTGACACAGAGCCTCCAGAATGCTGTCGAAGCAGGTATAATCAGTCAGGATCAGGCTGAAAAGCTCTCCGCTTTCATGCAGCAGGACAAGCCTGCGATCGAGGCCAAAACCAGTCCACCGCGTTTCGATCTCGCCAATGTGCTGTGGTATCTGGGAGCCCTGATTGTCATGGGTGCCATGAGCCTGTTTTCAACACTGGCCTTCAGTCTCATGGGATCACCGGCATTACTGGTTACGGCCATTGTCTATGCGATGGTCTTCGTGTTTGCAGGGCACTATCTGTGGCATAAACGTGATCTGACAACGCCGGGAGGATTACTGATTACCGTCGCTGTCTCGATGGCACCGCTCGCTATCTTTGCCCTTCAGGACATGCTGGGCTGGTGGGCAGGACAGGCCAAACCCGGCAACTACCGCGATTTCTATATCTGGATCAAGGGCGGCTTCATCCCGATGGAGGTCGGCACCATTATCGCCTCTCTCATTGCGCTGCGATACTACCGGTTTCCCTTCATTCTGATGATTGCCGCCATGGCCCTGTGGTTCATGTCCATGGATGTGGCAGACTGGCTCAAGGGCATTGATGCTTACGCGTCCTTTTCCCTGCGCCAGAAAGTTTCAATGGTGTTTGGCCTTGTCCTTATCCCGATCGCCTGGGCCGTGGACCTTGCCCGAAAAGACAAGGACTTCGGCTTCTGGCTGCATCTTGTGGGAGCAATCACCTTCTGGGGCGGCTTGAGCGCGCAATCCTCGGACAGTGAATTGTCGAAGTTTGTCTATTGCCTGATCAACCTGGCTTTGATCGGCTTTGCTGTCTTCCTGTCCCGGCGGGTCTATGCAGTTTTCGGAGGGCTTGGCCTGATGATGTATCTCGGTCATCTCGCCTACAGGGTCTTCAAGGATTCCCTGATGTTCCCGTTTGCCCTGTCGCTACTGGGCCTTGGTGTCATCGGTCTGGGCTTGCTCTACTACCGACGCTCTGCCGCCATCAATGCAGCTTTGGAGCGTGCATTGCCCGCCGGATTGTCGCGCTTGCGTCCGGCTGTGCGCGATTAACGCTGCCGCAGGCGCTTGGCATTGGCTTTGACCTGTCTGGCCGCCGGGGCCAGGCTGGCGTGCATCATGGCATTGGCGGTATTGTGTGGTGTTGCATTTGGTATGCGACCAAACACCATGGCAGCCACATTCTCGGCCATGGCATGACCGAGTGCAACCTGTGCGCCAAGCAGACCTTCCTGAGCCGCTGACAATTTCTCCATCACCATGCGGTTGGTCTCCGTGCGGCGGCCTGGATCAGGGTTGAACGATTCGTACCAGAGGATTGGCATCCGTGAGGCCATCACGAAAGGGGACAGCAGCAAGCCGCTCAGATCCGGTGTCTTGGTTGGCATATCATGTCCCCTCAATGCAAAATGCAGCATGACCGAAATCATGCTGCACTGCAACATAAGCCTTCACATGGCTGCTACCCGCAAGGACAGATCGAGGATCACATCGTCGGAATGACGAAACTCGCACCATCCTTGATGCCGGACGGCCAACGGGCGGTGACCGTCTTGGTTTTGGTATAGAAACGGAAGGCATCAGGACCGTGCTGGTTCAAATCACCAAACATCGAGCGCTTCCAGCCACCGAAGGTATAGTAAGCCAAAGGCACGGGGATCGGCACGTTGATGCCAACCATGCCCACGTTCACGTTGGCAGCAAAATGGCGGGCAGCATCACCATCGCGGGTGAAAATGGCCGTTCCATTGCCGTACTCGTGGTCATTGGTCATTTTGAGTGCGGCGGTGTAATCCGGCGCGCGAACCACCGAAAGCACGGGTCCAAAGATCTCTTCCTTGTAGATGCGCATGTCAGTCGTCACGTTGTCGAACAGACAGCCGCCCATATAGAAACCATCCTCGTAGCCCTGCATTTTGAAGCCGCGACCATCGACGGCGAGTGTCGCCCCCTCCGTGATGCCCAGATCGACATAGCCCTTCACTTTTTCCAGATGTGCCTTGGTCACAAGCGGGCCAAAATCAGCAGCGGCATCGGTCGAGGGGCCAACCCGCAAACCCTCAACGCGGGGTATCAATCGCTTCACCAGTTCATCGGCTGTCTTCTGACCCACCGGCACCGCCACGGAAATCGCCATGCAACGCTCACCCGCCGCACCGTAACCGGCACCGATGAGGGCATCAACCGCCTGATCCATATCGGCATCGGGCATGATGATCATATGGTTCTTGGCACCACCAAAGGCCTGCACACGCTTGCCGTTGGCGCAACCGCGACCGTAGATGTATTCCCCGATTGGTGTGGAGCCGACAAAGCCGATGGCCATGATGTCGGGATCGTCGATAATTGCGTCGACTGCCTCCTTGTCGCCATTGACGACATTGAGGATGCCTGGCGGCAGACCTGCCTCCATCATCAGTTCTGCAAATTTCATCGGCACGCCGGGATCACGTTCGGATGGCTTGAGGATGAAGGCGTTACCACAGGCAATGGCCGGACCCATTTTCCACAGCGGAATCATGGCCGGGAAGTTGAACGGCGTGATGCCGGCAACAACGCCAAGCGGCTGGCGCATGGAATAGAGATCGATGCCGGGGCCAGCCCCATCTGTGAACTCACCCTTCAGCATCTGGGGTGCTCCGAGACAAACCTCGATCACCTCGATACCGCGCTGGATATCGCCCTTGGCATCGGGGATGGTTTTGCCATGCTCGCGCGCCAGGATATCAGCCAGTTCATCATTGTGCATTGCCACAAGGTCGATGAACTTCTGCAGCACGCGGGCGCGGCGTTGCGGGTTGGTCGCCGCCCATGCTGGTTGCGCCGCCTTGGCGCTCTCTACTGCCAGTGTCATTTCGGCTTTTGAAGCCAGTGCCACCTTGCCGCGCAAGGTGCCGTCCATGGGCTGCCAGACATCGGCAAAACGCCCGGATGTGCCTGCGACATGCTTGCCGTGAATGAAATGGCCGTAGTGAATCATGGATGGTTCCTCCTTGGTGTTTCTTGTCAGATTAGCTTTTTAAGCCAACGGTCGGTTGTGTCAGATAGCGCATTTTGCGCATCCTGCCACAGGCGTCGGGTGATATCGGCAGCACTGCCTGGCCTGGTCAATGCCACGCTTTGACCGGCCCAAAGCGACAGCGCCTCGGCATCGCCCGCCTTGGCGGCGGCGGCGCGCAATTCCTGCGTCAAGGCATTCTGGATGGGATAGGCGGGAATATCCGCTTCCACGGCACGCATCTCACGCATGAAGGTGTTCTCGATACCCCGTGCATGGCGGCCCGAGAAAGCGCGGGTCAGCGCGGTGGCGTCATCCCCCACGCTTTCGATGGATTGGCGCCACGGCGCGCTGATGCCCGATTCATCTGACAGGAGATAAGCCGTACCGATCTGTGCAGCCGAAGCTCCCAGTGCAAGGGTCGCTGCAATGGCTGCGCCGTCGGTTATGCCACCGGCGGCGATGACCGGCAGATCAACCGCCGCCCGGATGGTACTGACCAGTGACAGCGTGCCAACAAGGCTTTCTCCAACGTCTTTCAGGAACGTGCCGCGGTGACCGCCCGCCTCGAAACCTTGAGCGCAGATGGCATCTGCTCCAACCTCAACCCACGCCCGGGCCTCGGCGACGGTGGTGGCTGTGCCCATGACCCACGTGCCGCGTGCCTTGAGTGCCGCGACCTGATCACGCGAGAGGCAACCAAAGGTGAAGGACGCGGCGGGTGGCGCAATATCGACAAGGGCGGCAAATTGCGGCAGGAACGGTTCCGCCCAGTTGTTGGGAACAGACTGCGTGGGCAGTCCATATTTCTCACGCCATGGCGCAATCCGCTCCATGGCGGATTTGACGTCTGCCATGTCAGGCTGTGCCGGAGCCTGAATAAACAGATTGAGCAGAAATGGCTGGCCTGTGCCTGTACGCAGGCGCGCTGCCGCCTGAGAAAGTGCATGCGGCGCAAGATTGGATGCTGCCAGCGATCCCAGACCACCCGCGTTGGAAACCGCGATGACCATGGCTTCCGTGCTGGCTCCCAGCATCGGCCCCTGCACGATGGGCATGGAAAGTTTTTCCAAAAACATACAGCACCCTACTGCTTGAATTTATGCGTAACAAGATGCAGAAAAGCGCATCGAAAGCGCAAAAAAGCGATAAGGATAAGGTCTTTGGATTGGGACAATGTCCGTATTTTCCTGGCGGTGGCGCGTACCGGCCAGTTTCTGGCGGCCGCCAGACAGCTTGCCGTTGATCATGCCACAGTCGCAAGGCGTATTACGGCACTCGAAACAGCGCTGAGTGCCAAACTGTTCGATCGCCGCACCAGTGGCTGCACGGTTACGGCGTCAGGAGAGCGTTTTCTGGCGGCTGCAGAGCGTATCGAAACGGAGATATTGCAGGCGCAAGCGGATGTAACTGCAAATGATCTGACCGTTGCTGGAACTGTGCGGATTGGTGCGCCTGATGGTTTTGGCACGTTGTTTCTTTCCAGCTGCCTGGGGGAACTGGCGCGCCTCCATCCTGCATTGACTATCCAGCTGGTGCCGGTGCCACGTGCGTTTTCGCTGACAAGGCGCGAAGCTGACATCGCCATAACCATCGACAGGCCGGAGATTGGCCGCCTTGCCGTGCGCAAACTGACCGACTATTCACTGCATCTCTATGCTGCCCGCACCTATCTTGAAACTTACGGATCTCCCGCGACCGTGATTGATCTCATGGCGCATCAGATGGTGACCTACGTGCAGGATATCCTGTTTTCACCGGCGCTCAATTTCATGCCCGAAATCTTTGGTCCGCAGTATCGCCGTCTGGAATGCGCCAGTGCAGTTGGCCAGAACGAGGCGGTGCGGGCGGGTGCGGGCATTGGCATCCTGCATGATTATCACGCAGCCAGCGACACAAAGCTGCACCGCGTGCTTCCGGATATGGGCTTTGAGCGCAGCTATTGGCTGGTGACACATCTCGATAACCGCAACAGTCTGCGCATCAAGGTGGTCGCGGATTTCATAGCGGAGGCTGTTTCAGGTAAAAAGAGCCTGTTTTTGCAGCCATAGCATTGATCCGCGACAACAGCCGCCCTCGACGGATGCGATCAGCACTGCTATCCCACGCGCCATGACGAAGCAGACGATCGACAATATCCGTAATTTTTCAATCGTGGCGCATATCGACCATGGAAAATCGACGCTGGCTGACCGATTGATCCAGTTCACCGGCGGTTTGACCGCACGCGAGATGACCGAACAGGTGCTCGATTCAATGGACATCGAGCGTGAACGCGGCATTACCATCAAGGCGCAGACTGTCCGGTTGAACTACACTGCGCATGACGGCAAGACCTATCTGCTGAACCTTATGGACACGCCAGGCCATGTGGACTTTGCCTATGAGGTGTCGCGCAGCCTTGCGGCCTGCGAAGGCTCGTTGCTGGTGGTTGACGCCTCGCAGGGTGTGGAAGCCCAGACACTGGCCAATGTCTATCATGCGCTGGATGCCAACCACGAGATTGTGCCGGTGCTGAACAAGGTCGATCTGCCTGCCGCCGAGCCTGAGCGCATCAAGCAGCAGATCGAGGATGTAATCGGCCTTGATGCATCGGATGCCGTGGCAATTTCAGCCAAGACAGGCCTTAATATCGAAGCCGTGCTGGAAGCCATAGTCACGCGCTTGCCAGCGCCTACCGGTGACCCTGATGCACCGCTCAAGGCCATGCTTGTCGACAGCTGGTACGATAATTATCTCGGCGTTGTCGTGCTGGTCCGCATCATCGACGGTGTGCTGAAAAAGGGCCAGCGCGTCCGCATGATGAGCGCCAAGGCGACTTATGACATTGAGCGTGTCGGCTATCTGACGCCAAAACTGATCCCGACCGATCAACTCGGCCCCGGCGAGGTCGGCGTTTTCACCGCCTCGATCAAGGAAGTGGCTGACACGCGCGTGGGAGACACCATTACCGATGAGCGCAAGCCCACGGCACAGGCGCTGCCCGGCTTCAAACCGGCGCAGCCCGTGGTGTTCTGCGGCATGTTCCCGGTGGATGCCGCTGATTTCGAGGACTTGCGCGCGGCGGTGGGCAAGTTGCGCCTCAATGATGCTTCCTTCAGCTACGAAATGGAATCTTCCGCTGCGCTCGGCTTTGGCTTCCGCTGCGGTTTTCTGGGCCTACTGCATCTGGAAATCATCCAGGAGCGCCTGAGCCGCGAGTTCGATCTCGATCTGATCACTACAGCACCATCGGTCGTCTATAAACTGGCGCTGCGCGATGGCACCCTGATGGAGATGCATAACCCTTCGGATATGCCTGATGTGATGCAGATCCTCACTATTGAGGAGCCATGGATTCGAGCCACCATCCTTACGCCGGATGAGCATCTGGGTGCGGTGATCAAGCTCTGTCAGGATCGTCGCGGTGAGCAGGTTGATCTGGGTTATATCGGCAGCCGCGCCAAAGTGGTCTATGATCTGCCGCTGAACGAGGTGGTGTTCGACTTCTATGACCGCTTGAAGTCAGTTTCAAAGGGCTATGCTTCCTTTGACTACACCATCACCGGGTATCGTGCCGGTGATCTGGTCAAACTGAACATGCTGGTCAACAGCGAACCGGTGGATGCACTGTCCATGCTGGTCCACAGCACAAGGGCAGAAGCACGCGGGCGCAGCATGTGCGAGAAGATGAAGGAGCTCATCCCGCCCCATCTCTTCGTCATCCCCATTCAGGCGGCGATAGGCGGCAAGATCATCGCGCGTGAAACCGTACGCGCCATGCGCAAGGACGTGACGGCAAAATGCTACGGCGGCGATGCCTCGCGCAAGCGCAAATTGCTCGACAAGCAGAAGAAGGGCAAGAAGCGCATGCGTCAGTTTGGCCGCGTGGAAATCCCTCAGGAAGCCTTCATTGCAGCCTTGAAGATGGACAGTTGAGGGATTTTCCAGAGGGCGTGACTGATCTGTCATGAATGGCATTGTTCTTGATACCACTTCATGATGCCAGTTTGCCGTGAACGGCAAACATCACCGGACACTTGAGCAGATATTCGATACTCCGGTGCGATCAGATGTTCGCTGGACGGAGATCGAAGCGCTGCTCAGGGCTTTTGTCGCGACGAAACTTGTGGCCCGGGCCGGATTGTCTCTAGCGATTATGACGACGATCGCCCGCAGATCAGTCCGGGCTCTTGCCGCAAATGTCAGGATCAAGCGGCGGCACCTTTTGTTCCTGCCGCCAGCGTGCGCAATTCCGCGAAAACATCCACAGCCGGAATGACGCGCCCCGCATCGGCATCGGCCAATCCTGCCGCCAGAGCCTCATCCAGCAGGGTGAGCCGCTTCTCGCGCTCCTCGACGAGCCGGATGCCTTCGCGGATCACTTCGCTCTTCGAGTTGTAGCGACCCGACTCAACGAGCTTGACGACGACACTTTCAAGGTTTCCGAGGGCGACGCTGCTGGGCATGGGGGAAAACTCCTGTGTGATAATTATTATCATTATTTTCAAGGTCACTTCAACGGAGAAGAGCAATCTTTCTCCTCCGCATTGCACCTTGTCGTGCCACGGGCTCCGTAGTACAATCTGCATATGATCAAATCCTGGGCGAACAGCGCGACGCGTCGGTTTGCGCAAGATGGGAAGAGCAAGTTCTCTGGTCTTGATCCTGAGATGGCTATGGACCTGCTAGCCTCTCTTGAGGCTGCGGCAGGCCTGGGCGATCTCAGCCCATTGAAATCCGTTGGCCTGCACAAGCTTTCGGGCAATCGCAAAGGCCAATGGGCCATGACCGTGAATGGCCCGTGGAGAATTTGTTTCACTTTCCGCGACGGTGACGCCTTTGATGTCGAGATCGTGGATTATCACTGAGGAGAGAGACGCCATGCTGCCTGTTCATCCCGGACGTATCCTGAAGCGGGAACTGGTCGCCCGCGAGCTTTCGGCGAACCGGCTCGCGCTATCCCTGCGGCTGCCTTCTGGCCGCATAACCGATACCATCAACGGCAAGCGCGGCATCTCGCCGGAAACGGCGCTTCGACTCGCGCGGTTCTTTGGCAATTCTGCGCGGTTCTGGCTGAACTTGCAGACTGCGTATGAATTGGCCGTGGCGGAGGTGGCTATTGGAGAGCGGGTTGCGATTGAGGTTCAGCCGGATGCGGCTTGAGGGGAATAAATATGGAAGTATCTACTCATGAAGCGCCGATAGTCACTCTGACTTCCGGGCAATCATTGGCCATCAGGCAATTTCAACTATTTGATGCAACGATGATGCGTGACTTGGCAACAATGCAGGCCGAGTTTACCAATTTGGTTGGTTATTCTCCTACCAGCATCGGATTTGTCGGCTCACCAACTTGGGTTGCAGGAGGCGCACTTGCAGCAGGCCTCCTGCGTGCAGCGGCCTCGGCTGGCGCTAGACAACAAGCGCAGGAAATCCTCCAAAAATAGAAGCTAAGCAAAAAGAGATCGCAAGCGCGTGGAAATTTTTTCATCATCACTTGATCAAAAATATTGACCTGCCAAATCCGCAGATTTGGTCTACAGCTGAAACAATCACTGTCAAAGAATTCAAGCCGATTGAACCTACTTTTAAAGGTATATTTGTAAAATCTGATAATTCGCAGCGCGAAGAGATCGAGCGCGAGATAGTCAAAACATATATATTTGGTGATGGTGACTTCGTCAGAATATTATCTGATATTGGGGTTGTCGACTTTCATTGGTCGCAAATTGTAGCATTTAGGCCTGTTCAGTAGCAAAAACCCCGCGGCTCTCACCGCGGGGCTCACTCACGCAATCACGCTCCGCTCAATGCGCCAAAATCGCCAGAAGCAAAAGCGCGATGATGTTGGTGATCTTGATCGCAGGGTTGACGGCAGGACCAGCCGTATCCTTGTAGGGGTCGCCGACGGTGTCGCCGGTGACGGAGGCCTTGTGGGCTTCCGAACCCTTGAGGTGCTTGACGCCGTCCTTGTCAACGAAGCCGTCCTCGAAGGACTTCTTGGCGTTGTCCCAGGCGCCACCGCCCGAGGTCATCGAGATGGCGACGAAGATGCCTGTGACGATCACGCCCATCAGCATGGCGCCGACAGCCGCAAAGCCCTGGGCCTTGCCTGCAATCGCCGTGATCGTGAAGAAGATCACGATGGGGGCAAGAACCGGCAACAGCGATGGCAGGATCATTTCCTTGATCGCCGCCTTGGTCAGCAGGTCAACCGCGCGGGCATAGTCAGGCCGCTCGGTGCCTGCCATGATGCCGGGTTTTTCCTTGAACTGGCGACGGACTTCTTCCACCACCGAACCGGCAGCGCGACCAACAGCCGTCATGCCCATGCCTCCGAAGAGGAACGGGATGAGACCGCCGAGCAACAGGCCAACCACAACGTAGGGGTTGGACAGCGAGAAATCGACTACAACGCCCTTGAAGTACTGGAACTGCGTGGCGCCGACCTTGTTGGCTTCACCGATGAAGTAGTTGAGATCCGAGGTGTAGGCCGCAAACAGCACGAGCGCACCCATGCCGGCCGACCCGATGGCATAGCCCTTGGTGACGGCCTTGGTGGTGTTGCCCACTGCATCCAGCGCATCGGTGGAGTGGCGGACTTCCTTGGGGAGGCCAGCCATTTCAGCGATGCCACCGGCGTTGTCAGTCACGGGACCGAAGGCATCAAGCGCCACGACCACGCCCGCCAGAGCCAGCATGGCCGTGGTGGCGATGGCAATGCCGAAGAGGCCAGCCAGCGAGTAGGAAGCGATGATACCGGCCACGATCACGATGGTCGGCAGGGCAGTCGATTCCAGCGAGACCGCGAGGCCCTGGATGACGTTGGTGCCGTGACCCGTGACGGAGGCCTGTGCGATGGAGACAACAGGGCGCTTGCCTGTGGCCGTGTAGTACTCGGTGATCACGACGATGAGCGCCGTGACGGCCAGACCCACCATGGCGCACCAGAACAGGTTGCCGGAGGTGAAGGTCACGCCCTGTGCGGTGGTGAACTTGGTGGCAAAGCCGCCAAGAATCCATTGGTTTACGGCTGCAATGGCACCGATCGAGAGCACGCCGGCGGCGATGAAGCCCTTGTAGAGTGCGCCCATGATCGAGTTGTTGGAGCTGAGCTTGACGAAGAAGGTGCCGATGATCGATGTGACGATACAGGCTGCGGCAATCGCCATGGGGTAGAGCATCATGGTGGAAAGCGTTGCACCCTGACCGGCAAAGAATATCGCCGAAAGAACCATGGTGGCAACCAGCGTCACCGCATAGGTCTCGAACAGGTCAGCGGCCATACCGGCGCAATCGCCGACGTTGTCGCCCACGTTGTCGGCGATTGTGGCAGGGTTGCGAGGATCATCTTCCGGGATACCGGCTTCTACCTTGCCGACGAGATCAGCGCCGACATCCGCACCCTTGGTGAAGATGCCGCCGCCCAGACGGGCGAAGATCGAGATCAGCGAAGCGCCAAAACCAAGCGCAACAAGAGCATCAATGACGACACGGCTGGATGGCGAATGGCCCAGCATGCCGGTGAGGATGCCGTAATAGACCGCCACACCCAGAAGGGCGAGACCGGCCACCAGCATGCCTGTCACGGCACCGGCCTTGAAGGCCACATCAAGACCTGATGCGAGGGATTGCGAAGCGGCCTGTGCCGTGCGGACATTGGCGCGAACCGAGACGTTCATGCCGATGAAGCCAGCAGCACCCGAAAGCACCGCACCGATGAGGAAGCCGATGGCGACTTCCTTGCCCAGCAGATACCACAGGATGAGGAGGAGCACCGCGCCTACGCCTGCAATGGTGTAATACTGGCGCTTCAGATAGGCCTGTGCGCCTTCAGCGATTGCCGCAGCAATTTCCTGCATGCGCTGGTTGCCAGCATCACGCTTCATGACATCGCCGTAAGCCCATGCCCCATAGGCAATGGACGTCAGTCCTAATAATATAATGATCGTCAGTGCGGTCATATGAGTTGATCCTTTGGGTTTTTTCCAGTTTCCAAAGGGGATTGGCCGCGATCAGACGCGCTTCCTCCCGTTTCCGGTCAGAGCGCTTTAGCAAACCGAATCAGATACGCCAAATCCTGATTGGGCGAATGTGTGGCTGTTTGTGCAAAAAACCGCAATAAATTCAGGCAGCCACAGGATTTTTCGGTTTTTGCGAGAGAATCAGCATCACGACGGCCAGAATGCAGATCACGGCAATCGGCATCAATGCCCAGTTGATCACACCCCAGCCAACCGTCGCCAGCAGGTAACCGGCCAGCAGCGAGCCGATGGTGGTGATGCCGAAGATCGTGAAATCGTTGAAGCCCTGGATCTTGGCCCGCTCCGCCGGTGTGTGGCAATCGGTGATCATGGCGGTGGCGCCGATGTAGGCAAAGTTCCAGCCGACACCCAGCAGCACAAGGGCCACCCAGAAATGCATCACGGTGAGACCCATCAGATTGACGATGCCGCAACCGATGAGAATGACCAATCCGGCAATCACCATGCGTTCCTTGCCAAAGCGCGCCACCAGATTGCCGGTGAAGAAGCTGGGCGCAAACATCGCGACAACGTGCCACTGGATGCCCAAAGTCGACTGTACGATGCTGTGGCCACATTGCACCATGGCAAGCGGTGCGGCGGTCATGACGAAGTTCATCAGGGCCTGCGCCATGGTTCCGCACAGCACGGCCACGATGAAGCGGGGCTGGCGGGCGATTTCCATGAATGGCCGTTGCACACCGTCGCGCACCTCTTCGGCGGATTGATCCTCGAATCGGCTGGTGACGAACATCGTGACAATGGCGATGGCGGCCTGCCCCAGAAAACTCGCCATGAACAGATACGGCAGCATCATCTCCTTGGTCCAGATCACCAGCTGCGGGCCGATGAAAGCAGCGGCCACGCCACCGGTCAGGACCCAGGCAATGGCCTTGGGACGGAAGGCGGGCGTTGCGGTATCCGCAGCCGCATAGCGATAGCTCTGGACCACGGCCTGATAGGAGCCCGCCATGGCGGTGGCGATGCAGAAAAGTACAAACGAGCTGGTATAGATGGCAAAGGCCGCAAGAACCCCTGCCCAGGCCCCCATGATATTGCCCGTCATGAAGGTAGCGCGGCGACCGAAATGCTTGGCGGCATAGGCGACGGGATAAGTGGCCAGCATGGTGCCGAAAACGAAGGTGGACGCAGGTAACGTCGCCAGTGTTATATCACTGGCCAGCGATTGCCCGACGATGCCGCCCGTAGCGAAAACAACGGTGGCATTGGCACCGGCGAGGCCGCTGGCGACGGCCAGGACAAGGGCATTGCGACGGGCGAGGATATCGCCTGTGTGGATCTGGCTCATGCGCCCCTCATGAACGCGGGCAGGGGAATAGGCAAATGCCAATCAACGATAGGCCTTATCAGTTGTCTTGATCAGTGCCCGGTATGAGGGCCGAGAGAGCAAGCATGATCCAGCCGCCAATCAGCAGTATCCCTCCAGTTGGCGCCGCCATGGGAAACAGGCCATTTCCGAGAAAGGCACGGGCGGTCAGATCACCAGAAAACAGGACTGTTCCCAGTATCACGATAGCCGCTGCCAGGCTCGCGGTGCGTCCGTTCAGCAGCATCTGCTTGCGGCATGCCGTTATGGCGATGACCGCGACGGCATGCAACAGCAGGAACTGCGCAGCTGTCACCAACGAAACGCCAGCGGTGCTGTGGGCGGCATAGGCCCAGAGCGCCACACCGGATGCGCCCATGATTGCTGCCAGAAGGAGGTGAATGCGTGACGCGGTAATGCTTGCCTTGTGCATGTTTAAATCTTTCCAGAAACGGCTTTAAGTGCCCCCAGATCACCCCCGGCTATCAACGGCACATGGGCGGCGATCTGTTCGGGCGGCCAATCCCACCAAGCGATGGCGAGAAGTTCGTCGATGACTGCATCCGAGAACCGGCGCTTGGCCACCCTGGCCGGATTGCCCACCATAACCGCATACGGCGGCACATCCTTTGCTACGACGGCATGACTGCCGATGATGGCGCCGTGGCCGATGGTGACGCCGGGCATGATCACGGCGTCGCGCCCGATCCACACATCGTTGCCGATGGTTGTATCGCCCCTGTTGGGCCATTCGACCGGGGCGTTGTCCTGCCAGCCTTCAAAAGAGGAGAAGGGAAAGGTGGAAAAGCCGCTCAAGGGATGGTTGGCCCCGTTCATGATGAACTGCACGCCCTGCGCAATCGCCACAAACTTGCCGATGATCAGCCGGTCGCCGACAAAGTCGAAGAGATAGCGCACGCAGCGCGCCTCGAAATGTTCCGGTCCTCGGCTGTCATCATAATAGCTGTAGTCCCCCACGCTGATCTGCGGGTTTTTGACGATGGCTTTGAGATAGCGCGTTCCATGCCACGTCGGCACGGGACGCGGGTTCATTGGGTCTGGAGTGGCTTTGGTATCTGATGCGGGCATGACGGTTTCAAGGGAGATTCAGGAATGGTTCGTTCTCGGGCAGAATGCGGGACGGTGCAATCAGTCTTTCCGCCGCGCCGCTACGGTCAGGCAAAGGCCGATGGCGATCAGTCCCACGCCGGACCACACAGCTGCGGAATAGCGCTCACCCAGCAAGCCGGCACCAATCAGGATGCCGACACCGGCGGCAACCGTGCCGATCTGGCTGAGGGTCACTGGGCCGCCTGCCCGTTGCAGGCGGAAAAACAGCAGAAACATCACAGCACTTGCCATGATCTGCAGGGTCACGATGAAGGGGATGGATGATAGCTGTCCCATTGTGATGTCAGTGCCCATCACCATGGCCAACCCCAGCAGAAGAATTGCCGCAAAGCCGTTGCTGCCAACGGCGAGCCAGTTTGGCTCAGCATCTTTGGGCCAGTCAAGCGTGCGATAGACATTGCCGATAGCCAGACTGACGGGAATGAGAAAGCCGAGCGCCACCCAGTGCCAGTCGGCGGGCTTGCCTACCTCGCCTCGTGCCGTGGCCACCAGCAGGGCTCCGGCAAAACCGAATGCGATGCCGCAATACTCAAGTCGACTGGGCAGGCGTAGACCTGCAATTCGAGACAGCAGTACCGTCACGAGCGGCGACATCGTGAAATAGATCGCTGTCAGACCGCTGCCGATCTGCGGAATGATCAGCATGATCAGGGCATTGGGGATGGCGTAGGAGACGACCGCTGTCACGGTGAAATAGCGCAGGTATTGGGGCGTCAAAGGCATCTTATGCCGCTTGATCATGTGCACCAGCAACAGGACGAAGGCAGCGCCTGACGAGATCAGCGCGGCCCAGACAAGCCCCGGCACACCCGCTTGCAGGGCGATCTTTCCCAGTGGAAAATTCAGACCGAGAGCTGCGCCGACGGCAAGCAGCAGAAAGGCAGGTGATGAAAGGAGGTGGTTCAATTGCAGGCGCTCGAAACGTGTTTGAAAGCGGACTATCTTGATAACGGCTTCTTGGCAGTCAGGCAAAATTCAAGCGGTCATGACCAATCGCGCTTGTGCTTTGCCCCTGTCACCTCCTAACATGGGTATCCCAATCATAAAAACACCATCCGGAAACGCCCTATGCCCGACTTTGACCCTAAATCCCGCCGTGGGCGCCCCACATTCACCGAGCAGGAGGCGCTGGACTTCCACTCGCGCGGCAAGCCCGGCAAACTGGAAATCGTACCGACAAAGCCGATGGCGACCCAGCGCGACCTGTCGCTGGCCTATTCGCCTGGTGTTGCCGTGCCCGTTCTGGCTATCGCGAAAGACCCGTCCCTGAGCTTTGAGTATACCACCCGCGCCAACATGGTGGCGGTGATCTCCAATGGCACGGCAATTCTGGGCCTTGGCAATCTGGGGGCGCTCGCCTCCAAGCCGGTGATGGAGGGCAAGAGCGTGCTGTTCAAGCGCTTTGCCGATGTGGATTCCATCGATCTGGAAGTGGACACAGAGGATACCGACCAGTTCATCAATGCCGTGCGCTATCTCGGACCGTCGTTCGGCGGCATCAATCTGGAGGATATCAAGGCGCCCGAATGCTTCATCATCGAGCAGCGGCTGAAGGAATTGATGGATATTCCCGTCTTTCATGATGATCAGCACGGCACGGCCATCATTGCAGCGGCGGGCATGATCAACGCGCTGCTTTTGACGGGGCGTGACATCAAGCAGACGCGGCTGGTGGTGAATGGTGCCGGTGCCGCAGGCATTGCCTGCCTTGATCTGGTGAAGGCCATCGGCTTTGCCCCCGAGAACGTGCTGCTGTGCGATACAAAGGGCGTGATCTATCAAGGCCGCACCGAGGGCATGAACCAGTGGAAATCCGCCCATGCTGCCAAGACCAAGGCGCGAACTCTGGTTGATGCCATGGA
>JANMLW010000202.1:0-19108 GCA_031372765.1 Hyphomicrobiales bacterium
CCTTGACGGGAAACTGGGTCGGATCAACCATCGGTCTTGTCCCTTGAATGTGGCCTCAAACCCGGTTGAGCCAGTTGAGATGGATCGGATACCCCTCCCCGCCCAGCAGTGTCGCCGTCTCGTAAAGTGGCAACCCGACGACATTGGTGTAAGATCCCACCAATTTGACCACGAAGCTGCCTGCGATGCCCTGAATGGCATAGCCGCCAGCCTTGCCGCGCCATTCACCAGAGGCCAGGTAGCCATCCATATCTTCTTTTGACAGGCGCTTGAAGCGCACGCGCGTTTCCACCAACCGCTCGCGGATTCCGCCCCGGGGCGTCGCCAGCGCCACGCCAGTATATACCCGATGTGCCCTGCCGGACAGCATACGCAGGCAGGCCGCCGCCTCATCCACCAGTTCGGTCTTGGGCAGGATACGGCGACCTATGGCCACGACAGTATCAGCGGCAAGGACATAAGCATCAGCCATCGCAGCATCATGTTTGGCCGCGTTCAATGCAGCGTCGAGCTTCTGGCGGGCCAGTCTGCCTGCCAGTGTCCGGGGAGCCTCGGAACGTCCAGGTGTCTCGTCAATCTCGGCGGGAAGCACATGTGTCGGCTCAAGGCCCGCCTGCTGCAACAGCGCGAGACGGCGCGGGGAGCCTGAGGCCAGAATGAGCGGATGCCGCCAGTTGTCTTGTGTGCGCGCCATGTAAACCCGTGCGATAACCCTGCTAGGCCGTTTACCGGATTGCAGTACCAAAAAGGAATGATCGCGATTGCCTATCGCACCTTGAGATTTTTGTGAACAGGCAGCGCAGTGCAGACTTAGACGATATAGCCGCCATCAAACAAGCTGGATATCCGGGCCAGCGCTGTCTTGTCAGCCGTTTTACCGGTCAACCGAATCAGATCTTCCTGCGACAATTCCGGCAACCGAGCAAGAAACGCACCCACAAGTTTTACCGCCAGAACGTGATCAGGGTGCGATGTATCCGTATGCGCCGGGCCATACTCACCCAGATGCGTGACGCTGTCCCACGCCGGCGGTTGTGATGGAAAGCGAGCCATCATGGTCTCGGCAACTTCCGCAGCCACATACCAGCGGTTGAGATTGTCAAAGAAAGCAAAGCGATAGTCAGCCGCCAACAGCAGTGGTTCAAAGCGATGGGAGGCATCTTCCATGGTAATAGGCTCAATCGCTTCCACCAGAACAACCTTGGGACGATAGCGCTGCCAGTCGTTACCCCTCAGCACATCGGCTTCGTGACCCTCAACATCAATTTTCAGGAAATCAATGACGGCAGGTGCATGATCCGCGCAGAGCCTTGCCAAAGTCGTTACCGGCTTGCTGACGCGTTTGCCGGTCACACCGGCTTTTTCAGCCGCCAGCGCATGGGCGGTGGATGCGGTCGAGAGACCATGAAAGGTCGTTGCCTCGAACAGGTCAAGCGTTCCCTCCTGTTGTCCAGCCAAAGCGGAAATTACGGTGTCACGGGGGCGGATATGGGCATAAAGCGCTGCCAGATGTGTCTGAGGCTCGACAACAATGCCCCGCCATCCCTGCTCATAGGAGAAAAATGAGACGTTGTCGGCGACGGCATGACCGCCACCAATATCAATGTAAAAGCCTGTGGATTGCCCCGCAAAAAGCCCTGCCAGCACGACATCTTCCATATTCTGGGCATATGACAGCATTCGAGGCTCCGCAGGGTTCAGGCGCGGATGATCGAAACATCCATCCGCGGCTTGTTGGCGATTGTCTGGTACACCACGCAGTAGCGTTCTGTCAGCTTCAACAACGTATCAATCTGCTCCTGCGTTGCATCGGTATCGAGATCGAAGATCAGGCGGATATCTTCGAACCCTACAGCAGCATCCTTTGCCACACCTAATGTACCGCGAAAATCCAGTGTGCCTTCAGCGCGCACGGCACCTGAACGCAGGGGAATGTTCAGTGCCGTGGCAACCGCTTTCAAGGTCACGCCAGCGCAGGCAACCAATGCCTCAAGCAGCATGTCACCTGAACACAACTCTGCACCGCTGCCGCCAGTAAGTGGATGCAACCCGGCTTCGGCCATGGCACGGCCGGTTTCCACCTTGCAGGCAATTTTGCTCTCATCCAGAGTTCCTTTGGCGCGAAGCACCAGTTTGGCGGCACCCGCTTCGAGGCGATAGGCATCCTTCAGGGGAGCCTGTAATTGGCGAAGCGAATCAGCATCCATGTTGTTTGTCCCTTACCACCAACTGCCCGCACCAACGGCAATCTTGTTGTTGCCAAGGCTTTCACCCGGATTCATCGCTTTATCAAGGGCGGAGAGAACACGGTTCTTGGCCATCACGAAACTGTGCTCCATTTTGTCCCGCGGACGGCCTGATACAATCAGGATTTCCTCAGCAATCCGCCCCGGTTTTGGGGACATGACGATTACGCGGTCTGCCAGAGCCACCGCTTCCTCGGCATCATGTGTTACCATGACCAAAGTTGGCTTGTAGGCCTTCCAGAGCGCAATCACCTGACCGTGGAGGGCGTGGCGGGTGAGCGGATCAAGCGCTGAAAAAGGCTCATCCAGTAAGAGCACCTTCGGTTTAGCTACCAGCGAACGGGCAATAGCCACGCGCTGCGCCTGCCCGCCCGAAAGCTCCTTGGGCAGTCGCTTGCCGTAGCCTTCCAGCCCGATGAGATTGAGCGCTTCGGCGACGCGCGCCTCCTGCTCGGGTTTGGGCAACTGATCGATGCCAAATGCGATGTTCTTTTCAACCGTGAGCCATGGAAGAAGGCGCGGCTCCTGAAACACCACACCGATAGCAGGATGAGGCGCGGTGATCGCCTCCCCGTCGACCACGATCTGCCCTTCAGATGGCAGATCAAGACCTGCGATCAGGCGCAGTAGCGTAGACTTGCCACAGCCGGAACCGCCAACAACTGCCAGAATTTCACCATTGGTGACATCAAGATTGAGCTTGTCCAGCGCATGCACGCCGTTGATGTAAAACTTGGAAAGATTACGGATCGACAGCATGATTCAGAGCTCCCGTCGGCTTGTGGAGGCAGCATCCTGCCAGTTCAGAAATGGTTTTGTGATGGCAACGAGAATAGCGTCCGTCGCTTTGCCAAGGGCGGCAAAAGTGACGAGTGCTGCCAGAATCTGCTCAGGCCTGCCCAATTGCTGACCGTCAATCAGCAAAAATCCGAGGCCTTCTGACGCCCCCATGAATTCGGCTGCCACCACGAACATCCAGCCAAGGCCCAGGCCGCTGCGCAGTGCAATCACCGTGGTCGGAAGAATGGCTGGCAACAGCACACGGCGAACAAGCGCAAGGCGCGTGAGGCGGAACACCCGCCCCACCTCGACGATCTTGCGGTCAACCGAAAGGATGGCTCCCGATACACCGAGATAGACCGGGAAGAAAACGCCAACTGCAATCAGCACAACCTTGGAAGTTTCAAATATCCCGAACCACAGAATGAACAACGGCACCCAGGCAATGGAGGGGATGGCCCTCATGGCCTGCAACAGCGGATCAACCAGTTGACGCGTCAGGTGCGAGACACCAGAAACTGCCCCCATCACGACACCGGTGGCGGCACCGGCAGCAAAGCCCGCCATGACACGCAGGAGCGTTGCGCCTATGTGCGTGGCAAGTTCGCCTTCCACTGCCAGCGCCCAAAGGGTCTTTCCAATCCGTGATGGCGGCGGCAGAAGGCGGCCGCTGATCCAGCCTTTGGCAACCGCCAACTCATGCAAAAAGGCCAATCCAAGTGGAACCAGCAAGCCCAGCACCCAGTTTGGTACATGCCGGATTTTTGCGTGTGGCGAGATTGCAACCGAGGAATTGGCTTCAATGGGGTGGGTCAGGCTCATGACAATGCTCTTGGCAAGACTACCCCCTCCTCCGGATCAAATCCGAAGAAGGGAGACAGTTCAGTTGATGCTGATCAGTTGACCTTGGTGTTCTTTATCGGCTTGTCGTCGATCAAGGCCCGTACCACTTCGCGAACATCGACGTCAGGCTTGATCAGTCCTGCCCCCTGCAAGGCAACGGCTGCTGCAAGGATCGTCTGCTTGCGGGCTGGCGTGAACGTACCATCGGCAAAGTCCGTGCGTTCCAGTTGGCGGGTGATCACGGCATCCGGCAATTTGGTCGCAGCGATGAGGACCGATTTCACTGCGGCTGGCTCGGCCAATGCCAGCTTGCGACCCTGCTCATAAACCTTGAGTACCCGGTTGACGATCAGAGGATTGCTTGTTGCAAACTCCTCGCGCACGTTCAGGACGCCCAATGTGTTCGCTTCTGCCTTGCGGTGGAACAGTTTTGCGCCACTCTCCACTTCGGCGGCCGCCATGAGGGGGTCAAGACCGGCCCAGGCATCCACATCACCACGCTCAAGTGCCGTGCGGCCATCCTGATGCTGGAGCAAAACGAGCTTGACGTCCTTTTCAGTCAGTTTTGCCTCTTGCAAGGCGCGGACCAGGAAGATGTGCGGATCCGTGCCGCGAGTCACGGCGATGCGCTTGCCCTTGAGGTCTTCAACAGAGGTGATCTTGCTGTCGCCCTTGGTGACAAGAGCTGTCCACTCCGGACGGGAATAGACATAGATGGATTTCACCGGATTACCGTTGACCCGGGCCAGAAGTGCTGCTGCCCCGGCTGTCGAACCAAAGTCGATGGACGAGGCGTTGAGAAACTCCAGAGCCTTGTTGGAACCGGCGGACTGGACCCACCGAATGGAAATACCGTCAGCGGCAAATTCCTTTTCCAGTAGCCCTCGCTCTTTCAAAAGCAGGGAAACAGGATTGTAGGTTGCAAAATCCAGACGGATTTCCTTCAACGCCTGAGCGTTTGATAAACTTGCAGAAGCGACAAAAGCGGCTCCGGCAAGAAGGCTGGTGAGTGTGCGGCGGCTGATAATCGACATGTTCCATCTCCGTTTTGTCGAGGCCGCAGCGTCAAACGGAGGGTTTGCAAAACGTGCATGGCACATTCCGCACTCCCGGCGCTTTAGCTGCATTTGTTTACCGGCAACGGGGTTCATCCCCGTTCCCGAAGCGCCCGCAAGCTGTTGCTCAAATCGGCGCTGTTCGTTATATAGAACGGTATTTTCTGAATGTCAAACAATAAACATTCATTTATGTCTTTAAATTATATTACATATATATCTGAGTATTTAATCGTCCGTCCGTTCATGCCTGGCACAGCTGGACACTGTAATCAGACATTGACAGGGCATGATCAGCCCTTCACGTTTGCGACAGATTTTTTGATCTCATGGAGGGTTGGATCAATGCGCCTGAATCGCCGTCATTTCGTTGCCGGAGCAACTGCCTCTCTCGCAGCGCCAACACTGGCGCGGGCGCAGGGTGCCCCAATCCGCATCGGTGAAATCAACAGCTACACGGCACAGCCGGCATTCTTGCGTCCATACCGGAACGGCTGGGACATGGCGGTTGAGCAGATCAACGCTTCTGGCGGTGTGCTTGGTCGCAAGCTCGAGAGCGTGTTCCGGGATGATGGCGGCAAGCCGGAAGATGCGGTACGCCTTGCAGGGGACCTTATAAATTCGGAAAAAGTCGATATCCTGGCAGGTGGCTTTCTCTCCAACGTCGGCCTTGCGATTGCCGATTTCGCCAATCAAAACAAGCGCCTGTATGTTGCTTCTGAACCGTTGTCTGATGCCTTGGTGTGGGGCAAAGGCAACCGTTATACTTTCCGCCTTCGCCCTTCCACATATATGCAAGCTGCCATGCTGGTAGAGGAAGCAGCCAAACTGCCCGCGAAAAAATGGGCGGTCGTTGCGCCAAATTACGAATATGGCCAATCAGCCGCCAAGTGGTTCAAGGAATTGCTGAAAGCCGCCAAACCGGATGTCGAGTTTGTCGTCGAGCAATATCCCGCACTTGGCCGTATCGATGCGGGTGCCACCGTTCAAGCCATTGAGGCTGCCAAGCCAGATGCCATCTTCAATGTGACATTTGGCGGTGACCTGATCAATTTCGTCCGGCAGGGCAACACACGCGGTCTTTTCGAGGGCCGAGTGGTCGCCAGCATGCTGACTGGCGAGCCGGAATACATGGATCCGCTGGGTGCTGAAACGCCCAAGGGCTGGATCGTGACTGGCTACCCCCATGCCGATATAGCGTCGGCTGAACATACCAAATTCCGTGAAGCCTATACTGCCAGATTCAATGACTATCCGCGTCTTGGTTCGGTTGTGGGCTATGACACAGTGATTGCTATTGTCGCCGCCCTGAAAAAAGCCGGCACGACCGACAATGAAAAAGTGATCGATGCGATGAAAGGCCTCAAGTTCAGCAGCGTCTTTGGCATGGTTGAGTTTCGCGCAATCGATCACCAGTCAACGCTGGGAGCTTTTGTCGGGCGTACGGATGTGAAGAACGGTAAGGGTGTAATGGTGAACTGGCGCTACGCTGACGGCGACAAGTACCTGCCATCGGATGCCGTGGTGAAGACGCTTCGCCCGCAATGATAAGACACATGGCAATTTGAGCTGCGCTGACATCATGAGGCCTTCGAGGCTTTGATGGGCTTAACCTGCTTTGGCTTGGCTCCGCACCCCGGGATGAGGATAATTGAGTTTTGCAATGCGCTGATCCCCTCATCATGAGGTGCGAGCCGGAGGTTAGCCTCGAAGGACGCACCAAGCCATTGCCGGCGTCGGAGCAAGCCTGAATGGACTTCTTCCTCATCCAGACCATGAACGGACTGGCTTCAGCCTCGTCGCTGTTCCTTGTTGCGTGTGGCCTGTCCATCATCTTTGGCGTCACGCGCATCGTGAACTTTGCCCATGGCTCATTCTACATGCTGGGCGCATACATCGCCTATACGCTGGTGAGCGTTCTCGGGGGAGACAATGGTTGGAGCTTCTGGTCCGCCATCGTCCTCGCCGCCGTGGTCGTTGCCATCCTTGGCGCACTGGTCGAAGTCACTATCCTGCGGCGAATCTATCAGGCCCCTGAGCTTTTCCAGTTACTCGCCACCTTTGGCGTCGTGCTGATGATTCAGGACATCACGCTGGCGATATGGGGACCGGAGGACAAACTGGGCCCCCGCGCGCCGGGGTTTCGCAGTTTTGTCATCCTGTTTGATAACCGGTTTCCCACCTATGAGCTTTTACTGATCTTCATCGGTCCAATCGTATTGGGCATCCTGTGGTTGTTGTTCAACCGGACCCGCTGGGGCACTTTGGTGCGTGCAGCCACGCTGGACCGCGAAATGGTAGGAGCGCTTGGCGTCAATCAGCGCCTGCTGTTCACCTCGGTTTTCATGTTCGGTTCTGCCTTGGCCGGGTTGGGCGGAGCGCTGCAACTGCCTCGCGAAGCCGTGACCTTGCACATGGACCTTTCGATGATCACAGAAGTGTTCGTCGTAGTGGTTGTGGGCGGATTGGGCAGTATCACGGGGGCTTACATTGCAGCGGTACTCATCGGCCTCGTGCATGCCTTTGGTATCGTATTCTTCCCCAAAAGCACACTTGTGCTCGCCTTCATCGTCATGGCCGTTGTGCTGGTGGTGAAGCCATATGGTTTGCTTGGGCGCAAACCATCGGGCCTTGCCACAAAGGGGCAGGTATTGCCTGAGCCACTGTTTTTGCCGGCTGACAACCTGACGAGGATGATCGGTGCGGCTGTGCTGGCAGTGTTTGTCTTGCTGCCGCCTCTGCTGGGAGATTACAGCATCTCCTTCATGACTGAACTTCTGATCTTTGCACTGTTTGCCGCATCCCTGCATTTCATGATGGGACCGGGTGGTATGCACTCCTTCGGACATGCCGCCTACTTCGGATTGGGCGCTTACGGTGCAGCCCTCGCCGTGAAATGGCTGGCGGCACCGATGCTTGTCGGCTTGTTCGCTGCACCCTTGCTGGCAGGATTGGCTGGCCTGCTGTTTGGCTGGTTTTGCGTGCGCCTGTCAGGCGTTTATCTAGCCATGCTGACACTGGCTTTTGCGCAGATCGCCTGGGCAACGGCGTTCCAGTGGGTAGATCTCACTGGTGGTGACAATGGCATCCTTGGTGTCTGGCCAAGTGCGTGGGCCAAGCCCAAGCTGGTGTATTTCTATATCGCACTTCTGTTGTCCGTTATCGGTATCCTGCTGTTACGCATGCTGGTCTTTACCCCCTTCGGCTATGCACTGCGGGCTGGGCGGGACAGCCCCCTCCGAGCGGAAGCCAGCGGCCTCAATGTGCAGCGCCTGCAATGGGCTGGGTTCACCGTTGCGGCTGTTGCAGCCGGACTCGCGGGCGGATTGTTTGCCTTCTTCAAAGGCTCTGTTTTCCCCACCTACATGGCGATTCCCAAATCTGTCGACGCCTTGCTGATGGTGCTACTGGGCGGGGTGCAGACGCTTAGCGGACCCGTGGCGGGCGCGATTGTCTTTGTCGGCCTGGAGGAACAGCTCATGCGCTTCACCAGCTACTGGCGGTTTATCCTTGGCCTGATCATAGTGCTGCTGGTCGTGCTGTTTCCCAAGGGATTGGTTGGTACAGCCATGGATTGGCGCGAGCGCAGGGCGCAAGGCGAAAAACCATGAGTGTCGTGCTGTCTGTTGCCGATATTGCCAAGACCTTTGGCGGTGTAAAAGCTGTGGACGGTGTGTCGTTCGAGGTGTCTGCTGGCGAGCTTCTGGCGCTTATCGGTCCCAATGGCGCTGGCAAGACAACCTGCTTCAACATGCTGAACGGACACCTTAAGCCGGACCGTGGCAGCGTCACCCTGCTGGGTGAAAAAATAACTGGCCTGCCTCCCCGCGTTGTGGCGCACAAGGGCGTGGGGCGCACTTTTCAGATAACCGCGACCTATGGCTCGATGACCGTAAAGGAAAATGTGCAAACCGCACTCATCGCCGCCAACCGGCAGGAATGGAGGATCATCGGCAGCGCGACAGCTTTTCACAGCGCCAAAGCGGACGAGCTGCTGGCACTGGTCGATATGACGGATCAGTCCAGCCGTGCCTGCGGTGTATTGGCATATGGTGATCTCAAGCGGGTGGAACTCGCCGTGGCGCTGTCCAATGCTCCCAGATTGCTGCTGATGGATGAGCCAACCGCCGGCATGGCCCCCAGCGAGCGCATTGCGCTTATGGACCTTACAGCCAATATCGCACGCTCCCGTGGCATTGCTGTCCTCTTCACGGAACACGACATGGATGTGGTCTTTGCCCATGCCAACCGGGTTATCGTGCTGGATCGCGGGCGCTTGATTGCGGAAGGGACATCCCAGCAAGTGCGCGCAAACCTTGATGTTCAAGCGGTTTATCTTGGTACGGGCGCAACCTTCGGAGACAAGCACTGATGGCGGAGTCCCTGCTCAGTGTGCGGGATATGAACGCTTATTATGGCCGCGCCCATATCCTGCACGGCATTACATTTGACATGGCAGAAGGCGAAGTAGTGGCATTGCTGGGTCGCAACGGTGCGGGCAAATCCACGACCATGAAAGCCATCATGGGATTGGTTCCCCCATCCTCCGGGACGGTGCAGTTTGCGGATCATGCCATAGCCGGGCGGGAGCCATTCGAGATTGCACGCTTGGGACTTGGTTATGTGCCCGAAGAGCGGCGGATATTCTCGGAACTTACGGTCATGGAGAACCTTAGTGTCGGAGAGCGCCCTGCCCGCGCCGGCGCGCCGCGCTGGACACCTGAAGCGTTGTTCGACATCTTCCCAAATCTTGGCCGAATGAAGGACCGTCCCGGCGGGCAGATGTCCGGCGGAGAACAGCAAATGCTGACCATTGCGCGCACTCTGATGGGCAACCCCCGATTGGTGCTGCTGGATGAGCCATCAGAGGGGCTGGCTCCTGTCATCATCGAGGATATGGCCAAGGCGATAATCCGCCTGAAGCGCGAAGGACTGACCGTCCTGATTTCCGAGCAAAACCTGCATTTTGCCCAGCTTGTTGCAGAGCGCGCGGTCGTTGTCGAAAAGGGGCTTGTCCGTTTCGATGGCGCCATGCAGACGTTGGCAACTGACTCCAGCATACGCGAGCAATATCTTGCCGTTTGACGCAGCGGCATGACTGTTTAAAAGTCCACCATCGATAAGGGAGAAATCAATGACAAACCTTTCACGCCGCGCCGTCCTGGTCGGTGCAGCCGCAACTGCAATTTTGCCTTCGGTCGCTTCAGCCCAGGCCTTTCCGGCAAAACCGATCACCATCGTTGTTCCCTTTGCGGCTGGCGGCTCCACTGATGTCGTGGCGCGCATTCTTGCCGCCAAGATGAGCGAGAGCATTGGTTCGCAGGTCATCGTTGAAAACCGCGCTGGTGCTGGCGGCGGTGTTGGCGCAGCGGCCGTGGCCAAAGCGTCGCCCGATGGGTACACCATCCTGATGGGGACGATTTCAACCCATACCCTGAACCCGATCATGGCCAAGACCAAGCTGTTCGATCCGGTGAAGGACTTTGCGCCGATCTCGCTTCTGGCCACCATTCCCAGCGTTGTTCTTGTTCACCCCTCTCTGGGCGTCAACACTATTGCCGAACTGGTCGCCCTGCTCAAGAAGGAACCCGGCAAGCACAGCTATGCTTCATCAGGCAATGGCACACCCAACCATGTTGCGGGTGAACTGTTCAAGCGCCTGACTGGCACAGACATGCAGCATGTGCCTTACAGGGGCGGCGGGCCGGCCATGAATGACCTTCTGGGTGGCCAGATCAAGATCATGATGGACAATCTGCCTCCGGCAGTACCGCATATCCGCGCTGGATCGATCAAGGCCCTGGCAGTCACCGTCAAGGAGCGCGTGCCGGGCTTTGAAAATATCCCGACAGTCATCGAGAGCGGACTGAAGGATTACGACGTCTACTCATGGAACGGCCTGTTCGCACCCGCTGGCACACCAGCAGCTGTCATTGCCAAGATCAACGAGGAAGCCAACAAGGCAATCAAGGACGCTGCTGTAAAGGCCAAATTGACGGATATCTCCGCCCTTACGGTAGGTACCACGCCGCAGCAATTGGCTGAATTCGTGGCCAGGGAATTGACAATCTGGGAGCCGGTCATCAGAGGTGCGAATATCTCCATCGACTGATCCGAGTCCATGCAACGCATTATTGCTGCCTACTACAACTCAAGGCGCGCCATCGGGCGCGCTTTTCGCTCTGAATCCGCCGTGCGCGAGGAAATGTTCCTGCTCATGGCAGCAATTCCTATTGCGTTCATCATTGCAGATGAAACCTGGAAACGCATCGCGCTGATCGGCGTTGTACTGATCGTGCTGGCTGTAGAATTGCTCAACACCGCTATCGAAAAACTCTGTGACCGCCTGCACCCGGATCAGCATGAACTGATTGGCTATGTGAAGGACCTTGGATCAGCGGCCGTGTTGATGACCTTGCTGCTTACCGCCATGGTCTGGCTGACATCGCTGTGGCAATGGATTGACCGCGTGATTTGAGAGGGCGGTTGGTGGGAGAAGTAGGACTCGAACCTACGAAGGCGTAGCCAGCGGATTTACAGTCCGCCCCCTTTGCCACTCGGGACATTCTCCCAACGCCAACAGCGTCAGCGCTCGGCTTATGGAAAACGGTTGCCACTATGTCAACCTTCAAACGTCGAATTTCCAAATCATCGCCGGATCATCAATGCTCCATAAACCGCAAAGCACATTGACAAGCCGCGCTCCGGCCTTCACCGACATGTCATGAGCAATAATGATCGTCCAGACACATTCCGCCCTGATACCCTGCGCCGTGGCAAACCGGCCCACAGGCGCTTCCATAACAAGCCACCCAAAGCGGCTCCCGGCACGCGCGAGGATGGCAACCATGTCCTTTATGGCATCCATACGGTCGTGGAAGCGTTGCGTAATCCCAACCGCCGGTTCATCAAACTGGTCGGCACAGAAAACGGCATCCTGCGCCTGCGCGAATCCGTCGAGCTGCCGATTGAAGCGACAATCGTCAAACCCGACGATATCGGCAAGCAACTGCCCAAGGATGCGGTCCATCAAGGCGTGCTGCTGATCGCCGAGCCACTGGAGCCGATGACACTGGATGATATCCCTGCCGCCAGCCTGCTGATCGCGCTCGATCAGGTGACAGACCCGCACAACGTGGGCGCTGTTCTGCGCTCGGCCGCTGCATTCGGTGTGTCGGCCATGATTGTAACCAACCGCAACAGTCCGGAAGTCACGGGTGTACTGGCCAAGGCGGCATCCGGCGCGCTGGAGCATGTACCCTTCATCGAGGTAAAAAATCTGGCCAAGACACTGGACGAACTGGGGAAGCGCGGCTTTTTGCGCGTTGGGCTGGATTCAGACGGCGCGGTAAACATGGGCGATGTGGAGATGCGCCGTCCTATCTGTCTGGTGATGGGGGCTGAAGGAAAAGGCCTTCGCCCCGTGACACAGGACAGCTGCGACGTGATAGCGCGCCTGCCAATGCCGGGTGCCATTGGCTCGCTCAATGTCTCGAATGCGGCGGCTATTTCGCTTTATGTCGTGACCCAGCGACTGGGCTGAGGTTCAGCGCTTTTCCGCAGAGCGCCGGAACCTGTCTGCATGAGTCTGCGCCGTTCGACGGTCTTCCTCAGATGCTGATTCATGGGCGCGCTGGTACATCTCGACCACCCATTTATGCTTTTCAACATCAGCGTTTTCACGCGCCACCTTCAGCCACATCAGGCCTTTCCAGCCATGGCGTGGAATGGATTCACCCAGATACAGCATCCGGCCCAGTACAGCCTGCGCTTCGGTGTGGCCCTTTTCAGCCGCGTGGTTGAGCCAGCGGAGTGCGGTGCGGGGTTCTATGCGTCCGGCCGTCCCATCCAGCAGCATGCGGGCCAGTTGATACTGCGCTTCAGGATGGCCGTAATAAGTTGCGGCATAGTTGAAGGCTTTGACAGCGTGTGCCGGATTGGCCTTCACAGGGCTTTTGGGAATACCATCCAGCCAGTAAGCACCAAGCGCCACAAACGCATTGGCCACAACACCGGCATGGACTGAATCACGGCTTTCATCCGCGCGGGCATCAGCGATGCGTGAAAACAGTTTGAAGGCCTTGAAATCATCGGCAACAACGCCGTCACCATCGGCATACATCCGTCCCAGTTTCCACTGCGCCAGAATATCACCCTTCTCGGCAGCGAACTCCAGTTCCTGAAGGGCATGTTTCTTGTCGCCTGAGCGGTAGCTGTGCAGAAACCCGCGCCATGCATCCTTGACCGTGCGGTCAACGCCAAAGGTAGGCAAAACAGGCGCTGAGGCGGAGGGCAAGGCAGGAAGCGCCACCTTGGGCGCGGTTTCCGTTGTGCCTTCCTTTATCTCGAAGGCTTGCGACTTATCGACAAAAAACGAAGCGCTTCCCAGAAGGCAGATGCCCCCCAGGATAATCTTCAGGCCAAAGGCCTGCAAAGGATTGCGCTCAAATATCAGCATAGCACTGTTTTTCACCTTCACCACCGGGGTGGGTGACAGCACCATCTCGGGCTGTTCCGACACCCTGCGCGTATTTCCACAAAGCACCTGAACCAAACTCGGTTTCACGCGGTCTCCAGAGCTTATGACGCGCCGCCAATTCGGCATCGGTAAGGCGAACTTCGAGCTTTCCTGTGATGGCATCGAGGTGAATGATATCGCCGTCCCGGATCAGGGCGATAGGACCACCAACAGCGGCTTCGGGTCCGACATGGCCAACGCAGAAACCGCGTGTGGCGCCCGAGAACCGACCATCGGTTATGAGGGCAACCTTGTCGCCCATGCCCTGCCCGTAAAGCGCTGCGGTTGTCGACAGCATTTCGCGCATGCCTGGACCACCACGTGGCCCTTCATACCGGATGACCAGCACATCGCCTTCCCTGTATTGCTTCTTCTTCACAGCTTCGAAACAGGATTCCTCATTGTCGAAGCACCGTGCTGGCCCGGTGAACACCTGCTTGTCGGCTGGCATGCCAGCCACCTTCACGATTGCGCCTTCAGGGGCCAGATTGCCCTTAAGTCCGACAACGCCACCTGTTTTGGTGAGTGGCTTGCTGACGGGATAGATCACGTCCTGATCGGGGTTCCATTTCACTGACGCCATGTTCTCGGCAATCGTGCGACCCGTGACGGTCATGCAATCGCCGTGCAAGTGTCCGCCATCAAGCAGCGATTTCATCAGCAGGGGAATGCCACCGACCTCGAACAGGTCCTTGGCGACATACTTTCCGCCCGGCTTGAGATCAGCGATGTAAGGCGTGCGCTTGAAAATTTCGGCCACATCGAACAGATCGAACTTGATGCCACATTCATGGGCGATGGCGGGCAAATGCAGCGCAGCATTGGTGGAGCCGCCGGAAGCAGCAACCACGACGGCGGCATTCTCCAGCGCCTTCAACGTCACGATGTCGCGTGGGCGGATATTGCGGGCCAGCAACTCCATGACCATCTCGCCAGCAGTCATGCAGAACTGATCGCGCATTTCATAAGGCGCTGGTGCACCCGCAGAGTATGGCAAGGCCAGACCGATGGCTTCCGACACTGTTGCCATGGTGTTGGCCGTGAACTGCGCCCCGCAGGCACCAGCCGAAGGACAGGCCTTCATTTCCAGTTCCTCAAGATCCTCGTTAGACATGTCGCCGACCGAATGCTTGCCGACCGCCTCGAAAACGTCCTGAACGGTCACGGGCCTGCCCTTGAAGGTTCCGGGCAAGATCGAGCCTCCGTAAATGAAGATCGACGGCACGTTGAGGCGTACCATAGCCATCATCATGCCAGGCAGACTCTTGTCACAACCGGCCAGGCCAACCAGCGCGTCGTAGCTGTGACCGCGCATCGTCAGTTCCACCGAGTCCGCAATAACCTCGCGCGAAACAAGGCTGGACTTCATGCCTTGGTGACCCATGGCAATGCCGTCTGTCACGGTGATGGTGCAGAACTCGCGGGGCGTACCGTTGGCGGCTGCGACGCCTTTCTTGACCGCCTGCGCCTGTCGCATGAGCGAAATGTTGCAGGGGGCTGCCTCGTTCCAGCAAGATGCCACGCCAACCAGCGGTTGGTGAATCTGCTTCTTTGTCAAACCCATGGCATAAAGATAGGATCTGTGGGGAGCGCGCTCTGGCCCTTCAGTCACGTGGCGGGAAGGCAATTTACTCTTGTTGAAAACGCGCGCGTCCATGCTTTTCAGTCCATAATCTGAGGCCGATTTGGGCCTGTTGCTTATTCATCCCGGAGCCGTTGCCGATATGCAACCGATCACAAGGACGGGTTGCCACGCATCGTCGTCATCTCACAAGAGTATTTTCAACGCCACGATGAGGGAGATACGCCGCGAAGCCCTGCTGTCATGTCATAGAAAATTTAACGAATTGAATTGGTTAGTGCCCATTGGGGTGGCGCTTGCATCATGGCAAGATTGCGGCAACCGAGATCGCACTGCGGAGCACTTTACAATTGGTGTAAATGTGTTGCGGGGAGGCAACATTTTCGTAAAGTCCAAGCTGAACGAAGTGCCCTTTACAGGATCAGCGGCAGCACGAAAAATCCGCCAATAACAAAAAACAGCAGGATTGCTGTTGCCAGCGGCAAGTGCTTTTCAATGAAGGTGCGGATGTTCTCGCCGTAGTAATAAATTGCCACAGCAAACATGGCAAAAAACGTCAGGCGCGAAACGAACATCCCGATGAAAAACAAAGGCAAGCTATATTCCAGCACGCCCGACATGATGGTGACAATCTTGAAAGGGATCGGTGTCAAACCTTTGGTGATAAGCACCCAAAACCAGAATTTTGAACCTTCATGCCGGAGATTGTTGGCCGCCTCGGCAAGACCGTAAAATTCAATGATAGACTTGCCAACAGATTCATAGAGCAAATGCCCGATGCCATAGCCCAGAAAACCGCCAGCGCAGGCTCCGGCCGTGCATACCAGAGCGTAGATCCATGACCGCCTTGGATTAGCGATGCACATGGGAATAAGCAGCGGTAAGGGAGGTATTGGGCTGAAGGAACTTTCAAAGAAAGTCACCCAGAACAACACCCAAACCGCACGCGGATGGTTCGCGTAAGACACGATCCAGTCATAAGCTCTCTTCAGCATGGGGGAAGCAGACGCTTTCTCATCGTGACGGGTTACCGGGTCGTGATCAGAATCCACCCGATGTAACGCAGGCAATCAGCTTCACTTGTGACGCAAAAACGACAGTTTGAAGAGAGATGCAACATAATTTGATAAAGTGCATCAATTCAAGCAATTATCCCAAGCGCAACACAGCCTCTGCCAACCGCATACGCCGCGCCCGCAATGTGGCCAACCGCTCGCGGTTTTCCTCCACAACCTCTTCGGGGGCCTTGGCCACGAACTCCGCGTTGCCAAGTTTCTTCTCGATGCCCATGGCTTCACCATCGAGCTTGCCGACCTCCTTGGTCAAGCGCGTCTTTTCCGCTTCGACATCAATGATACTGCCCAATGGCATGGCCGCCGCATCCCGCCTGATTTGAACCGGCACCGATTGCGCGGGAGGCGTACTGGCAAAATCGAGCTTTTCCAGTCGTGCCAGGCGCTTCAACGTGGTTTCCCAACGGGCAACGCGAGCCTTCACCTCCTGCGACGCTTCGACGAAAGCGAGCGTCACCTGTGCGCCCCCGGGCACGTTCATTTCTGCCCGTACCGAGCGCACCTCGGTGATGAGGTCGACGATCCAGCCGACTTCCACTTCGGCGACAGGGTTTGCAAGGTGCTGCAAATCCGGCCAGTCTGCGAGACAAAGCAAGGTCTCGTTGTCTGTTTGAGCCGGGCGGGCTGCGCCCACACCGGCCTTTGCCGCCCACAACTCCTCCGTGAGATAGGGCATGAAGGGGTGCAGCAGCTTGCAGATGACATCGATGCAATAGGCGACTGTTGCCTGCGTCTCGGCTTTGCCGGGGCTGGCCCCTTCCGCCTGCATCACGGGCTTGGAGAGTTCGATGAACCAGTCGCAGAACGTGCCCCAGACGAAGCGATAGGCCGCATCAGCCGCCTCATTGAAGCGATAGCCCTCTATGGCCGCAGCAATATCGTGTTCTGCACGTGCCGCTTCGGACAGCACCCACTGGTTGAGCGGGTTTGTCACCTTGGCAGGATCAAAACCCACGGCACGCTCGCAGCCGTTCATCTCGGCAAAACGCGCGGCATTCCATATCTTGGTCGCGAAGTTGCGGTAGCCCTCAACACGCGGCATAGCGAGGCGGATATCCCTGCCCTGCATTGTCATGGCGGCAAGCATAAAGCGCAAAGCATCGGCACCGTACTGATCAATGACGGTCAGCGGATCGACGACGTTGCCCGTCGTCTTCGACATTTTCTTGCCCTTCTCGTCCCGCACGATGCCGTGCAGGATGACGTCCTTGAAGGGCACATCATCTATGAAGTGGATGCCGGTCATCATCATGCGAGCCACCCAGAAGAACAGAATGTCAGCGCCCGTGACCAGAACGTCGTTGGGATAGAACTTGGCAAGTTCCGGCGTCTTCTGCGGCCAACCGAGGGTGGAGTATGGCCAGAGCGCGGAGGAAAACCAGGTATCGAGGACATCGGGGTCGCGGGTTAAAGGCATAACTTTACCGTAGTGCAGATCAGCCTTGTGTTGCGCTGCGTCATGGTTCAGTGCCACAAATACATGCTTGTCTGGTCCATACCACGCCGGAATCTGGTGTCCCCACCAGAGCTGCCGTGAGATGCACCATGGTTCGATGTTCTCAAGCCAGTTGAAGAAGATTTTCTCCCGCTCCTTGGGCACAAACTTCGTCTTGCCAGTGCGCACGGCGGCCATCGCCTTTTCGGCAAGCGGCTTCACGTTCACATACCACTGCTCGGTCAGCCACGGCTCGATCACCACGCCGGAACGGTCCCCGTGGGGAACCATGTTGGTGTGAGGCTCGATCTTGGCGACGAGGTTCATCGCTTCAAGATCGGCAATGACCGCCTTGCGGCAAGCGTAGCGGTCGAGGCCACGGTATTGCGCAGGCATATGCGGTTCATCCACCATGGTGGCGTCCGCATTCATCAGGTTAATCAGCGGCACGACATCCATATGGCGCTTGTAGACCTCGTAATCGTTGAAATCATGCGCGGCGGTGATCTTGACTGCACCTGTGCCTTTTTCAGGATCGGCATAGGTATCGGCAATGATCGGCAGACGGCGGTTGACCAGTGGCAGGATCACAGTCTTGCCGATCATCCAACCGAGCTTCTCGTTTTCCGGATGAACAGCCACCGCGCCGTCACCCAGCATGGTCTCGGGGCGCGTCGTGGCGATGGTGATGAAAGTGCGATCATCTTCCGGATTATAATCAACGCCTTCAAGGGGGTAGTTAAAGTACCACATATGCCCCTTGATTTCGCGCTGCTCCACTTCAAGATCGGAAATCGCGGTCAGCAACTTGGGGTCCCAGTTGACCAGACGGCGATCCTTGTAGATCAGGCCCTGTGCGTGAAGATCGACAAACACCTTGAGCACGGCCTCGCTGAGACCGGGGTCCATGGTGAAGCGCTCGCGGGACCAGTCACAGGACGCGCCCATGCGCTTGAGCTGATTGATGATCGTGCCGCCTGATTCATCCTTCCACTTCCAGACTTCCTTCAGAAAAGCCTCCCGCCCCATGGTGCGCCGGTCAGTCTGGTTCTCTGCCGCCAGTTTACGTTCCACCATCATCTGCGTGGCAATGCCCGCATGATCGGTTCCGGGCTGCCAGAGCACATCCTTGCCCTTCATGCGCCAGTACCGGCAAAGCACATCCTGCAATGTGTTGTTCAGCGCATGGCCGATGTGCAGCGAGCCGGTGACATTGGGGGGCGGGATAACAATGCAGAAGCCCGGCGCATTGACGCGGGACTTGCGGCCTGCCTTGAAAGCATCGGCCTCGATCCAGGCAGCGGCAACACGCGCTTCCACGGCAGCGGGTTCAAAGGTCTTGTCCATCGTATCCCATGTTCAATACAGCAAAGCCGGGCAGCAGGCCCGGCTTCGATCAGGGTTTAGCGTGAATGCTACAAACCGGAGAGAAGCTGCCGCGTCAACGTCCGCCGCGCGATACGCGCTCGATTTCTGACCGTACAAGCCGCTCGACGATGGTGGGCAGGTTATCATCCAGCCAGGACCGGATCATCGGCCGCATGACATCCTGCATCAGGTCTTCCAGTGTCCGCGC
>JANMLW010000226.1:0-15863 GCA_031372765.1 Hyphomicrobiales bacterium
CTTCGCTTTTTAACGCTTGTGCTGTTGTCCAGCGCCACGCCGGTTTTTGCCGCCGAGATATCCGCCTCCTCGCGGTTAGACGGTGTCATCGTCTATCCCGGCGTTGCGGCCGTCACACGCATCGTCGAGGTCGATGTACCCGCCGGAGCGCATACTGTCGTCGTGGCCGGATTGCCACAGGCGCTTGATCCGGCATCACTCAGGGTTGAGGGCGTATCCAGCGGTAACTTGCAGATTGGCTCCATCGAAATGCGCACACAACCTCTTGGTGGTACGGCGCAACCCATGGGCGAGGTGGCCGTCCGCTTGAAGAAACTGCGCGAGGACCGTGAGGGCAAGACAACCCAGATCAATGCCCTGAATGCCAAACAGGCGATGATAAATGCAATCGGCCAGCAGGCCCCCACTATCCTCGGAGGCAAGGACAAACCCGCTGATCCTGCCGAGTGGTCAAAGGCCTGGGATGTAGTGGGCCAGGGATTAGCCAAGGTTGGCGATGAATTGCGTGAAGCCAATGCGGGGTTGCGCCTGATCGACGAGGAGATCGCGGCATTGGGCCGTCAGGGCGGAGCGGGTACGCGTGCGGGCGTGACACGGGCGGCCAACATCAGCGTCGAATCGACAGGCGGTGCCAAGGCAACTCTGAAGTTGACCTATCAGGTCGGCAGCGTGTCCTGGCGGCCATCCTATGATGCTGTGCTGGTAACAGGTTCAGCACAGGGGAAACCCAGGCTCTCCCTGGTGCGCCGTGCCATCATTTCGCAACGCACCGGCGAGGACTGGAGTGATGTGACGCTGGCGGTTTCCACAGCGCAGGCCCGCGGCGGCACGCAGGTGCCCGATCTGCCACCGGTCCGCGTTGGCTTCAATGAACCCTCGCCCATCGTGCAGAATGCGTCGCCACTGCGCACCCGGATGGCACCCGGAATGGCCGCTGACCTGACAATGCAGGAAGCCAGACGCGATGCGGAAGCCATCGCCAAAGTCGCAGCCCCGGCAGCACCTGAACCTGTCATCCTGCAACGGGCGCAGCTTGAAGCCTCCGGCTTCTCGGCGCAGTTCGTGGTGCCCGGACGTATCAGCATTTCAACCGATGGCAGCACGCGGTCTTTCCAGTTGGGAGGCCGCGACATCGAGCCAACACTGGGCATTAAATCAGCCCCCGGGCTCGATCCAAAGGCCTATCTGGAAGCGCGTTTCAGCAACGATGAGGAAGCGCCGTTGCTGGCAGGGGATGTCTCGCTGACAAGAGACGGGATGTTTGTGGGGCGAGGACGCATCCCCCAAGTGGCATCGGGTGATATGGTCGATCTGGGCTTTGGGGTGGATGAACGCGTAAAGGTGAGCCGTGTTCCCGTGCGTCGCCGCGAAACGGAGGCGAGCTGGACGCAAGGGCAGCGGGGGGACCTGCGCGAGTTCAAGACTACGGTGAAGAACCTGCATGACCGCGCCATGCGCATCACCATCCTCGATCAGGTGCCATACTCTGAAAACAACACCATCACCGTGGAAGCCTTGGCCAACATGACGCCCGCCACTGAAAAGACAGTGCAGGACAAGCGCGGCGTCATGGGTTGGACCTATGATTACAAACCGGGCGAGGAGAAGGAAATTCGCCACGGTTTCCGCATGCGCTGGCCCAATGACCGTGAACTTGTGCTGGAGCCACAGCCAATTCCACGGTGAGCCAACTTCAGACTTTACGGATCGGTCATGATCGCGTAACCGCCCATCGGAAGAACCCGGCATACAAAGACCGGGTTTTTCCTTGCGTGATGGTTGGATCGATACAGCAGGGACAAACGGCATGGGTAACGTGGTCGTGGTCGGCGCCCAGTGGGGCGACGAGGGAAAAGGCAAGATTGTTGACTGGCTCTCGGAGCAGGCTGACGTTGTGGTGCGCTTTCAGGGTGGCCACAATGCAGGCCATACGCTGGTCATCGATGGGGCGGTCTACAAGCTCAGCCTGCTGCCTTCGGGCATCGTACGACCCGGCAAGCTCTCCGTCATAGGCAATGGCGTGGTCTTTGACCCCTGGCATTTTGTCGAGGAAACCACAAAGCTGCGGGCGCAGGGCGTTGCCATCTCGCGCGACAATTTGCGGGTGGCTGACAATGCCACGCTGATTCTGCCGCTGCACCGTGAGCTTGATCATTTCCGCGAGACATCCAACAGCGGCATGAAGATCGGCACCACCAAGCGCGGCATCGGCCCTGCCTACGAGGACAAGGTTGGGCGTCGTGCGCTGCGCGTGGTTGATCTGGCGGACCCTGATTCCTTGCCCCCCAAGATCGAACGCCTGCTGGCGCATCACAATGCCCTGCGGCGCGGGCTTGGCATTGAAGAGGCTGATGGCGCTGCTTTGCTGGAACAATTGAAACAGGTGGCACCTGCCGTATTGCCCTATGTCGATACGGTCTGGAAACTGTTGGATCAGGAACGGCGCGCCGGCAAACGCATCCTGTTCGAGGGCGCGCAGGGTGCCTTGCTTGATGTTGATCACGGAACCTATCCGTTTGTGACATCCTCCAACATCGTTGCCGCACAAGCCGCCACCGGCTCGGGTCTTGGTCCATCGGCTATCGGCTACGTGCTGGGCATTGCCAAGGCCTATACCACGCGGGTGGGGGAAGGACCTTTTCCGACCGAATTGTTTGATGCCATAGGCGAGGAAATCGGCACCAAGGGCAAGGAGTTCGGCACCGTTACAGGCCGCAAGCGCCGCTGCGGCTGGTTTGACGCCGTGCTGGTGCGCCAGACAATCCGCACCTCGGGCATTGATGGTATCGCTTTCACCAAGCTCGATGTTCTCGATGGCCTGAAGGAACTGAAGGTCTGCACAGGCTACGAGATTGACGGGCGCGCCTATGATCACCTGCCTGCCAGCGCACTGGAACAGGCAAGGGTGAAGCCCATCTATGAAACCATGGAAGGCTGGTCGGATTCAACCGCAGGCGCACGGTCATGGGCAGACCTTCCCGCGCAGGCCGTGAAATATGTCCGCCGTGTTGAAGAATTGATCGGTGCGCCTGTCACTGTTCTCTCGACCAGCCCGGAGCGGCAAGATACTATCTTGATGCGCAACCCGTTTGAGGGGTAAACGCTGAGATCAATGGCAGATTATTATCCTCTCCTGATCAAGGCTGTTACGGCCCTCGATCCCAACACAGGCGATGCACGCCAGGGCATCTATGAGCGTGCGCGCTCCGCCCTGACGCGGCAACTTGCTTCACTCGATCCACCGGTCGCACAGGCCATTCTGGACCGTGAACTCGGCGCGCTGGAGGATGTTATCCGACGGATCGAGAGCGAAACCCGCACAGGAGAATCGGCAACCGCCATCAACGGTGATGCAGCGCCACTGTATCCCGGCGTTGTCAGGGCAGAACAGGCCACATCGGTTTCTGGTGGGCCAATCCGGCCGCAGGCTCCCCGGCGCGACAGCGCCAGAAACCGCAATCCCTTGATTGGACTGGCTATAGCTGCTGGCATCGTCGTGGTTGCTGCCATTGGCACATTGGCTTTTCTCAAGCGCAATGATCCGCCCATGACTGCCGGGCGATCCGAGCCGCCTGTAGTGAAACCCGCTGCTCCCGTTGCCACTCCTGCACCAAAGACCAGCGAGCGCGTGTCACCGGGTGGAGCCGAAACGCCGGCTCCCCCGATACCAGCCACCGCGCCACCCCCGCTCTCCACTGCGCCTGTACCGCCTGTTGTGCAGCCAGCCATTGCCATTGCCAATCGCATGGCACTTATTCTTGAGGCCATCGACAAGTCACAGAACGTCGTCGTCAGGCAGGGCACGGTTATCTGGCGCACCGAGATGGTGAGCGGCGGACAAGGCCAGCCCCTGCAGCAGGCCATCAAGGCAATTGTTGATGTACCCGAGGCCCGGTTGCGGGCTGAAATCACCATCCAGCGAAACAGGGATGCCGCTTTTCCAGCCTCACATACCATCCAGACGCAGTTTTCCAGCCTGTCGGGATCAGAAGTGGGGGCAATCCAGAGCCTGAGCCTGCTGGAATTGCGCCAGACCGAGAACCAGCAGGGCTATGCCGTGGCAGGGCAGGGCATAGCTGTCATGGAGAACGTGTTTCTTGTGGCCCTGACGCAGGTTGAGCCAGCCTCCAGCCGCAATGTGGAAATGCTGAAAACCCGGCCTCTCCTCTACGTCGAGTTTCTGGCAAGCAACGGGCGGCGCGGCGGCATGGTGATCGAGAAGGGCGTCAGTGGTCAGCAGGCATTTGATGATGCCTTCCGCAGCTGGCAGTAAAGCAGGCTCTCTTTGAACCGTTTCATCCGCTGTTGCGCAGACCGGCGGCGATGCCGTTGATGCTCAGGTGAATGCCGGTGACAATGCGCATGTCTCCGTCACCGGCCCTGTGGCGTTTCAGCAATTCGATCTGCAGGTGGTTCAGCGGGTCTAGATACGGGAAGCGATTGCGAATGGAGCGTGCAAGCAGCGCATTACCCGCCAGCAGTTCAACCTGACCGGTGATTGTCAGCAATCCCGCTCTTGCCGCTTCCAATTCGGCCTGAATGCGTGGAAATATGGCCTGCCGCAGGGTCTCATCGGATACAAGTCCGGCATAGCGCGAGGCGATGGCAATGTTGGTCTTTGCCAGCACCATGTCCATGTTGGAAAGCAGCGTGCGGAAGAAGGGCCAGACCGTCGCCATGTCCTTCAACAGGGCAAGGCCGGCATCACCATGACGGGAGTGATAGGTGTTGATGGCGCTGCCAAATCCGTACCAGCCCGGCAGCATGAGGCGGCACTGTGCCCAGCTGAACACCCAGGGAATGGCGCGCAGGTCCTCGATTTTTTGTGATTTCGTGCGGGATGCAGGACGGCTGCCGATGTTGAGACTGGCAATTTCACCAATGACGGTGGATTCCCGGAAATAACGGTCGAAACCCTCCGTTTCATAGACAAGGGCGCGATAAGCCTCGAAAGCGAGATCGGAGAGTTCCTGCATGGCCGTGAGGTAAGTGGGTTTTGCCTCCGCTTCCTGCCCATGCAGCAAGGTTGCCTCCAGTGTTGCAGCGGCAATGACCTCAAGATTGCGGCGCCCCAGTTCCGGGTTGCCATATTTGGCGGAAATGACCTCGCCCTGCTCGGTAATGCGAATGGCACCCTGCACCGCGCCACCGGGCTGGGCGAGGATGGCATCATAGCTTGGCCCGCCACCGCGCCCGACTGAGCCGCCTCTGCCATGGAACAGCTTGAGCCGGACGGCATGGCGGGCAAAGACCCCGATCAGGGCCGTCTCGGCCCGGTAGAGTTCCCAGCCAGAAGTCAGGAATCCACCATCCTTGTTGCTGTCGGAATAGCCCAGCATGACCTCCTGTGTCCGCATCCGGCTTTTCAGCAAGCCTGCATAAAGGGGCAACCCAAACAGTACGTCCATGATGGCAGGCGCCGCCTGCAAGTCCGCAATGGTCTCAAACAGCGGCACGATATTGACATCAAGTGCGCCGGTGCCCGGTCGCAGCAATCCAACCTCCTTGAGCAACAACGCCACCTCAAGAACATCCGACACCGCGTTCGCTTTCGAGATCACGTAATTGGGGATGGCCTTGGGGCCAAACTTCGCGTGCTTGCGCGCCATCTCCTGCAGGATGGCAAGTTCCGAGATCGTCTCGGCGCTGTAGTCCGCATAGGGCAGGGCCAACAGGCGCGGTGTCGATAGCTCCTTCACAAGCACCGCGACGCGCTGCTCCTCGTCAAGGTTTGCATAATCAATATCCGTCGTGGCATGCCGCAGAAGTTCGCCCACCACGCGCTCATGCACGTCGGAATTCTGGCGCAGATCAAGGCTGGCCAGATGAAAGCCGAAGACATCCACCGCCCGGCGCAAATGCCTCAAGCGCCCATTGGCCAACGAAGCTGAACCATTGTCACGCAATGAGCGGTCCAGCACATCGAGATCAATCAGGAAATCCGATACATCCGGGTAGATTGCATGCTTGTCCGCAGACGTATCAAGGTCACTTGTTTGCAGGCGCTGTGCCGTTGCTTCCAATCGGGTCAAAATGACCGCAATAGCCCGGCGATAGGGTTCATCACCCCGGTGTATGGCATGGTTGGCAGGCGCACCTGTTGGCTCGGCCGCCAGAGCTTCAAGTGCAGGCGATACCTTCACCAACCGCGTATCCAGCGAGAGTTCAGTGGTCAGTTGCTCAAGTTCCCGGGTGTAATAGCCAATCACATGGGCACTTTGCATGGCAAAGGCCTGCCGTAGCACGGAGGCTGTGACAAAGGGGTTACCGTCCCGGTCTCCCCCAATCCAGCTGCCGATGCGAAAGAACGCAGGCAGTTTTGCGCTGGGCTGAAGTGTCTTGCCGGGATGGGTTATTATGCTGGACGCGCCTTCCAATACTGCCAGCTCGTCTTCGAGGGCTGCGTAAAGGCGGGGCAACTGACGCAGGAATGTCTGCTCGAAACAGGCGATGCCGTTGGCAATCTCGTCGATCACGCGCAATCTGGATTTGCGCAACAATCCTGTTTGCCACAGCGTCAGCACGGCGCGGCCCAGCGCTTCCCGGCCTTCTGCTTCTTCATCCGGTGTCTGGCGCGATGTATCACGCACATGCAGGATATCGGCAATTTCCCGCTCCCGATCCAGGGTGCTGCGCCGCCCTACTTCGGTGGGATGGGCTGTCATCACAGGAAAAATGCTGGCGTTCTCAAAGAAGGCACTTAACGCCGCTACGTCATGCCCTGCGGCCATTGCATCCTGCATGGCGCGTTTGAGTGTACCCTTGCGCGGCGCTGCGCCATCTCCGGCCCGCAGCCGTGTGCGGCTGATATGGTGCTGGTCTTCGGCTATGTTGGCAAGACGCGAGAAATAGCTGAATGCGCGGATAATGTGGATGGTCTGGCCGCGGGAAAGACCGTCCAGTGTTGCCTCGAGCATACGGCGGGCATCCACATCCTCGGCGCGGTGAAAACGGATGGATGTCTGCCGTATTCTCTCCACCAGATCGTAGGTTTCTTCGCCCTCCTGGTCACGGACAGTCTCACCTAGAATGCGCCCGAGCAGGCGTATGTTCTCGCGCAGCGGCGCATCCTTGTCGAAATCGTACACGCTTTTTCTCTCTGGCGATCAATAGACTAAAGTCTGATGATCAGGAAGCAATCACGGGGTGCTGTCAATGCAACCGGACCAATGGCTGCCATGCAGTGCTGACATATGTTCAAGGCTTTGGAAACAGTGCGCCGGTTTTGCCTGTCAGACGATAGACCAGCAACCCTGTCCATTCACGCATTGCTGTATCGGTCCGGCGCAAGCCATCGGAGATTGACCAGAAGCCTCCTGAGATATCCTGCCAGCCGGCGGTCCTGAAATCGACCGGATAGGCAATGACCGGCCAGTCTGCCTGACGAAAGATGCCGACCGAGCGTGGCATATGCCACGCTGAAGTTACAAGCAGCCAGGTTTCGCCCGCTTTGGGATCGACAAGCCGTCTCGACATCACCGCATTATCATGGGTGTTTCTGGAATTGGCTTCAATCAGGATCCGGTCAGCTTTCAGGCCAAAGGTCAGCAGGTGCTCCCGCACTACGTCGCCCTCCGATTTTGGGGCACTGGAATAAAGCGCACTGCCGCCGGTGAACACGATGCGGGCATCGGGATACCGGCGTGCCAGATCAGCCATGGCGATCAGGCGCTCGCCAGCATCATTCACGGCCAATGGACCATGGGCCAGGGTCTGGCGTTCCTGAACGGCACCACCCAACACGATGATGCCGTCAATCTTCCGCCCCTGAAGGTCCGGTACCGGAAATCGCATCTCAAGCGGAAGGATAAGCCAGTTAGCCAATGGTGACAGACCGATCACGAGCAAAAACACCAGGCTTGTTGCCATGAGGCGGTGTCCCAGAGGCCGGAAACGGCCCCAGCCCAGCACCAACCCAAGCATGCCGATGAAGACAATCAGGTTGGACGGCTCCAGCAAAAACCAGCCGAGTTTGGCAAGATGGTAAAACAAGTCTTAGCCTTCAAGGTTAATGCAGCGGCCTTTGATGGGTCCTTGGGGATCATAACCGCAAGTACGCGGTGAGTGCCATGATTTGTTCATCCTGATGGCAGTGCCGGAATGAGGTACAAACGATTGACCTTTATGGGTTTTTCCAAACTGCACGGCTTTTGATCGGATTTTCATGGCTAACAGGAACTTGCTGGCAAAGACCTAAAATAGGGTCAAACGGATGAAAATTAGACTTAATTTGCGATGTTGGACTTGTCATGATGAACATATTTCCCTGCGATTATGCCTGTGTTCCGGAGATCACGTTAATCCTTTTGCGGACACTTGGCCGCTCAGCGATTAACCTTTGGACACCTCATACATCGGCCACCCCCGCATCCCGCACCGGATGCCTTTCAAGGGAACCGATGTTGGATCCGCCAGACACGGCCCCCGTCTGGCGGATCCCCTTTTTTCCACAAGTTTGATGGTTGAACTTTTCAGCCCTTGCTCAGGGCGGGGTTAGCCGTAAGATCAGTTTCCCACGGTCGAGACTTGCCGACCCGATTTTATGGTTTCAGGAATTCCCCTATTGCTTGCATATGCGCTGAAACGCCTTCTTCTTGCACTGGCGGTCGCCATAACGGTGTCTGCCGCCAGCTTTATGCTGCTGCGTCTGTCAGGCGATGTAGCACTGGCGATTGCCGGTGAGGGCGCGCGCCAGGCCGACATTGACATCGTGCGCAAGACCTACGGCCTCGATCGCCCATTGATTGTGCAGTATCTTGATTGGCTGATACGCACGCTGGGTGGGGATTTTGGCCAGTCCCTCTATTTCAAGACGAGCGTTGCCGGGTTGATTGGGGCCAAGATCGGCACGACGCTCTGGCTGGGCACCATGTCAATTCTTTTCGCGCTGCTGCTATCATTGCCTCTTGGCATCGTGGCCGCCTTGCGCCCCAACTCGTGGCTGGATAGGCTGGCGCTTTCACTGGCCGTTGCCGGTCAGGCGCTACCCAATTTCTTCTTTGCGCTGTTGCTGATCATGGTGTTTTCGATCAATCTGCGCTGGTTGCCGGTTTCCGGCAGCGAGACCTGGCTGCATTTTGTCATGCCAACCATTGCACTTGGATATTACGTCACGCCGCCGATCATGCGTCTGGTTCGGGCAGGCATGATCGAGGTTCTGAACGCGGATTATATCCGCACGGCCCGCGCCAAGGGCTTGTCGCCGGCTTCGGTGGTGCTCAAGCATGCCCTGCGCAATGCACTTGTGCCGGTGGTGGCCCTGGCCGCCGTGCAGCTCGGATTTCTGCTGGGCGGCTCCATTGTCATCGAGACGATCTTTGCGCTCGACGGTCTGGGGTATCTCGCTTACCAGTCAATCACCCACAAGGACTTTCCCGTCACGCAGGCCGTGCTGATGCTGCTGGCCGTGAGCTACGTCGTCCTGACGCTCTGTGCTGATCTGGTGAACGCCTGGATCGATCCCCGCTTGCGGACAGGCAGGTCATGACACCGGTGCTCGCTGTTCCCGAACCTTCCGAAGGACCATCGGAACGGGCGCGTCTGCTCAAGCGCGTGCGCGGCCATGCCGGGTTGCTGACCGGACTGACCTTGCTGGCCATCATTGTCTTTGCGGCCCTTTTTGCCCCGTTGCTGTCTGCTCATGATCCCTACGCCCAGGACCTGACCAAGCGTCTGATTCCTCCCTTCTGGCATGAAAAGGCCAATCCGTTACATCCGCTGGGCACAGACAATCTGGGGCGGGACTATCTATCCCGCCTGTTTCACGGCGCGCGGATATCGCTGTTGATCGGCATGGCGGTGATGGTCCTGTCTGGCACCATCGGTACGGTTCTTGGGCTCGTTGCCGGTTATTTTGGCGGGCGTGTCGACATGGCCATAACCTTCATCATAACGGCACGTCTGGCCCTTCCGGTGGTGCTGGTGGCGCTTGCTGTCGTGGCCGTTGTTGGTGGATCGCTGATTGTCGTCATCATGGTGCTTGGGCTGTTGAAATGGGATCGCTTCGCTGTCGTCATGCGGGCAGCGACACAGCAGGTGCGCGCGCAGGATTATGTCACGGCGGCACAGGCTGCGGGAGCTTCCACAACCCGCATCATCTTTCGCGAAATTCTACCCAATGTCGCACCCCAACTCATCGTCGTGGCAACAGTGGAGGCCGCAAGCGCCATCCTGCTGGAAGCCGCTTTGTCATTCCTGGGACTTGGCGTGCAGCCACCCCTGCCAAGCTGGGGCTTGATGATCTCGGAAGCCAAAGCCTACATGTTCTTTTCATTCTGGCTGATTGCAATACCGGGCTTCGGTCTGGCCATACTGGTCCTGTCCATCAATCTGGTGGGGGACGGCCTGAGGGATGTGCTCTCACCGGAAGGGAGAGCCTGATGGCGCTGTTGTCGGTCACCGGTCTGTCGGTGGATATCCCCACACCAGGCGGCATGCTGCATGCGGTTCGGGATATCTCCTTTCATGTCGAACGGGGCGAAACGCTATGCATTGTCGGTGAATCCGGTTGTGGAAAATCCATGACTGCGCTGGCCATGATGGGGCTGTTGCCCAAGGCCGCGCAGCGCAGTGTTGATCAGTTGTACTTCGATGACATCGACCTGACTGCGGCTAGTCCCAAGGCCATGAATTCCTTGCGTGGCTCGCGCATGGCGATGATCTTTCAGGAGCCGATGACCAGCCTCAATCCGGCCTATACCATTGGCGCACAGATGACAGAGGGCTTTCGCCGCCATAAAGGCGCTGACCGCCAGACTGCGATCGCCCGCGCCGTCGAACTGCTGGGCAAGGTCGGCATCGCCAATGCCGATGACCGGTTGAATCAATATCCCCATCAACTGTCAGGGGGCCTGCGTCAGCGGGTGATGATTGCCATGGCGCTGATGTGCGGGCCTGATCTGCTAATCGCCGACGAACCGACAACGGCTCTTGACGTAACCATTCAGGCCCAGATCCTGCGATTGCTGGTGGACCTCAAGCGTGATCTGGGCATCGCGCTGATGCTGGTAACGCATGATCTGGGGGTAGTGTCCCGTGTGGCAGACCGTGTGGCGGTGATGTACGCGGGCGAGATTGTCGAGACGGGTACGGCAGCGGATGTGTTTGGCAAACCGCTGCATCCCTACACCCGCGGCCTGCTGGACTGTATCCCTGTGCCTGGCAAGGTGCGGCCGGGAGAGCGTCTTGGCACAATCCCCGGAACGGTACCCTCGCTTGTGGGCGCGCTTCAGGGCTGTGCCTTTCGCCCGCGCTGCGGATTGGCCATGGCAGCCTGCGGCAGCGTGATTCCATGGCGCGAAAGCGCCGTTTCACCGGCATACCCACAGCACATCCACGGCGTTCGCTGCGTGCTGGGGCCTGCGCCATGATTGCTTCCGCAAGCGCACCTCTGATGGAACTGCGCAGCGTCTCAAAAACCTTTGCGTTGGGCGGCGGCCTGTTCACCCGCGCCCGCCAGTTGAAGGCGGTTTCGCAGGTCGATCTCGATATACGCCGAGGAGAAGTGCTAGCCATTGTGGGCGAATCCGGCTGCGGCAAGTCCACATTGGCGAAACTGCTGCTTGGCCTCCTGCCACCCTCAGGCGGGGCAATCCATCTCGACGGGGTTGACATCGTGACGCTCAATCGCAAAGCGGTGGCCAAACGCGTGCAGCCCGTGTTTCAGGACCCATACTCGTCCCTCAATCCGCGCCAGCGCATAGTTGATCTGGTATCCTTGCCGCTCTCCGTGCACGGCGTCGGCAACCGCGAGCAGCAGCGCTCGGCCGCACTGGCCATGATGGAGCGGGTAGGTCTGCCCAGGCGCTTTGCAGACCGTTATCCCAACCAGCTTTCTGGCGGGCAGCGCCAGCGCGTGGCCATTGCCCGTGCACTGGTGATGCAGCCAGAGATGATTGTTTGCGACGAGCCGACATCGGCGCTTGATGTTTCGGTGCAGTCGCAGATTCTCAACTTGCTCATGGAGCTCCGGTCCGAGTTCGACACGACCTATGTGTTCATCAGCCATAATCTTGCAGTGGTCGAACATATCGCCACGCGTGTCGCGGTGATGTATCTGGGGCGCGTGGTGGAACTGGCGGATTCAGCCACCTTGTTCTCCAATCCCCGGCATCCCTACACTCAAGCGCTGCTGGCGTCCGCTCTGACCCCGGAACCGGGCAAGGGTGTTCCCGATACGGGTCTGGGATTGTCATTTCCTGATCCGGTGAACCCACCGCCGGGCTGCGCCTTTCATCCGCGCTGTGCTTCGGTCATGCCTGTGTGTGCCCAGATACGGCCTGTGCTTTTGGCCAGCCAAGATCAGGCCGTTGCCTGCCATCTTCATGATCCAGATAAGCGGCTCCAATCGAGCGACCCTGTGGAAAGCTGATATACATGACACGCCAGACCGCCATCGACCGCGCCGTGCAGACTTTCACATCGGGTGCTTTCCAGAAGACCATGGCCCGGCGCATCGCCATCCCTACCGAGAGCCAGAACCCGGATCGGGCCGAGGATCTCATGCTGTATCTGACACAGGAGATGATCCCTGAATTTAAGGCAATGGGCTTTGCGACCGAGATATTGCCCAACCCGAGGGGCAAAGGCCCGTTTCTGCTCGCCGAGCGCCATGAAGACCCCGCCGACTTGACAGTGCTTGGTTATGGCCACGGCGATGTCATACGCGGCATGGATGCGGAATGGACGCATGGCCTTTCGCCCTGGAAACTCGTGTCAAAGGATGGTCGCTGGTACGGGCGCGGCATTGTCGACAACAAGGGCCAGCACGCCATCAATCTGGCGGGACTGAAGGCAGTTCTGGATACCCGTGGCAAACTCGGTTTCAATGCCAAGTATCTCATCGAGATGGGCGAGGAAACCGGCTCTCCCGGCTTGCGTGAACTCTGCCAGCAACACCGTGAACGTCTGCGGGCTGACCTTTTGGTGGCCTCCGATGGTCCGCGTCTTTCTGCGGCCCGCCCCACGATCTTTCTGGGGGCACGTGGCGGCTTCAATTTCGATATGTGGATCGATGCCCGCGAGGGTGGTCACCATTCTGGCAACTGGGGGGGACTCATTTCCAATCCAGCGATTGAACTGGCCCATGCCATTGCCAGCCTTGTTGGTCCGACGGGGCAAATCCGCGTACCGGAGTTTGTGCCGTCAGAGATTCCTGCAAGCGTGCGCAAGGCGTTGGCTGATATCGAGGTCACATCCAATGACGGCGGACCAGCACTTGAGCCATGGTGGGGAGAACCGGGCCTGACATTGGCTGAAAAAGTTTTCGGCTGGTGCAACCTTGAGGTGCTGGCCTTCGAGAGCGGCAATCCCAAGGCCCCTGTCAATGCCATTCCGCCGCGTGCCTGGGCCCGCATGCAACTGCGCTTTGTGGTGGGTGTGGAAACAACAACCATGATGACGACATTGCGTCGTTTTCTGGATCGCCATGGTTTTGCCCGTGTGCAGATCGCGCCCTCACGAGAGGAGATGTTTCAGGCCACAAGGCTTGATCCGGAGCATCCCTATGTGCGGTTTGCGGTCGAATCACTGACGCGTACCTATGGCTCCAGACCAGCTGTTCTGCCTAATCTGGGCGGATCGCTGCCCAATGACATCTTTTCCGAAGTTCTGGAACTGCCGACGGTCTGGGTGCCCCATTCCTATCCCGCCTGTTCCCAGCATGCGCCCAACGAACATGTGCCACTGAATATCATATCCGAAGGACTGGCCATCATGGCCGGGCTCTACTGGGACCTGGCCGAAATGCCACGGGCTTAGGGATCAATCATAAATCCCGGCATAGGTCTGGCGCAGCACATTCTTCTGCACCTTGCCCATTGTGTTGCGCGGCAGATCATCAACGATGAATATCCGCTTTGGCAACTTGAAACGTGCCAGCCGATGCTCCAGTTACGCCAGCATCGCTTTGGGATCAAGCGAAGCACCTGGTTTCTGCACCACCACTGCGGTCACGCCCTCGCCGAAATCCTTGTGTGGCAAGCCGATCACCGCGCTTTCGACCACCCCTGGCATCGCATCAAGCTCGGTTTCCACCTCCTTGGGATAGACGTTATAGCCGCCAGTGATGATCAGGTCCTTGCCGCGCCCGACGATATGCACGTAGCCTCGCGGGTCGATCTTGCCGAGATCACCGGTGATGAAGAACCCGTCGTCGCGAAATTCCTCCCGCGTTTTCTCCGGGTTGCGCCAGTAACCCTTGAAGACGTTGGGTCCCTTCACCTCGATCATGCCGATGACATCAGCAGCCAGTGTCTTGCCATTCTCGGGATCGGCAACACGCAGATCAACGCCCGGCAGGGCAAAACCGACAGTACCGGGCACACGGTCCCCCTCATAGGGGTTCGATGTGTTCATGTTGGTCTCTGTCATGCCGTAGCGTTCAAGGATGGCGTGGCCGGTCCGTGCGCTCCAGTCGCGGTGCGTATCCGCCAGCAAAGGCGCCGAGCCTGATACAAACAGGCGCATGTGCTCAACGGCTGATCGGTTGAGCCGCGCATCCTGCAACAGGCGCACATAGAAGGTGGGCACGCCCATCATCGATGTGGCCCGGGGCATGAGGCGAAACACGGCGTCCGGGTCAAGTTTGGGCAGGAACAACATCGATCCACCTGCCAGCAGCATGATGTTGGTTGCCACAAACAGGCCATGTGTATGAAAGATCGGCAAGGCATGGAGCAGCACATCCTTTGATGTGAACCGCCAGGCATCGCGCAGGGCCAGCGCATTCGAGAGCAGGTTGTCATGGCTCAGCATCGCCCCCTTGGAGCGGCCCGTTGTGCCCGAAGTATAGAGGATGGCAGCGAGATCGTCTGGGCTGCGTGGTAATGTGTCGAACGTGGACGATGCCTGAGCAGCCTTGTGCGTCAGGCTGCCTTGCCCCTTCGCATCCAGCGTTTCGATGGCTGCACCCCGGGCTATCCCTGAGAGCGCTTCGCGTTTGGCAGGATCGCAGATGATCAGGCGGGGTTCGGCATCACCGATGAAATAATCAAGCTCTGCTGTGGTGTAGGCCGTGTTGAGCGGCAGAAAGATGGCCCCAACCCGCAGACAGGCGAAGTAAAGCAATATGGCTTCCGGGCTTTTTTCCACCTGTACTGCCACCCTGTCACCCGGCACAACACCAAGTGCGACAAGCACATGGCCCATGCGGGCGGAGCCGATAACGACATCATTGTAGCTGACAATCCTGCCGTCTCCGGTCTCCATGAAAGCATGGGCAGCATCTGGCATGGCCGCCTGAATGGCATCGAACAGATGGTTTGACACAGGCATACTCCTTGGCAATCTTGTGCCCTTGCTCTTGCCCGTGTTTGCCACCTGATTTCAAGCCCAACCATTGAGCCGACGTCTCAAATGCATATTGTATTATAACCTTGATGCAGGGCTTCATTTCTGTCAGCTTGCGAGTAAGACAGGGGCAATCCTGTTATTGCAAAAAACACGAAAAGGGAGACTACGATGGTCAGGTCCGGAGATGGCATATCGCGCCGTACGGTCATTGCAGGCCTTGGCGCCACGGCAGCGACCAGCTTTTTGCCTGCATCCTCAGCCAGAGCACAGGCCGGATGGCCCACACGGTCCATCACCTTCATCAATCCCTTCCCTGCCGGTGGCGGCACGGATGCGTTCGCCCGCCCTTTGGCAGCGCAGCTTGATCAGCAGATGAATGCGCGTTTCATCATCGACAACAGGGGCGGGGCTGGTGGCACCATTGGTGCCGCCGCTGCCGCCAAGATGGCCCCTGATGGCTACACATTTTTCATCGGTGCGGCGCATCATACCATCGCACCTGCGATCTATCCCAAGCTCGAATACGATCTTGAAGCAGACTTCATCCCGATGGGCATCATTGCCCGCCCGCC